>DASXZH010000067.1:0-37868 GCA_036502005.1 Fimbriimonadaceae bacterium
CGTTAAAATAAGGAAACCTTGGCGTTTTTGCAGCCACAAATCTCTCCCGGATGGAGAGGTCGGTGAGTCCGCGAACCGGGAGAGGCGCGAGCGACAAACCTTTGAAAGTAGCCCTCTAAACCTTATTTTAACGCCTATGCGCAAAGCCCCTCGCCCCTCTCGGGCGGAGGGGTGGTGTCGATTCCGTTCGGAGGGGGTTCAAGGGGGAAACCCGTCCGATGGCTCGTGCGGGCAGGGTGCCCCTTTTAAGCGGAGTGAGTCCGCGAACCGGGGAAGGTCCCGCAAGACAAACCGCGTATAAAGGAGTTTCCGAGCTTAACTAAATAGCTATGGACTCGAACCCTTAGGATTTGCCGACCCATTTCACGTCGATGCCCGCCTCAAGAAGCCGGTCGCGGAGTTGGCCCGAGTGTTCCTGAATATGCCGCAAATTCATGATGATGTGGTCCAACTTTGGCATCTTGTACCACGGGATGCCGCAATCCGGCGAGGTGAGATTGACGAGGTCAACTTGGGAATCAATGCGGCCATTAACGATCTCCCAATACTCTAAGAGCTCAGCTTTTGTATAGGGGACGGCATCCAGCTTTTCGCGGTGCTCGTCGCTTTCAACTTCGTCTCGGTGCTTTCCCAGCGCCGAAAATCGTCTGCGTTGCGTTCCGTGTACAGGTGGGTAAAGAACAGCGTATGGTAGGCCATACGCCAAAACTGTCTCGGCGGGACTCCGCAGTTCCAAAGCGTTTCTGGGCAGAGCTCGATAGCTTCTTTAAGCATCGCCAGCGCCGCGTGATATTGGCCCTTTAGGGCATCTCGAACCTGTTCCATTAAGCCGAGTTTACTGCGCGCCTACGTTAAGAATGCTTCAAAAAACCGAGCGAGTTGAGCGCATCTCGCAATCTTTCCTCATAATCCGATGGTTCCGCTTCTAAGAAGATCACGGGAACTCGGGACGAAGACAACAGATCATCGATAAGGGCGCTGTATTCGCACATCATCTTCTCAACACCGGTCCAGCCAAAATAGCCACGCTGGACACAATACGGCGATTGACAAAGAGCGCTGGCGATGTATTCCTTCCATTCTGGCCCGCGCCGTGCGGCAATGGAACTGATCTGGGCCCTGGCGTCTGCGGTCTCAAGATAAATGATATATGGATTGACATCGGCCACAATGCTCTGCCACGCCTGCCAGTACTCCGAGATCAGTTCAGGCGAACCGCCCATCTGCATCAGGACCCTGATAGAACTTTGAAAAGGAAAGCTCTCGACGATCAAAGCGCCGCCGGGTGCCAAACCAGAAAGCAAACTTTTCCATAGGGAAAGGCTATGTTCCGCAAAGTCTTCGGCAGAAATGACCTCATGGATATTCGGCCATCCAGCTCCCATCTCGTCAGTGGGAATTGGGTGCAGCGGATGGGCCGGATCCGTTTCAAGAAGCACGCTAACAGCCTTGTTCTCCAACTCCAAAGCCAATCCAATATCCTGCGCGAGGGTGGATTTGCCCGATCCCGGGATGCCGTCGATTAGGATAAAGTTGGTCTTCACCTGGAGTTAAGAATACCGACCAATTCACGCAGCCACTTGGCTTCGCTCATCACCAAGCATCTGTTCAATCGCCGCGAACAGCGCCGTGCGTGTAATCGGCTTTGAAAGATAGCCGTCCATTCCGCTTCGCAGGCATTCATCCTGGTCGCCGCTCATGGCGTTTGCGGTAGTCGCCACGATCTTTCGATGCACTCCTGATCCCGCTTCAAACTGCCGAATAAGCCGCGTGCATTCAATGCCGCCCATCACCGGCATTTGGCAATCCATAAAAACCAAATCGTAAACAGTGGATTTCATAGCATCCAACCCGATCTTGCCGTTCTCAGCAAGGTCGACTTCGGCGCCTTGCCTCTTCAGAATCTCCAGCAAAATGCGCTGATTGATGCGGTTATCTTCAACGATCAAGAACCGCCGGCCGGATAGCGAACCCTTTGTTGACAAATCATGAGACACGCACCGTTCCCCAACGAGGGTCGTTCGGACTTGAGAGAAGCGAAATGGCGTTCGCAGGTAAATCACATGGCCAGCCGAATCGGCCGAATCCCTTGTCGTCACGATCACGCGTTCGTAGCTAAATCGATGGATCGCTTCCTGCCCATTGCGTTGAAGCCATAAGTCACTTGCAAAAACCACATGCCACTGTTGGTTCAGCGCGTGCTGAAAATTATCATCCTTCACAACCGTTGCCGGATGGCCGCATAGAACCAAAATCGAAGCCAAGGATTCCGCCGCAAGAGCGCTATGATCCAATATCAGGCAATCTTTGGATTTTGGTTGCGCCAATTCCTGCCTGGCAATGCCGATCGCAGGAAGCCGAAACGTAAAAGTGCTTCCAGCGCCAAGCTCGCTTTCAACTGCTAAAGAACCCCCCATGGCCACTGCCAACTGACGAGAGATAGCGAGACCCAGCCCAGTCCCGCCATTATCGTGGCTAACCTTATCTCCAACCTGGGAAAAGCATTCAAAAATGGAGTCGAGGGAATCGTCGGCGATACCTATGCCGGTATCGGTCACTGACGAAATCAGGGAACCCTGCTTACCGTCAATCTGATTCCAGCCAATTCGAAGGACTACGGAACCGGATTCGGTGAACTTTAGGGCGTTGCCAATCAAGTTGATCCAAATCTGCTTGACCCGGTCGGGGTCGGCTTGAATCTCACGAGGAAGGTTCGAATCGACAATCGCAAAGAACTCAAGCCCTCTTTCAACCGCTCTTGACTGCGTTGTCGCCAAGATTTCGTCGATCAAGACTTCGAGATTAACTGCCTGTGGCCGAATTGATATCTTGCCCGCTTCAATCTTCGAAAGATCGAGAATGTCATTGATCAAGGACGTCAGCGTTTCGCCTGAAGACTTGATGCATTCTACATAATCGCGGCTTCTTTGGCTCGTTTCCGTTTCTTCCAGGAGCCCGCACATTCCGATAACACCGTTAAGCGGCGTTCGCAACTCGTGGCTCATATTGGCCAAAAACTGCGATTTGATCTGGTTGGCCTTGTCCGCCGCCGTTCGCGCTTCCATGAGCGCGGAGTTCGTTTGCATCAGGGAAAAGCGCTGCTGGGTATCGCGCAGGAGCGCCTGCCGCAGGTAATACGCCAGCCACGCGCAAACGCCAACCTGCCCAACGGCAATGGAATAGTGGAAGAACTGCTTTGCAACCGTGATATGGCTTTCAGGGAAGAACTGCAGGTGATAGCCAGCATTTGTCAGGCCCGCGAAAAGAATGTTCTGAATAATGATGAGCAGCGTGCCGGGCCAAAACGCCTCGGCATCGTAATACAAAATCATCATTGTCTCGGCTGTGAAGAAAAAGAAGTGCATTTCTGGCATGCCGTGCATCTGGTAAATGTGGAGCGAGCAAAAGGTTAGCAAAGATATGCCGGCCACGCAGCGTGTCCCAAAACTCCCCGGCATCATCCTCCTGCTAACTGCAAACATGAGGTAGGCGAAAACGGCCACGGGGACGGTTACCATCCAAGTCGAATAGAAAAAGGCGAGCGCGAACGCGATGGCGCAATGCACCATCAGAAACCTTTCCATGATGCGGTCGATGCGCAGATGTTGGTCCGAAAGGATCACATCGATCTCGCCTTTGGAAAATCCGTAGGTAGGATCGACTTTCTGTTCGGACCTTCCGATCACTTGCTGGCCACCGCTGCGATTGCGCAGCCAAATGCAGGCCCCGAGGTTGGCACTCTTTTTGGTAGCGGACGGCCAGCAAGGATGCTTTCTAACGCAAGTCTCACAAATTCTCTCTTGGAATCGGCCCTGGGCCGGTGTATATGTTTGGGTGATGTACTCTCTTTTGAACCAACCATTCCCGTCCGAGCCCTCCGAACTGGGGACATGGCCATGCATCTTGGCCTAATCCTCTGCTAGAAGTTATCGGCTTTTTAGTCCTCAATCAACAGGTATTTTGAATTGAGGCCTATACACTATGAATTCGGCTTTCTTTGAACTTGGCGTAGTTCCAAAAGGGTGCCGATTCGTGCCCCAAAAACCTTATGTGTTGCTTAAGCTTGCGCTGATCAAGTATAGTTAAGCATATGCTTAACTATACCTCATCGTTGGATCCTGTGTTCCATGCTCTAGCCGATCCCACGCGAAGGCACATCGTGGAAGCGCTCGCAGGTCGAACCGCCTCCGTAAAGGCGATCGCCGAGCCCCTTAAGATGTCACTGCCTGCCGTGATGCAGCATTTGCACATATTGGAGTCGGACGGGCTGGTTACGAGCCAGAAACAGGGCCGGGTGCGACTCTGCAGACTGAACCAAGCCCCGATCCTCTTGATGGACGAATGGGTGGGGAAGCGTAAGGCGAGTTGGGAGAGGATGTTTGACCAGATGGAAAAGCTATTGGCAGAAGGAGAGGACCTATGAACAGCGCAGTGATTCACGACACATTTACCATTGAAAGGACCCTTAAGGCCAGCCGCGAGCGGGCCTTTGCAGTTTGGTCCAATAAAGATCTGAAAGCGAGGTGGTTCGCTGGCCCCGCCGATGTATGGACGCCGGTCAAGCGCGAACTAGAGTTCAAAGTGGGAGGCAAAGAAACGGTTCTCGGCTCATTCAGTCAGGGGGGATCTTCCCACTTTGATGCTGTGTACATGGAGATCGTCGATCAAACTCGTATCGTTTATGCGTACAGGATGACGGTGAATGGCGACTTAATGTCAGTCTCGTTAACCACCGTGGAGTTCGAGGATTCCGGTGCCGGAACTCGTATGAAATTCACCGAGCAAGGCGCCTTTTTCACCGGCGATGCGGGCGACGTTAAGCAGCGCATGGTTGGCAGCGAAATGCTGGTTAGCAACATCGCCCGATTCCTGGAGGAGAACTAACATGACGCGCGAAGTCGCCGCTGCCGTTGAAGAAGTAAACCAAATGGGCGCAAGGCTGCTGCGGGACTTTGCCAATGTCCCGGAAGACCGTTTGAACTGGACCCCAAGCCCAACCGCTCGCTCGCCTTTGGCTTTAGTCGCGCACTGCGGATTCTCGTTGGGCTTTATCTGCGAGTTGCTCAGCGGTAAACCGTTCGCCGCGCCAACCACCGAGCAGGCAGATGCGGAGCACCTGGCATTAGAGAAGACCATTACTACCCGACAACAAGCCTTGGACCTTTGGAGAGCCAACTTGACCAAGTACATTGCCTTGCTGGAATCCATGAGCGAGGAGGACATGGCCAAAATGGTGACCTTACCATTCGGGCTAGGCGCAGCCCCCATGTCTTACATGGTGAGTGTCGGCGCGATCCACACACGCGAGCACGTTGCGCAACTGGAGTATCTGCAGACCGTATACGGCGATCGTGTATGGTGAAATTTTGGAGGGCCACCTTTATTCCTCGCGAAATTCAAGAAGTTCGTCTTCGGCGATGCGGACACTCCGTCGAGGCTAAATCTGAAGGGGCCGAAAAGGTTGGTTGTTCGTCGCCATAATGTAACTGGTTCGTTATGGTGCCAGCGGAGTTCAAGAAATGTATTTAGTGATTGGCCCTGACGGCAAATCCTACGGCCCCGTAGACTTGCCAAGTTTACGGAATTGGTGCGTGCAGGGCAGAGTCATGCCTAAATACCACCATCATCGAGACCAATTCTGGAAGAACTATGCGAGCGTCCGACTTGCGGGGGCTCTTTGACGGTTATCAAACACAAGCTCCTCCACCGCGGCCCCAGGCGAACTTAGCGTCTTCAAGCGGGGGGGCTTTTGGGAGCGGATATCCCGGCTCAGGAGCCAGTACCCCCTATCAACACACGAGGGCAGGAGCCAATACAAATTTTCACCAGTCGGCGCCGCCCGGAATTGGAGCGCCAACGCATGGCGGCCAAGCGGTCGGGCAAAGGAGCAAGGCAGTTGCCGCAGCTTTGGCCCTATTCCTCGGCTGGCTGGGAATCCATCGGTTCTATCTGGGCCGCTGGACGACCGGGAGCATAATGCTCGCGATTTGGATGTTGAGGTGGGTGCTGCTCCGCATCGGAAGCATGATCGGGTGGATGAGCTTTAATAGGGCTCTAACCTTCGCTACCTTTATTGATGGGGCGGCCAAGGCCCGTGATCTCGTTATTATTTGGGCTTTGATCGACTTTGTTCTAATCCTAACCGGGCGCCTCAAAGATGGGCAAGGCTACGGCCTCGGCTAGGAGGCGCCAGCTGTCCCAACCTTACTGAACCGATGGCGAGTTCCGCGAGCCTCTATTTCAAAGCGTCAAGTCACTCTTAAGAATCAAATGCCTGCTATTTGGCGTGGGCTAAGCCATCTTCCAACTTAGTAAGCTTTCGCTTCATCTGGGCAACAAAATCGGCAGGCGCGTGCGAGTCTTTTTCGGCCGCAGAAACCGCGTCTTGCTGTGTTTTCTCAGCCTCAACGTTGTCCCCAAGGTTGGAGTAAATGTCCGACTTCATCGCGAGAAATAGATATCCCATCTCGCCTTCTTTCAGAGCTTCGTCCACAAGCTGTACCCCGTACCGATATGCACCTGGCGCGAGATCTGGTTGAGTGGCTAGTATCGAGGCGATCATTCGGTATGCACCAATTTCCCCTTTCGAATCCTTGATGATGCCATCGGAGATAGATTTTGCGTTTTCCCAGTTAAGGTGGAAACGCGCGACCAACCGGTCGTAAGTGTAAAAGCGATCCAGGCTGGGCTTCTTGGCCACCGCTTCGTCAATTCGCTTGAGAGCAACATCGTATTTCTTGGCTTCCAACGCCTCGTCGACCGGACGGATTAACTCCAAGTTGACCTCTCTTCTAGCCCGAGCAGCCTGAACGTCGAAGTGGTTGGCGATGACGTCGTTTAGAACGGGCTCAAGCTCTGATGGGTGGCCGATCCAGGCGATACGGCCGTCTTGGCCAACAACAAAGCAGGTTGGTATGCCCGATTCTTCGGCAGATTTCATCCAAAAGTTCGCTACCGGCTGTTTTGGCCCGTCAACCGCAATCGTGTAATCCATTTGCGCGCCTTCTTTCTGAACGAAGGTTGCCACTTTTTTCTGGTAAGCCGTGTCGGTCGGGTCGTTTGATTCCCAAATGCTAACCCCAATGAACGAAGCCTTGCTTCCGAGTTTATGGGCCATGTCCGTTAGGTGAGGAATGCTCTCTTTGCAAGGTTCACACCAGGTCGCCCAAAACTCCACTACATAGACTTGGCCCTTCTGGAAGGCCTCGATCGGGGCACCCTTAAGCCACTTTGCGGGCCTGAGTTGGGGCGCCGGGTCGCCAACAGTTAGATAATGCGATTGCTGGCCGAAGCCAAACGCGCTCGATAAGACAAGAACACTGATGAGGGCTGGATTTAATTTCATTTTGAGTTTTGGCTATTTGGTCGAAGGAGCGGGACCGGCGCCGTGCACATTCGGCAGAAAGAGATTGGCGTCTCCGGGGTGGGCTCTAAAATATTCGCCTCGCTGCGCTGGGGTCATTGATTTGAGCTGTGAGTCAAGCGAGCTTCGAGCTTGGTCTTTCACTTGAGTCTGATGTGATTCGACAATCACGGGTCCACCGCACCCTGCCAGGGCAAGAAGTGCGACCAAGATTAAAGGAAAAGAGAATTTACGTTCCATAGGTTTTGGGGGATCTCCGCTGTTAAACGGAGACCCGTTACGTGCTTTTTTCAGGGCTTGTCAATTCGGTAATAGTAGTCTTCCCAAGCGCTTCCATAGGGATAGGCTGGATTGATAATGTCGCCAACATTCTGCTGGGTGGCATAGGCTTGGACCACTGCGTCGCCGTTGTAATCGGCCAGTGTCGGGCGGTTTGAAACTCTAACCGACTTTGCATGTCCGTCGCACCAGCCAACGTTAGCTTGAAGCGTGTGGGCGCCAAAGGTTGTCGGACTGTAAACGTAGGAAGGGCCCGTCAATCCGATATTGGAGACCAGTAAGCCTGCCCCTGAGTTGTCTTCCACGGCAACCGAATCGGCGATAAGGATCGTGTCCGAGGTCGCAGCGATTTGACTTGTGTTAACGGTGGTCCCGTCCGGCGAAATCACGTTTGTATTGGCACCGTAGCCTAATGGCTCAAAGAAGCCGCTCGTCGCCGGCACCAATTGGCTCGTTATCGGGCAATTGAAGATCGGCTGATTCTTCATGTATGGATAGAGCAGGCCGTCGCTAGGCGTAGCCACTGGATCGTATCCCTTGTTGAAATCGATACTGTATCCGCCCCACCAAAAGCAAACATTTAGGATAGGAGCAGGACCAGGGGTGAAGTTTAAATAGTTGTAATCGAAGACTGGCTCGGTGTCGTCGTAGTCGTTCGTATAGAGAAAATCGCCTAGCGTGATCTGCTTGATTTGCGACAGACAGACAGTTTTCTTAGCGGCTAATTTGGCCTGGGCGAAAACCGGGAACAGAATAGCGGCGAGAATGGCGATGATCGCGATGACCACCAACAGCTCGATAAGGGTGAACCCGCGAAGGGAAAGATGCGTTGGGTCTTGGTATTTTTTCATGAGGGCAGTCCGAGAAAACAATTGAGGCAACTGTAACTTACAACTAGGCCGTCAACCAAATATCAACACTTTATTTGTATTGAATTGCAAAGGTATAAGCCTCGTCTGCGTTCATGGCCAAGCCTTTCGCCCAAGCGCGCTCAAATGCCTCAGGCCGCAGTGCCGATCGAACTGTTTCAAGGGCCGAGATGCGGTCCTTTTCGTCCGGAGATTGGTCGGTTCGCCCTAAGCTGTGGGTGGCTCCGAGCAGAATGGTTGCCGCCTCGAACTCGCACACTTCAGATAAAAGGAGCGAATGGAGTTGGATGCCATAAAGGGTGTAGTAAGAGAAGGCGCACTCCCTTCGTTTGACCATCGCCTCGTGATTACTTGCCAGCGCCGCCGATAGATTCCCTTTAAGCCACTGGTATCTGCTAATCAAGGTTAAAGCGAGGGCAAGGTTGAAGTCGTCGTGAAGCCTCTTGCTGATGCGGATCGCATCGCCGATCAAGACCATGGCTTCGTCAAGGCGGCCAGTGTCGAGGTAGACCCTGGCCAGATTGTAAAGAACCAATGGCGATGGTTCGCCGTCGAGCGAATTCGCTGAAGCGCTCTTGGCAGATAATAAAGCCTGCTCGGCAAGATCGAGCTCTCCCATGCCCCAATAGATGGCGCCGATTGATAGGTAAGTCTTTTCAAGCAATTGATAATCTTCAGCAACCTTTGCATAAGGCAAAACCAGCAAATTGAGGTCCAGGCATTCTTGTTGCCTGCCGAGAAAACCTGCGCAAACGGAAATGCCCGAACGGCAGATCGCAATCTGCCTCTCACTCTTCATCGCTTTCGCAACTTCCAGAGCCTGGTTGCAAGCGCGATATGCAGCATCGAACTCGGAACTGCGAATGTAGGTCGTGCCGAGCATCCTTAGGAGAAGGATTCGATAATCGGGATCAAGCGCCTTCGATTCGGGCAGGTCGGATATTTGCCGGATATAGGCCCGCTCAATCATTTTTGGGCCCCCTGAATACCAGTTGGCTTGCAGCGTATCCAGAAGATCTATGCACTTGTGGATTTCTCGCTTCTGTAAATAGAATCCGATGGCAGCGATATAGTTATCGTAATCGGCAGCCGTGCGAACGGCGATTTGCATAGCTGTCCTGGACAGCCCGTGATCGGGAAACTCTTTTCGATTGAGGAAATAATTGGCGTGCTGTTCGCGGAGTTCGCGATATTCTTCGGCGCTTAGGCGATCTTCGCCATATTCGCGGAAAGCCTCAAGCATTCTAAAGCGTAGTTCTGCATCCTCGCGCCCCGTTTCTGCACCGACGAGGGATCGATCCTGCAACTCTATCACCGCCGCCATACACGCGTCGTGGGGGTTCTTTAAATCTTGGTTTTCCTGGGCCAGATTGTGCGCCCAACGATAGCTGACCTCAAACGCGGATTCGATCGAAAACCCTCCCCGAAATACCGAAAGGGCCGTAAATAGGCGTCTCAGGTCCGGCCTCAACAGTTCGTAGCTATAGTCGATGGCGGCCCGCAGGCTTCGGTGGCGCTCGGAGATGTCTCTTCGCCTGCTAGTTAAAGCCGTCAACCGATTTTGAAGGTGTTGCACCATTTGGGCCGGGGCAAAGCTGTTCGAAGTTGCCGCCGCGATCTCAAGGGCGAGCGGAAGCCCCTCCATCTGCAAGCAAATTCGAGCAATAGGGGCCGCGTTCTTCCGCGTCAACTGAAAATCCGGGCGAACACGTTGGCACCGATCGACAAACAGCTGGATGCAGGGATTCCGAAGCTGATCTGTGAGCAAATCTGCGGAAGTCTCTTCCGCCCAATCCAAGCCATGGGTTGGCACCGGCAATGGCCCAAGCCCAATCTCCCACTCCCCATCAATCTTAAGCGCCTGCCGGGTGGTAACCAGGACTTGAAGATGTGGCACTCGCCGAACGAGGTCGGCCACAAAGGGCGTGGCTTGCTCAACGATATGCTCTAGGTTATCGAGAATGACCAGGTTCTTCGAGCCTTTGAGGACGCTCCCCACGGCTTCGAATAGATCTTCTCGTCCTAGATTCCCGGCCTTAAACGTATCGAGGATGGAGTCGGCTAGCATTTCCGCCGAAGCGAGGTCGGCGAGCGGATTAAACCAAACATCCCAACCCAACTGCTCTGAAAGAAGCCTCCCGACCTCGATAGAAAGCCTGGTCTTGCCTACCCCGGCCGGTCCGACGATACTAACGAGCCTTGCACCTGTGTTTTGAATCAAATCCAGAGCCCTTTCGATCTCAGGCTCCCGGCCATAAAACTGCGTAAGTGGGGAAGGCAGTCTGGACAATTGCGCGGAGTCCTGCTCAACAATGCTGTAAAGGGCAGGGGTGTGGGAAGTCTCGGCCTCTTCTTGGTTTACTGGGTTTCGTTGGTCAGTGCCGCCTTGCGACGCAGCGGAGGATACGGCACCGCGTACACCTAATGCAGCTTTTGCTCTTTGCCCCAGCCTCTTGGCTTCTACCGAAGGTTCGCAACTGAGCTGTTCTGCCAGGTACTGCTTTAGCTCGCGGTATTGGTTCAAGGCGCTTGAGGGCCTCGATGTGACCAGGTATTTCTCCATCAACCGTACGTGCCATTCTTCGTTAAGCGGCTCTTTTGCGAGTGCCAGCCTTAGGTAAAGGATGCTTTCTTCATCGAGTTTCTCGGCTTCGCAAAGCTCGATGAGACGCCGAATCGCGTAAAGGTAGAGATCCTCAAGGCGTAGCCTTTCGCTTTGAATCCAATCTTCGTAAAAGCCGGGAAGTAGTTCCCCCTTATAAAGGGTGACCGCCGTTTTGAGAGCTTCGATTTGTTCGTGCGGCTCACTTTGGCTCGATGCGCGAGCAACCAGTGCCTCGAATTCTGATACATCGGTGGTGACCAATTCCGAGTTCATCTGGAGGGTGGACTGCCTGGCCATAAGAATCCCCTCTACGCCAAGGGTGGGCGGCTCAAGTGCGCGCCGAAGGGTGAAAAGGGCCTGGCGGAGATTTCGGGCCGTTGCTTCGGGATCCTGGTCAGGCCAAAGCAATTCGGCGACCTCTTCCCGGTGATGCATGCGATTTCGAGTGAGGGCTAGATAGGCAAGGAGCAAGCCAACTCGCCGCGTGCGAAAGCGCGTGACAAGTAGCCGGTCAGCCTTTGCCTGCAGCGTACCAAGCATTTCAACACGCCAAACCGGGTGCGCGGCATTCATCTCCATATAGTATGCAGGCGGTTGAGAGCGGCCCGTTCAATGCGCGTGGGTAAGCTCGTCCCGATGTATCCAATGCCCGAGTTCCGGGAGCAAGACCAAGAGGCGATCATCGCCTTCATGCGGAAATACCCGTTTGCGATGGTCACTGCTGTGGATGAATCGGGTTCTATCGTGGCAACCCACGTTCCCTTGCTATTAAGCATTAGGGGCTCCCAAATTAAGCTTCGCGGGCATGTAATGCGAAAAACGCCCTACTGGAAGGGATTCAAGAGCGCGGGTGAGGTGCTGGTGGCGTTTACGGGGCCGAACGCGCCCGTTCTCGCCAGTTGGAACGCCAATCTTCGCTTTGGAGGCACTTGGAATTACATGGCGGTTCATGCCAGGGGCTTCTTAACTTTTTTGCCTGAGGCAGACTTAGTTGAAATCCTGAAAGAGCTGAAAGATGGCAACGAGGTTGACCCCGCCGCCAAGTTCGCCCTTCTTCCGCCGGACTATGTGCCCTCGCTCATAGGAGCAATCGAAGGTTTTGAGATTGAAGTGTCTCACGTAGAGGCGGTTTTTAAGCTAAGCCAAAACCGGAGCCTAGCGGATTTCGAGAACACCGTAAAGGAACTGCAAAAGAAGGGTAACGAGTCCGCGCTGGTAGCGGAAGAAATGCTTGCACGCAAGACCCTTTTCTTTCCAGGGAATGCGACTTAGGGCCAGCATAGATGGAAGGAGTTCAGCCAATTTCGAAAGACCCGCTTCAAGGTTATAAGCGTTGGTTTTACGCCGCCACCGCCTACAACTTTCTCTGGGGCCTTATCGCAATCCTCGCTCCTTACAAAATCTTTCTCCTTCTTGGAATACCGCCTTTCCAGCCGATGGAAGCGTTTCAATGCATCGGCATGATTGTTGGCGTTTATGCCTACGGATACTATCTGCTCGCCCGAGACCCCGTGCGCTATAGCGGCCTCATTTGGGTTGGGCTAGCCGGCAAAACATTTGGCCCTATCGGCTTTGTATTCGCGGCTTTGCAAGGTCATTTGCCGTGGTCCTTTGGGTTCAATCTTCTCTTCAACGATCTGATTTGGTGGCCTGTTTTCTGGTCGTTTGCGCTTCGGTATGCGCGAAAACCGCTTTAAGTAGCCACAACCATTCTGGTAGTATGAGCTCACAACGTTCGTTGGTCAACGTTGCGTACAATAGCCTAGATGCGCAACGCAGTTGGCTTAACGGGGCCGCAAATACAAGAATGTCAGGATTTCTGGAGCGTACTGCTCTCAGGATCAGGTTACTCCTTCTTGCTCGACATATCATGTGCCTCAAGCAACGGTTCGGAAACACTTGCCATGTGCGGTAAGGGATATGTTATGCTTGGCGCGAACATCCTACCCGGAGCAAATCCTCAAACTATGCGCGATCGGTTGACTCTGCAGGCGAGCCTTGCGCACGAGTTCGCTCACCTTGATCGACACGAGCTAGGAGTTGTTCGATCCGCCAGCGGCCCGGAATATGACCTGGAAGAGGGTGAAGCAAGCGCCCATGCCTCCACATACTCCATACTTGAACAAAGCGATAAGTGTGATCTTGTGTTCGACGCATCTGAGTGTTTTCGCGAATGGTGTCACAAGAATTGCCAAGAGGACTAGATGCTTGTTAAATCTTTAGGCGCCGTGGTAACGACAGAGTGTGAGCTCAAACTCGACGGCTGTACCGCAGTTGCGCCCGGGCCTGTCGTCGTTGTAAAAGAGGTATTCACCGGACTTCAGCATAACGTATGCCGGAATTGTCTCGAAGAGATGATCCGATCTGGCGACTGGGAAATGCAGAACACGTCTATTCAATTTCGGAGTGACTTCGCAGTGATCTCGGCAGCCACAAATAAGGCTGTTATTGCACTCGAAATCAAAGCACACAGTTGGGTGAATGGCCATTCAGAAGGAAGTCGCGCGAGGAGGTGGTATTGGAACCAGATGATGCATGGTCGTTCTCTACCAACGAGGTATCTGATGCTGTTTGTCTTATCAGGGCATCTTTGGATTTTCGATGTTGGAAGCAGCAAAGATGCGGAGAACTACAACGAAATTGCGGCAATTCCTGCCGCTGAAGCGCTTCGAGATTTGAATATGCGAATCGATGAAACGGCTGCGGAGCCCGTCCTCTCCGACCAATTTGGTGATTTATTGCAGAACCTTTTGAATAGCTCTGCCGGCAAAAATGCCCCGGGATGGATCAGAAAATTGCGATTGGGCGAAGTTCTACCTGAAAGGATGCAGATAGTGTCGAACTTTACCGCAGCTTGAGAATCGGCTAGGCCTTGAGCGCTCCTAAAGATAGCCTCGAATCACTCTCATGAATCTCTTTGTCCTTCTTTGTGTTACGGTTTTTGCCGCCGTTCAGACCGGCGTCTGGAAATCATCTCCCGATGGCGATCTTGCTCTGGTACCGTTCAAGAGCGCGCCGTTTCCGCATAGCAGCAGGGATCAGGGTTTCACGGCCAGCGACAAGACGTTCTACCCGCGTGATCCTTATTACAGCGATTCAACGGTCGGAGTCTTCATCCCAAAGCAGTTCGTGCCAGGAAAAACGATCAACTTCGTCGTTCACTTTCATGGTTGGAATAACCACGTCGAAAACGTGTTCGACCACTACGATCATGCGCATGAGCGGCTTGAATGCAGTTCTTATAGTCCCTCAAGGCCCCAAGGATGCGCCAGATTCCAACGATGGCAAGCTCCAATTCGACCAAGGTTCCCTAACCGCACTCTTAAACGAGGCTTTAACGTTCCTTGCAAAAGAAGGGCGTATTTCTCCAACAGCAACCCTCGGTCAAGTGGCGCTAACCGCTCACAGTGGTGGCTATTTGGTAACCACCTATATTCTCGACCGCAAGGAGTTGTACGACAAGATCACCGACGTCATCCTGTTCGATGCCACCTACGGAGGACTGCCGGCCTTTGCCGATTATGCCGCAACTGCTGGCCACAGACTGATCTCGATCTGCACGGAACATTTGGGACATGAGAACGCCCGCCTCATCGCGCTGCTTCAGAAGAGGCACGTCGAGCCGAGAGTGATGTTCGAAGAAGATGTCACAGATGCTGATGTCGCCAAACGAGGCCCATTGATAGTGCTAAGGACAACCTTAGAGCACGACGAAACCGTTAGCAAACGCGACTACTTTGCCAAGTGGCTTCATGACTGCAAGTTCTAGCCAGATTTCGCCAAAATTTGATTAACATATCTTAAATAAACCTTGACCCGGGGCATGAATCACAGGTATGGACAGCACATGAACCTTTTTACTCGTGTAAAGTACGTCGTCGCCGTTTTCGCTTTTATTGCAGCTTTCGGCTGCGGAGGTTCCGGTAGTGGAGGGCGGGCACTACGGATGAGGTATCAGCGGGCCCTGCAAATGGTTACACGTTTAGCGTAAAGACGCTTAACTGCAATGGGACCCTTGAAATAGGGAAAACAGGCGGGTGGGGGAGCGCTACGCTAGCCGAGGTCAACTTTATCGAGGTGAACGATGAAGGCACTCCGACCGGCACTTCGGAGAGTACGCCGAATAACCAAATCCTTAACAACTATGTGGACACCTTTATGTCCACAAAAAGCCCCGCTGGGCTCTACGAAGTGGAAGTTGTTATCGGGAGCACCACCTACAAGGCCGGTTACATCGAATACACGGCCGGTTGCTGAGGCAACCCAAGTCGCAAGGGTGGCCGCGAACTGCTTCGAAGGCCACCGTTTTTGTGAAAACTCCTGCTAGTTGCCGTTCGACTTGATGCTTAGCGACGCGCTTTGGTGTGGTGCCACGATAATTCGCATGTGCGCCGTCACGGTTGCCGTAGAACTTGGATCTGGCGCGCCAGTGGTTTTTGGCTTATAACCGCCGTGGTCTTTCACCTTCCAACCTTCGCTATCCTTGGTGAAAGATGTCCATGAGATGGGATTCAAACTCAGGGGATCTAGCCTAATCTCCAGTCGATCATTCCCTTTGTCTTTGGGGATCAACTCCAAGGTGGACTGGTCGTTGCCGTAACTAATTGAAGAATAGCTTGCAGGCGAGAGGTCGGCCGTAACCTTGACATCGTAAGTATTGCCCTTGTGTTGGGATTGAACGACTAACGGAATATCAGCGGGGAACGGTTGCCCGTCCAGCAGTCCAGTCACTGTGATAGTACCATTGTCAGATACACTCGCGTTGAATGTCAGTTCGCCGGATTGAACGGCCCTGGCTAGAGCCGATTTCATGGAAGCAAGAGTTTTAACCGGCGAGGCAGTCGCATTTCCGGGCGCGAGAACGAGGGCAATGGCGACGATGGCCGTAGCCGCAGAACCAGATATTAGAATGTTTTTCATAAGTGGATTTCCTAGCATTCGAGCCAACAAATGCTTTCGGCCAGGTTCGAGCAATATCCGCTGATCGAGTTTCCTTCTCAGTCCCTCTGGTACCGCTAAGTTGCTATCCAGGCGGGCGTCAAGAGATCGATGAAACTCAACAAAAAGCCGACATTCCGGGCAATCCGCAATGTGATCGGCCACTGTTTGCTTCGACTTCTTCGAAAGTTCGCCGCTCAAATATGGGGAAACCAAAGATTGGATCTTTTCACATTTCATCGCTAACCTTGCCTTCCGCCACGGGCATTTGAACACGCGCAGGGGAACCTAATGTCTTGCGTAACTGATGCACTGCCGAATGCACCCGAAAATACACCGTACCGACCGGCACACGAAGCGTCTTTGCCGCTTCCGCGTGGGTAAATCCTTCCCCCTTAACCAAGAGGAAAGCCTCGCGAAGGCGATCGCTAAGCGCATAAATAGCCTCAGCCAGTTCGTAATCAACGAACTCAAAAGAGGCTGCCACTTCCTGGATGCTATCTAGACTAACTTCGTGGACCATTCCTCTTCGTTGGCGCATCCGCCATTGATTTAGAACGATCGCGCAAAGCCAAGTCCTTGGCGATGCATGGCCCTTGTAGCCGGACCACTTGCGATAGGCCTGGACAAGCGCCTCGGCTGCCATGTCTTCGGCGTCCTCCTTGTTTCCACATAGCCGAAGCGCGAACCGGTAAACCGGAGCCGCATTCTCGGCATAGAGGATTTCAAAGGCGATTCGCCGCTGACTTTCGTGCATTTGCTGACTCAGTCTATTGGATGCGTCGGCCAGCTATTTCCTTGGGTTGTGTGATAAAAAGATTGAGCCGAGCGAGACGGCAAAATCGCTTATGCGGATAACGAGATCGACGGGGCCGGGGACTTGGTTGGAAAGATGATGGCGAAAACCAAGAACTAGCTTCACTTCGCAAAGATTAAGAGTGTCGTAACGCAAACAAGTTCTGGTCCAAATCGTCCATACTTCACCAGTGAGCGAACGCGATCAAACTTGGCGAGAGTTTGAAGCGATGGCCAAGCGTCCCCTTAGCCAGCGCATTAAATATGGCTTCGTGAAAACTTACAAGCCGGTTCTGGACGATGCCCCTTATCGTTCTTTTGAAACTATGGAGGAATACCGTCAGTGGTGTCAGGAAAACCTCCCGGGATGGTTAGGCTTTGCGCGCGTTTGAATATCGACAGGCGGAAGAATTACGTGAGGTGTTCAGTCGTCACAACGTTCGGTATCTATTTATTGGCAAGGCTGGAGCAATCATTCAAGGATTCCCTGACACTACCCAAGATGTCGACATTTTTCCCCTGAAAGAGAGTGAAAACGGTCGCCGACTTGTGGACGCTTTGCGAGAGCTTGGCTTCGACCTGACTCCAGAACGAGAGGCGGAGGTCGTCCGTGGTAAGGACTTCGTCGAGATAAAAGATGGCCCTTTTGATATCGATCTGATCTTCGCTCCGGATGGAATTGAAACGTTTGAAGAAGCTTGGGGCCGTCGAACTGAGATTGAGGGCTTTACCGTTTGCAACATCGAAGACATCATCGCTAGTAAGCAAGCTGCGAACCGCCAGAAAGATAAAGAGTCGCTAGAACGACTTCGCCAATTCCGCGACTATTTGCGTTCGCATAAAGATTAGGCCTTCAATCTAGGGTCAAGACCGGAGCGCAGCAGGTAGTGCGCAGGCTTGAACCCGCGAAAGCCGAAGATCTTACAGACCCTTCACACGTTTTTGCGCCGTTTTCAATTCGACCTTAAAAGCTCGTGGCACGGTGCTCAACTTGTAAGTCGTGGTACTCCTAAGCACGGCGTCGAAACAGTCAAGCGCCATCGTCGTTGTCCCAAGCTTTATAAGAGAGAAGATGGATGTGTTATCTCCGAGCGAAAAGGTGCTAGGCAGAATCTGATCTTTACGTTCTGTGGAGTCTTGAGCATCGAGCGTATCTGCGTAATACGCTTCACTAAAGCCCGGGTCTGCGCCGATCAATGCGGGCTGGCTAAATATTTGCATTTTCAGGGTTGAGCCCAGCGGAACGCCGTCCGGGAAAATTTCAGTAGGTTCAGTAAGAGGCCTGTCTGGGCCTGTTTCGAAACGGATGAGGTTTGGAGGAAAGTCAACTTCGGAATCGCGTCCTAAAGCATAGGCCGCGCCCGCCTTGAGACTTTCTTTGTACTCCCCGCTGCTCATGTGAAGGAAATTGGCAAGCGCACCAGCAATTTGTGGGCCTAGCTCCGATATCGGAACTTCTTCGCCCTTCATTATGCGCTTCCGGACGGCATCTCCGACAACTGCATAAAACTCATAGGCAAGCTTTCGTTCTGGGGAATCCATACTGTCAAACAAGCTCGGGCCATTCGGGAGGTTTGCGAGGGCCAATTGGTCCATCATCATGAAGTTGTCGTTCCACGGGCTTTGAAGGTAAAACGTGCCAAAGGCCCGCACGTTGCTGGCCCTTGGCTCGCTTAACGTGGCTAGCAATCTGGCAAGGCCATTGCGGTCAAGGCGTCGATGAAGATCCTCCGGATCTTTGGGGATCAACTGTAGCCAGCCAGCGCCTTTTACCACGTGCGCAAAAACATGTTTGCTTAGGGCCTGGTCAACCATGCTCAAGTAGGGCTGCACCAGCGCAAAATCTTCGACTTCGCTATCCGGTAGCATGGCCACAAGCGAGAGCTTTTTGGTTTCCGCATATCCATTAAGCAGCTCAGAGATTCGAAAGCTCATTGGATCATATAGATCAGGACGCATAATCTGAGCATGAAATTGGGCCGTCAGCTTATCGGCAGCCATTTTTGATGCCTTAGGGTCTTCGCCGAACTCTGCCGTAACGGCAGCAAAGTCTCGGAAACGGTCCGAAACTGGGATCTTATGATTATCGAACCCTTTGTCACCCGGCAGTGAATAAGGCACTTCACCCCACTTCAGCCCTAACGCAACCGTATCATCTTCCAGCGACAGATTTCCTTTGTCATCAAAGATGAGAAGATCGGCGTATAGTGCCTCACCTTCGCGCCTGAGTGCAAAATCTATTTTGCCAATAGTCTCTCCACCTTCTTGGCCTCTGGCAATGTATGAACGAATACGCTCAAAGCTCGGCGGATCACCTTTCCGATGAAGCGCTCCCGCAACCTTTGGGACGGAGTGCATGTATTGATTCCAAATCTGTTGATCTTTAAGGAACTGCGCAATTACCTCTGACGAAGGTGGTAAAGGTTGCTGGGCTTTGTTGGGCTGAGTCGAAAAGACCACACGATCCCCGTTAGGAATTGCCTGGATAGCTTCTGGCCCAACAACGCCAAGCAGCTCTATTGCCAATCGGGAGGTTGGTGGCACCACCTTGTTGTCGGGAGGAAAATGTTCGTTGTCGTTCCTGGGTGCTTCTACCGCATATATCTGGTTAGCAAATGCGTCCACAAACATTTGCGCACTGTCTGCGGAGATCGGGTCTTGACTGTCCACTGACGCTTGCTCTTCGGCTACGGCAAACCGAATCTCTTTGCTTTCAGAGGCTTTTAATAAGGCCCTACCCGACGCAACTGCGGTTTCATCGACGACAAGTTTCTTGACGTCGTTTGACGTTATCCATTTGCCGTAAGTGCATTGCGCAATCCGTTTGAGTAGTTCGGCAGCGCCGACATCGTGTACGTCAACCATGATTGGCTGTCGACTTAGAAAATCGACTGCCTCCAGCTTCTGGTGGGTTTTAATGGAAAGATCGGCGAGAACCGCACCGATCGATTTCGCAGGTGTCTTGTAAGTAATCGTTTGAACCTGGAAAGCTAACGCCAGAGTGGCAATGAAGGTAGTCAGCACATCTTAGTTTAGTGTTTTTATTTGGCTAACCACTAAACCCGAATCATTTCAACAGATTCCTTCTCGAATCCAATTCGCTCGTAGAACTCGTGCTTAGTTGTAAACAGATACACAAACGCGCCGGGAGATTCCTCTCGCACGATTTTAAAAGCCTCTTCCATCATCGCGGTGCCAATCCGCTGACCCTGCCAAGCAGGCAAAACAGCTACATCCCAAATACTGAACCAACCAGGTGAGTCATACATGATCCGGACCGTGCCGATCACTTTGCCATTTGGATTTAGAGCGACAACTCCAGCCCAGGCGCGCTCAAGAACCTGGGCCAAGATCCCTTCTTTGAAAAATCCGCTTCCAACCACATCTGTGTACTCTTCGGCAGTCGGCAGTCGCCGAACAAGTTCAACACCCGGCGGAAACTCGCCAGACCCCTGCGATACATGAGTAGGGCTGCCAGCAAACCGAAGGTGGTATCCGTTCGGATCCCGAACGGTGTATTCGCGGAATCCCCATGGCTTGTCTTCAATGGGAGAAAGGATCATCGCGCCCCGTTCTAGATGTTGAGCGTAAAGCGCATTCACATCATCCACATCGATCCAGATTTCCTGGCCCTCGGTCCGGCCGGCACGTTCCGGATCCTGGCTAAACATGATTCGGACCTTGCCCCAGGATGCAGCCCCAAATGTCGCGGGATCACTATCAGCCCAGCTAGAAGTAAAGCCAAGAACTTCGGTATAGAACTGGATCGTGCGCGCAACATCAAGCGTCGTCAAGATAGGAGAGGCGCCGGTCAACATGCAAAAATCTTACCGCTTGTATTAGCAAAACTAAAGCCGGTGAATAGTCACTCTCCGAGCACGCGCATAAGGTGATGCCAATTGACCTATGGCCTTTCTCGCTGCGGTTGTATAATCGGTTCAGCAAGGCACGATCAGCACGATGTTTAGTGACGGATTAAATCTCCTAATGAAAGGTGGCCCTATGATGTGGCCGCTGCTTCTGTGCGCGATTATTTCGGTTGCGGTGATGATCGAGCGGACCATGGCTTTGCGCGCCATGACAAAAGGTGGCTCGGGTCTCGCTGAGCGTGCAATCGCCCTTCTAAAGCAGGGCAAAAACGAAGAAGCTTCAAGATTGATTGAGGGCACTCAAGATCCGGCAGGCAAGCTTTTGGCAACCGCCATGCTAAATCGGCATCTTGAACCAAAAGAGTTGGAGGGAATGTTGGAACTCCAAGCTCTTGAGGACATTCCGAAGCTCTCGCACAGGCTGAATTTCCTAGATACAATCATAACTATTGCCCCCCTACTTGGACTACTTGGCACCGTAACCGGAATGATTGGGGCATTTCACGTAGTTGGCGACCCCAATAATCTGAACTCTCCGGCAGCGATAACTGGCGGCGTGGCTGAAGCTCTCATCGCGACGGCAACCGGCCTTGTGATCGCGATCGTCACTCTTGTGGGATACAACTCCTTGGTTGAGAGAGTAAAGCAAATCGTGTCTTCAATGGAGATCGCAGGCACCCAAGCCGTCCTCTTTTTCCAGCCTTCTGAGCAAGCAAAGGAAACCGAAAGCTATGAAGCTCGCACAACCCGAGTTTAAGCGAGCGCGCATCGAGATCGTTCCGATGATCGACACGATCTTCTTTCTGCTCGTATTCTTCATGATTGCCAGCCTCTCCATGGTCAAGCTCAACTCCAAAAAAGTGAGCTTGCCTCAAAGTGAAACGGCCAATATTTCTCCGACGAATTCTATTGCGCTTACGGTCGACAAGGCCGGAAACTTCTTGGTTAACAAAGAAGTGCTGCCCGAAGCCCAAGTCCTTCCGACACTTCAGAATCTGCTCCGTGCCAACCCCCAAAAGCAGGTGGTTTTGAACTGCGACCGTGAGCTACCGGTGAAATATTTTGTGCATGCTTATGATTATGCAAAGCAGGCAAATGCAACCCACGTTATGTTAGCGACTTCGCCTAGGTCGCAAACAAAGGGGGCTCCATAAAGTTTAAAGCCCCACCCTTGCGCAGAGCCAGAATCGAGATCGTGCCGATGATCGATACCATTTTCTTTCTGCTCGTATTTTTTATGATGACCACGCTTTCCATGGTCAAGCTAAAGGGGCTGAACTTGAATCTACCGCGACCGGCCTTCCACGGCGATAAGCGTCCCGCCGGGAATGTTGTTATCTCGATAAACGACGAAGGCGTTGTGAATCTTAATAAAGCGGATGTCGAGGTTAAGGATCTGCCGGAGAAATTCACCGAAGCGATCACAGCGAGTCCTCACGCTGCCGTCGTCCTAAACGTGAGCGAGGCCCAAAAAACCCAGGCGCTTGTTTCAACGTTAGACCTTTTAAACGAACTCATCGCGGAGACAGGAAGTTCGAATCCGATCATTGTTGCGACGAAAAAGCATTAGGTTGGCAAGTATAAAATGACAAACTTTTGGAGAATAAGCCTGGCCGTTTCCATCGTGGCAAACTGTGCTGCGGTCACCGCCGTGGGTCTGCGTCTTAAGAAATCGGACCTGCAGAAAAACACCGTCGCCGCCAAACAAGAACCTTCAAGACTTGTAGAAATCCGGATGATGCGAACCGAAGAGGCTCCAAAACCGAAGCTGTTGCGCCAAAAGAAGAGTGTGAAAGTGGCGGAGAACGAACGACGAGCCCACAGCCTAAAAGGGGAACTTAAAAATGGCGCTAGTGCGGAGGATCCTGCAGAAATCAATAATGTTCAAATGCCCAAGAGCCAGCTTAGCGACACTTCGGCAGCACCGGGCTCGGCCAAACCAGTTAAGGTAAATGCCCGCGCGCGGCTCCATGGAAGCGCTACAGTAGAGCTGGCGGTCCCCAAACCGGGCGTTTATAGGGCGTATAACGGCGTTCTCGACCTTCGAAACTCGAAAATCAAAATCACGCTTCATGCCGATCCCAACAAAATCCCCAAGGATCTGCTTAACAAGCCGAACAAGGTTATTGGCACTCCCAAACTTGAGTATATCGGAGGCAAGCCAAAGTCGACGGCCATCTGCGTTGGTAAAGTCGGCGGAAGCACGGTTTACGCTAGCCATCTGAAGATAATCGGTGCCAAGAACATAGAAATTAGCGGCACCAAGTTTTGTGGTCCCGGTGGCCTGCCGCTTCCATTAGGCTCAGGCAGTCAAGGAAACGATTCTAAGTCAAAACTCGTGCCCAAAGGCGTTAGCCAAACCTCGGGAGAGGCGTTTGTGATCGATCCGCACCAAGCTGCTCTTAACAAAAACTGGGGCGAACTCGCCTCGGGTCCTGCAAATTTTGCGGCGGAAGGAGTGCAGCCATTCCAAGATGGCCCTGTTCCGGGCATTGCCGGCGAGATTAGGCCTCCCCATCTGCCGGATATTGACGAAGACCTGAACGCTCCTTTGAAAGAGGAGCAGAAACCGAGAGAAGAGCAAGAAAAGCCTGAAAAACTAGGTCCTCAACCCAACCTCGGTAGCTTAAGCGAAGGCGGCGAGATTCCTTGGGGCCCTATCAAGAGCAAACCCAAACATGGGTTACTTGCCGATTTTTACGAGGGCAGAAACTTTGAGAAATATCTATTCACGAGAAGAACTCCTCATGTGAACTATCGGTGGACAGGTCAGAAGGTCGATCGCCAACTGCCGCTTGGCGTTCCCTATTCTGTGCGCTGGTCCGGATTTATTCGCCCTAGGTATTCCGAAACTTACAAGCTTTATACATGCTCGGATGACGGCGTCCGGCTTTACGTAAACGGCCAACTCCTTATTGATAACTGGACAAACCACGCGGATAGCGAGGATGTTTGCGCAGTTCAAATGGAAGCCGGCAAGGATTACGCTATGCGTCTGGAATATTACGAGGCCAATGGACTCACGGGCCAAGTTATTAAGCTCTACTGGGAGAGCCCCAGCCAGGTTAAGGAATATGTTCCGGAGCGATGCCTTCTCTATTCTCGGTAACCCCCTGCCCGTTGGTAGAATGGTTGCATGAATGAAGCGGTTTCGCTGTACAAACAGGTTGGCGGGTTCGATGTCGTCCTGGCCCTAACTCGCCGCTGGCACGAGCTCGTCTTGCTGGACCCGGAAGCATCGCACCCCTTCGAGCATGGCCTGCACCCGTACCATGACGAGCGGCTAGCCGCCTACCTTGCCGAGGCTTTTGGAGGGCCAAAACTTTACACCGCTGGCTACGGCGATGAGAGCCACATGCAGCAGATGCACGCCTGCAACGGCGTTCACATCGAAATGGATGAGGCTTGTCTAAAGCAGTTTGACCAGGCTGTGCATGATGTTGGTATTAAAGGCGAAGCAGCGCAACAGGTCAGCGCCTATTTCCGACGCGCGACCGAGGATCAGCGCGCCTGGTCCGGTGGAGGGGCCGCCGTGCCGGATGGATTGCCTTTCAACTACGCGACAAGTTAGCCAGTAGCCTTCGCGAAATGTGATAGTAGATCAAGCAGAAAGCCCAGGTGGCGATTCTGCCTGCCTTTAGAACCCCAAGAAACCTAAAATCGATTTCGCATCCCCATTCATGTTTGAGCGAACGGTCTGCGTTAGCATAAAGTTCGAAATAGGGAAAGCAACGTTTAAGCGTTCTCAAAGCAATTCCTAAGCTTCTATTCAGAACATTTTTGCTAACCTAGTTATTAGGAATGGATCATATGAAGATACTAACCGTCGTCTCCCTAGCTTGCGTAACTGCTTTCGCCTTTTCCGCGCAGGCCGTCAAAGAAACGGATGCCCAAAAGCTCGCGTTAGCCAAAGCGAACGGCGCACAACTTGAAAAGCAGCATGTAATGCCTAAGACCGAGTATGTTCAAATGAGGCAAATCGCGATCCAAACCGACGACACCGGAACGATTTCCGATAAAGACATCGATTACTTATCTGGCATTCTTCGCACGACTGATAAGAGCTCGACCGCACCCGGCTTCATTCACCTTTGCGCAGTGGCTGATTTCACAGTTATCCGCACTTTCGGCACTGGGCAAAAGCAGAAAATCATGGATGTGGTTACGCCTCTGTTTTCAAGCAAAGTCCCGCTGGATCAGCGCGCGGCGGTAGCAGTAGCCGAGGCTTTGAAAGACAAGTGGGCAATCCCCTATGTTCTGCCGCTAGTTAATAGCCCGAATCAGGTTTTGAGCAAACACGCCCAGGCCTACCTTCAGTTGGTCGGGTATCAGCCGAAGGCTTGACTCCTGCGACGTATAATGCACTTATGGATGAAGTGGTAAGCAAGGACCCCGAGGTGATGGGCGGAACGCCTGTATTTGCTGGCACCCGCGTACCTGTTCAGACCCTGTTGGACTATATTGAAGGGAATCAGACTCTTCTTGAGTTCCTAGACGATTTTCCGACAGTGGCCCGCGAGAAGGTTATTGCATTTCTTGAGTTATCAAAGGCTGCCTTGCTTGACGACGTTGCATGAACATTCTTTTGGATGAGTGCGTGCCGCGAAAGCTCTCAGCACTTTTACCCGGACACGACTGTCAGACTGTTCCAAAGGCTGGCTGGGCAGGGATAAAGAATGGTCAGTTGCTTGATCTCGCCGAGGACCGGTTTGAGGTCTTCCTCACCGTCGATAGGAACTTGAGTTTCCAGCAAAGTACCGTCGATCGGAAGATTATGGTTGTTGTCCTGAAATCTACGAGTAACCAACTGGCAGCTCTCGCTCCGTTGGCACCTATGATTCTGGATGCTTTAAAGGCTTTGCAGCCCGGAACCGTCCAGATCATCGAATAGTTGCGTTTTCCGCAAAGTGGTCGGTTACCGCGATCAGCCGATCAATCATCGCCTGATTTCCCTCGTGGCCGCTTTCAAAGAACTCCAGTTCGCAATCCGGCCATCGAGCCACTAACTCCCAGGGACTGCCGCTGAGGTTGGAAAGGTCCAGCCTGCCCTGCAGAATGAAACCAGGAATGCCCACAAGTTTATCGGCATTGTTTAGGATTTGGTTTTCTTCGAGCCAGGAGCCGTACTTCCAGTAGTGGGTCACGATTCGGGCAAAGCACAGGCGGTATTCCGGCGATTCGAATCTCGGGCTGGGTTTGCCCGTAGGAACGATCGCTGTCTCCCAATCGCACCAGTTTTGGGCCGCCTGAAACCTTATCGCTGGATCTGAATCGAAAAACAGCTCGTTGTATCGTTCGATAATACTGCCTTCGGTTTTCGCCCGCTCTGTAAACTTGCTGAACTGGCTCCAAGCCTCGGGAAATAGGGGAGCAAAGCCCTCCGTCATCAGGCGGGTCTCCATCCGCCGCCCCGTTCCCATCACCATCAGGATCAAGCCCGAAACGTGCTCTGGGTGTTGCTCCGCATAGGCGAGGGCCAGAACCGACCCCCAACTCGCCCCCCAGATCAGCCACTTGTCTACTTTGAGCTGTCGCCTTAGCGTCTCGATATCTTGGATGAGGTGGTGGGTTGTGTTGCTGCTTAGATCAACATCAGCTTCGCTGGCATGGGGCAGGCTCCTGCCGCAGTTTCGCTGGTCGAATAGAACGATTCGATATTTCGTCGGATCAAAGTTCCGCCGCTGATTCGGTGTGCACCCCGATCCCGGCCCACCGTGCAAAATCAGCGCCGGGATCCCATCGGGATTCCCACACTCTTCCCAATAAACACGATGCCCATCTCCGGTTTCTAGAAATCCCGAGTTGAAAGGTTCGATGGGTGGGTATGGCATTATTGATCGATGTTCCGTTCTCTCACGTTAGGATTCTAGCTAACACTTTTGCCTTTTCGGCTTAGAGACTCAACACTCCGGACTTTTAAGAAAATAGGCCGCGAGTTCATTGCAATTGAGACTCAAACTCGTGCCGACCAGACCCAACCTCAACTGCCGAACCCCCTCCAGGCATAACAACCGTCGCCGTACAGTTGGGAGGAACAGCAACCGCTAACTTAAAGCGCTTACCATCCCGGGTCCAACTCGTAGAAATCTCCCCATAAGGTGATTCGTGAGATGCCTTCACCCAAGTCAAAGCCCCCACCGGCTGGGGGTGGATCACAAAATGCTTAAAACCGGGCGAACTAGAATCCAAACCAATACCACCCAGCCATTGGATAAACCAGTTGCTAACGTCACCGAACATGATGTGGTTAAGAGATGACTCGCCCTTCCAGTCTTCCCAAAGAGTGGTAGCGCCTTGCTCCATCCAATAGCCCCAGCCGGGAATCTCCTTCCTATCCACAAGCATAAAAGCCAAATCCGAGCGCCCGCCTTCCGAAAGAACCCGCAAAACGTTCTTGGCGCCAATAATCCCCGTGTCGATATGGCCTTGGCGTTCAACATTAGCAACAAGCGCCTTAAAGATTAGAGCCTTCCGGTCATCCGGCACGAGCCCAAAATACAGCGCCGTAGAAAGCGCGGTTTGGCTGCCATTATCGTAAACACCCTTGGCCGGATCGAAATAAGTGGCGTTAAACGCCTTCTTGGTTTCAACCGCCAACTGGCCGTATTTCGCCGCGTCCGCACCATCATCCAAAACGCGCGCCAAGTTGGCCAATATCGTGGAGTCCAGATAAAGAAAGGCAGTAGAGGTCAACTGGCTTGGCGTTTGCGTCGACCAGGGCAGCCAGTCCCCCAGGCTATCAAAAGGGATAACTGCATTCTTAGTCTGCGCGGCCAGCCCATCAACATAGCGTTTCAAGTGATCGAAATGCTTTGCCACCACGACCCGATCGCTCGTGTAATGGTAAAGGTCATTCACGATGATCGGATAGGCGCTATCCCAAGCAGGATGGCGGTCGCTCGCGCCCCAACCCCAGGTAGGAACAATGACGCTGTTGCGCCCGTCATCAAACTGCTCATCGGCAAGGTCGTTCAGCCACTTTTCGTAAAGGGTGCCCGAATCAAAGTTCATGAGGCCGGCTTCGGCGGCGAGGTGCGCGTCGCCCGTCCAGCCGTTCTTTTCGCGCTGGGGACAATCCGTTAAGATGCTCTGGGCGTTGCTCAGATAGGAGTAACGAGTGGCGTGCTGGATCTTGTTCAGCAGTTCGTTTGAGCACTCAAAAGAACCGGCGGACTTCAAATCGGTGTGAGCGAAGCGGCCCCTAAAGTTATCCAGAGTTGGAGTTCCGGGGAAGCCGGTCACTTCCATATACCGAAAGCCGCTGTAAGAGAAAATTTGTTCCCACGTCTCGCTTCCGCGCCCGCTGCAGATGTAGGTGTCGGTCTGGAAGGGCTGCGGCGGATCGGTTTTCTCTATAAAGGTTTCGATTTGGCCTCTTTCGATCATCCCGTCTTTGCCAAGCCGTTCGCTGTATCGCATGCGGATCTGGGTTCCCTTCGGCCCCGAAACCGATAGTTGGGCATGGCCCGAAAAGTTCTGCCCAAAGTCCACAATGAACACGCCCGGCTTGGGTTCGGCAATACCAATCGGCTTTATCGTCTCCCCGATGGCAACCGGCGGACAGGAAAGCGCCGCAAGCTCTCCTTTCGGCGAGTCAAGAATCGAAGCGGCAGACCAATGCGAATCGTCGTAACCGGGCTTATCCCACCCTCCTAGGCCCTTGCGGGCGTCGTAGGTTTCGCCTGTGTAAATGCCGTCGGTCAAAATGGGCCCGGTCGAAGTCTTCCAACTCGAATCGCTGACGATCTGCCCGGTCTCGCCATTTTTATACTCAACAAACAGGGCCATTCGAGCCCGAGGTCGACCGCGCCAAGAAGCCTTCTCAAAATGCCAAGTTGCAATGTCGTGAACGTCGTACCAGCCGGTGCCAAGCACCGCACCCAAACAGTTTTTGCCCTGTTTCAAGAGCGCGCCAACATCATAAGCCATGTAAAGCACTCGCTTGTCGAAGTTTGTGTAGCCGGGGTTTCGCTCTTCGTTCGGGGCAACAGATCGCCCGTTCAAATGAAACTCGCCGTAGCCAACTCCGGCTGCGAACAGCCGCGCACGGCGTACCGGTCCGCGCAATTCAAAGTCATGTCGCAAATACGGAGCAGGGCCCTCTTGGCCCTTACCGATCCATTGAGACGCCCCCCAATCCCCGGGAGCAAGCAGACCCATTTCCCAGCGAGCGGGCTTGCTCCAAGGCGAAACAACGCCCGAACCATCCCAAGTCTGGACCTTCCAAAAGCATTCCTCGTTAGAGGTCAGCGGCTTGCCGCCGTAAGGAATACCAACCGATTCCGACGACCCCACCCGTCCGGAATCCCACAAGTCGCCCTCGCCCTTCTGCAGCTCGGCCAAAGTGGAAGAAACCAAAATGCGATATTCCGATTGATGCCAATTCGGCGTTGAAGTTTGAGTCTTCCAACTTAAACGCGGCGACGTGCTGTCCACGCAGTTAGGATTGGGCAGGTTTTCGCACCGCAAGTCGGTGGCCAGGAAAGAAGAGCCAACGTGTGCAACTGCCAAACAAGCTAGCGCCGCCAGAGCATGAATCATCTGCCCAGATTACCGGGAAGAATGAGCCTCCATTCCAACCTTCATGCTCATTAAGATACGGAGCATGCGTGCCGCAAAACCCGTCGCCCCTCTCGGGTGGAGGGGCCGGTGAGTCCGCGAACCGGGGGAGGTCCCGAAGGACAAACCTTGGCAAAGTAGTCTTAGTTGCTACTTCGCTTGGATCGTTTCCGCGGCTTTATCAATGCCCAGCGCGCCCGCATCAAATATGTGCTTGCTGCCGTCGTTCAGGGTCACAATCGCCTTCTTGCTAAGAAGCTTCTTCTCAACGGTAACGCCCGCGATTTCGGATTTCGGAATATCCAAATACCCCGCATCGCCGCCCCAGGTAAACACCATCGTTGACTTGAGCGTTCCAAGCAAGCTCGCATCGTACTTCGCCTCGTAGTGAACGCGGGTGTTGGTCACCGAAAGTTTGCCATTGAGCTTGCCTCCCTCAGGTGGGCAATACATCAAAATCTGTTCGTGGAGGATCGATTCGCCGGGTTCTAAAGCAAGTTTTGCTGGCATAGTAGTTTGGAAATCATATCACAACAAGGCAGATAATGTCTCAATTCTTTTGCGTTGGCTTCGGCCGAAGGAAGAAATGCCCGCCGATCATGCTCACTAACATAGTGATAAAGAAGGTGTAAGTAAGCGGAATGCTGTCCGGCACAAAGGGGTCAGAGGCGCCTCCCGCTTTCCACGCCGAAACTTTAAAGAGTGCGATAAAGTTCGCCAGCACAATAGCGGTAATAAAAATAATAACCAGGCCGGTTTTACCAGAACCCGGATCGCCGGACCAGTCGCCTTCTTTCACCTTAAGCAAAATAGATCCGGCCTTGTTATAAGCGAGCAATCCGCAAAAAACTCCCGCCACAAGCCAAACGGTGTAGAACAAAAAGGTGCTAACTCCCTCAAGTGGAAGAGCATCAAAAATGAAAGAAACGGCAACTCCCAGAACATCGAACGCGACCAGATAGGCGAGGATCACGCCAACCGCCATCAGGAATCTTAGCATTGCTAACGATAACACATACGGGGTTTATAATGGGCAGTGCCGGATTTAATGGATGCCCTTATCGCCGCCCCGCTTCATCACAGTCTTGTTATGGAGAATGAGCATGTGCGGGTTCTGAATACCCATGTGCAACCGGGGGAAACTGTGCCGCTCCATACGCACGAATGGCCCGCAGTGAACTATTTCCTTAGCTTTTCGGATTTCATCCGCCGCGATGAAAATGGGGTGGTTTTGCTCGATACGGCCGCGAAGGGCTTGGTTATCGCACCAGGAGCCGCTCATTGGTCCCAGCCATTAGGAGCCCACACGCTGGAGAATGTTGGGCAGAGCGTTTTGAAAGTGTTAAGCGTGGAGCTGAAGCAGATTTCTTAGGCGCCGTTTCGGATATCGCATAGCGCGTAATCAAGGCTAAACGAAAAAGCCCCCTCTCCTGCTCCCGGGAGCCGAATCCATTCAGAGGGGGTTCAAGGGGGAAACCTAACCGATGAAATCGTGCGGTTTGGTGCCCCTTTTAGTAGAGGAGAGGGGGTTGGGGCATAGCGATCAACTTAAGGATTTTCGGCGTTCCCAAACCCCAAACCTCTCCCGGAAGGAGAGGTCGGTGAGTCCGCGAACCGGGTGAGGCGCGAGCCTACTGATCGGAAATAAACCTTAAATTGATGTCTATGGGGGGTTGGGGGAGAGGTTGATAGGACCGACCTGGCTTCCCGTCCGTAGACAAAACTCGGCAATTTCTCCCGCCCCAAGGGAAATGAGCGAAGCGAATCGGGAAAAATCGAGAATCCCTGGGGTAACACGAAGGCATGAAAAGGCGGGAGTTCCTGCAAGGTTTTGCGTCGGTCGTTTCTGCATCATTCTTAGGTGGCCTTCCGGGGGTCAGTTGGGGCAAAAAGCTTAAATCTGGAGGAAAGATGGAGCCAACTTTAAAGCTTTGGTATAACGCGCCTGCCACGCGTTGGCTTGAAGCACTTCCGCTAGGAAATGGCCGAATCGGAGCGATGGTGTTTGGTGGCGTCGCTGCAGAGCATTATCAGCTTAACGAGTTAACGCTGTGGGCAGGCGAGCCGCACAACTACGACAACCCAGCGGCCCTTGCCGCATTGCCTGCGATTCGGGCCGCCATCTTCGCCGGTGATTTCAAGACCGCGCAAGACTTGGTGACAAAAGACTGTCTGGGCATTCCGGTTGGGCAAATGCCTTACCAAACCTTTGGGGACCTCCATATTGAGCTCATTGGCACGGGTGACGTTACCGATTATCGCCGCGAGCTCGACCTCGAAACAGCAATCTCAAAAGTGACCTATTGCTGTAAAGGTGTGTCTTACACGCGCGAATCTTTTATCAGTTATCCGGACCAAGTGCTGGTGATAAGGCTCACCGCCGATAAACCTGGGCAGATTTCCGCTGCTGCGTATTTCGATAGCCCTCTGGGGACCACGAGCGATAAAGCTAACGGCTCGCAGCAAAACTCTTCGCCCCTCTCGGACGGAGGGGCCGGTGAGTCCGCGAACCGGGGGAGGTCCCGAGGAAATGAGCTTGGAAATTCGGGAGTAGGTTCCTCTGCAACCATAAGCGTCGCCGGCCAAAGCGCGAAGGGCGTCGACGGCGTTCTCCACGGATTTGGAATCGTCAAGGCGGTCGCCGAAGGCGGCGCCGTCCGGGGAGAAGGGAACAGAGTCCTCGTTCAACAGGCTGATGCCGTAACCCTGCTCGTTTCCCTTGGCACAAGTTATAAGAGTTACAAAGATGTCAGCGGCGATGCCGAAGCGATTGCTCGCCAGCATCTAGCCCAAGCCTCCCAGAAAGATTATTCCAGCCTGAGCAAAGCCCACTTAGCCGATTATCGCAGGCTATTCGATCGGGTTCAACTAAGCCTTGGGGGGGGCCATTCAGAGCTACCAACCAACCAAAGAATCAACAACTTCGAAAACGGCAGCGACCCCCAACTTGCCGCCCTCCATTTCCAATATGGCCGCTATTTGCTCATCTCGTGCTCGCGGCCCGGGGGCCAGCCTGCCACCCTCCAAGGCATATGGAACGATTCGCTCACCCCGCCCTGGGATTCCAAATACACCATAAACATCAACACCGAAATGAACTACTGGATCGCAGAGTCCAGCGGGCTAAGCGAGTGCCATGACCCGCTGTTCGAGATGGTGGCGGGCATTGCCGATACCGGCCGCCACACCGCAAAAAGTCATTACAATGCAGGTGGTTGGGTCTGCCATCACAACACCGACGTTTGGCGTGGAACCGCGCCTCTCGATTGGTATGGCTCCGGCATGTGGCCCATGGGCGGGGCTTGGCTCTGCACCCACATGTGGCAAAGATATTTGTTTACCGGCGATAAGGCCGGCCTCGCCAAGCACTACCCGCATATGAAAGGCGCGGCCCAGTTCTTCCTTGAAACCCTGGTGCCGGAGCCGACTCACAACTGGCTGGTTACGTGCCCCTCGCTTTCGCCCGAGCACGACCATCATCGAGACCAAACCCTCTGCGCCGGCCCGACCATGGACATGCAGATCCTGCGTGACCTGTTCGACGCCTGCGCCTCTGCTTCCGAGATTTTGGATGTTGATCCCGAATTTAGAGACAAAGTGAAGGCCACAAGGGCGCGCTTGGCGCCGATGCAGATCGGCGCTCAGGGCCAGCTTCAAGAATGGCTGCAGGATTGGGACGCCGACGCGCCGGAGCAGCGGCATCGGCACGTTTCGCACCTTTACGGTCTGTACCCAAGCAACCAAATCACAGCCGCCACCCCCGATCTTTTCGCCGCCGCGCGTAGGACGCTGGAACTACGCGGCGATGAAGGCACCGGCTGGAGTCTGGCCTGGAAAATGAACTTCTGGGCGCGCCTTCTAGACGGCGACCATGCTTTTAAGCTCTTAACTTTTGCCCTCCGGCCGGCGGAAGGAAGCCACGAAGGCGGTGGCGTTTTCCCGAATTTGTTCGATGCCCATCCGCCGTTTCAGATCGATGGCAACTTTGGCTTCGCCGCTGGGATTGTGGAGATGCTGATGCAGAGCCAGATCGGCTCGTTGCACCTTCTTCCAGCGCTGCCTTCCGCGTGGCCCACTGGCTACGTACGCGGCCTCCGCGCCCGGGGCGGCTTGGTGGTCGATATCGAATGGGATGGTGGGAAGCTAAAGATGGCAAGCATTATGCCTTCTCGCTCCGGGCCTTTGACTGTCCGATTTGGGGACCAAACGAAGTCGTACGAACTGAAACCGGGCGAAAGAATAACGGTGCGGGCTTAGGCTCCGGCCATCCGCCGCGAGAAACAGGCCCGGAGGGCCGATATAGTTTAGCTAAGGCCGTAAGGCCTGGAAATCTACCCACCGCCCCGTTCCCGAGCCCTGTAGGGGCGGAATCCAATTTTTTCCTTTATCGGCGAAAGTGGTTCTACTAGTTGCGGTCTGCAATGCGCTTAATCGACATAGTTCAGATCAGATAGCATTGTTCTTCCGAGCGTAGCGAAGAACCCGCTGAACCCAAATCCCAACTTGGAATTTGTCATTGCGAGGAGCTTCAGTGCGCCGAAGGCGCGTTGAAGCTACGCGGCAACCTGCCTAGCACACCACCGGTTTCGATGCTGATCGCACAGTTGGCACGGTTTCTCCACCCAAGGACGCTATTGCCAATGCATGCCCTGTAACCTAGTGCCAGGCCTTGAATCCGCCCCGCCCCAGTTCCGTAGCCCTGTAGGGCAATGCAATCCGATTGTTCGCTTTCAACGGCCAAAGTTGTTACTTATTGCAGCCTTTAACGCTCCAAATCTGCATAGTTCAGATAGCGAAGAGTTGTCCTTCTGAGCGTAGCGAAGAACGCGCTGCTTCCTAATAATTTGTCATTGCGAGGAGCTCCGGTGCGACGAAGTCGCAATGGAGCGACGCGCCAACCTGCTTAGCACGCCACCGGTTTCGATGCTAATCACAAGTTACGCACGGGACCTCCATGAATGATGTTCGTGTGAGGGATCTCACGCACCGCCAACCCCAAGCGACCGGCACGCCGTAGGCGTTGCACGACGAAAGCCATGGGTGAGCGAATTCGCGAAGCGTCCCAACTAAGAAAAACTCAAAACAAATTTCACATGAACATCCAGTCATGCGTCTACTATCTGTATGAAGCTAGATGATAGAGAAGTCTACGATCGTCACTGGTGGGCGGCCCAAATGCCCACGTATCCCAAAAGCCAATTCGCCGGAGGTCCTCTCGCCCTCGTGCGGCACACCGCTGGCAGGATCCTTGTCGAAATTGCCTGCGGCGTCCAGCCAAAAGCATCCTTCGCCCTAGAAGGTATCTCCGCCAGAACCTACGACCGCTACCTGAAGCGCTCCAAAGTCATAAGCTCCGGCGCGGAAAACGCCCTTCCAGAAAAATCCATGCAATCCGAGATCGACCGCTACCTCTTTGCATATTTCGAGCTCCAATCGATGGCTCTAGAAATAGCAGGCATCCAGCGCAGCAAAGCTGAAGCCCAGATGATGGTCGGCGCCCCCACCAGGCGGATCACCAGAAAGAGAGTCTTCAAGAGCCGCCAAGTCCTTTGCGGAAGCCAAGTCATCACCCTCCGGGACGAAACAAACATCGAGGCGTGCAACACGATCGAGCACCAACCACGCCTCCCAAGAGTTTTTGTGCAAAACACTGATGCTTGAACCTATCGTGTCAGACACGATTCGTCACGTTAAGTTGAACGTGTCTTAATCGCGTCTCGCCACCTCAGCCACCTTTAACTTAACGAGTTCAATCCCGTCTCAAGTGGTTCGCCACATTCGCACCTTGAAAACTAAATAGCGAGAGCCGAATTCAACATGTTTGGAAAGCCCCCTCGCCTGCTCCCGGGTGACTATTCCATTCGGAGGGGGTCAAGGGGGAAACCTGGCCGACGGCTCGTGCGGCCTGGTGCCCCTTTTGAGGAGGAGAGGGGGTTGGGGGAGAGGTCAAAGGCAAAGGCATAAGCTACCAGAGGTGCTGGAGGAGGCGGAAACAATCGAAAATCAAAAATCAAAAATCGAAAACCTCGTGGGGGGTTACAAGCGGGCCCGTCGCGACTAGCGACACCAATTGTCATTAAGCGTCACGCATCTCAATCTTTAGGCTAATCTTTATGAGATGGCCACCTCCGTGTTTCGGAGTCTCCTAGGTTCAGAGCTCGATCAAGTTACGGGCGCTTTGCGGTCCTTTTCAGACCAACCACAAAATGCCCACGGAGTTTTGAAAGTGACCCACCACCCGGGCCGAATGGCGCGCTTCTTTATTTGGATATTAAAACTCCCCAAGGAAGGGCCCGATCAGGACACAACCATCCAAGTCGAACTCTCCGAAAACTTAGAGCGATGGAACAGAAAAATAGGCCGAAGCCGATTCCGGACCAAGCACCGGGCAGTCGAGGGGCTTCTCGAAGAACGCGCAGGCTATTTTAGGTTTATGCACCGGGTCAGCGTGGTCAATGGTGGCCTGAACTACCACCAGGAGCGGGTTTACTTTTGTGGCATTCGGCTCCCCCTTCTCTTTTCGCCGATCATCGACGCCAATGCGAGCGGAGACGATACTGGCTGGATACTGGATCTCACCGTAAGCTGCCCTCGCTGTGGCCCGATCTGCCACTACACTGGCCGGGTTGTCATTTCGTGAAGATAGCCATTTGGATTCTGCTCGTTCAGGCCAGTCTCGGTGCATTCGACACCCTTTACTACCACGAATACAAGCTAAAGCTCCCTCACGGCGACCATACCCAGATCGAGCTGAAGCTCCACGCAGTTAGAGATTTTTGTTACGCGATCATCATCGCGTCTCTAGGATTTGTTACCTGGAACGGCCTATGGACCTACCTATTGATGGGCATTCTTGCCTCCGAAATCGTGATCACTCTATGGGATTTTGTGGAGGAGGATAAGGTGCGCAAGCTGCCACCGGGCGAGCGTTGTATGCACGCCTTGATGGGAATTGTCTACGGTGCATTTTTGGCCTATTTGGTGCCAGAAATGCTTAAGTGGAGCGCGTTGGCAACCGGCTTTGGACCCAGCTACCATGGCTTTCCTGCGTGGATGCTGTCGCTTATTGCGTTGGGTGTCTTTGTCAGCGGGGTTAGAGATATGACGGCAAGTGTCCGAAGGCCAACAGCAGCTCGTTCACCGGAGAACTAAAAGTTAGGCAAACTAGAGACGTGCAGTTTTCGGGTCTTCTAGAGATACTTCAACCAGCGCGGACAACGCGTATCACCGATATCGGGGCGAACCCGATCGACGGCGATCCGCCTTACTTGCGAATGCTGGAAGCGGGCATGGCAGAGATTGTCGGTTTCGAACCTCAACCGGAAGCCCTAGCCAAACTTCAGCTAAAGAAGGGTCCCCACGAGCGATACCTGCCTTATGCAGTCGGTGACGGCAACGAGCACACCCTCAACATCTGCGCGAATTCGGGTATGACCAGCCTGCTAGAGCCTGATCTCCTCGCGTTAAGACACTTCGCCATATTAGAACCGAATGGCCGAGTGATCAACCAAGTGCCCGTCCAAACCCACCGCTTGGATGACATCGCGGAAATCGAAAGCATCGACCTTCTGAAAATCGACGTTCAGGGTTTTGAGCTAACCGTCATCAAACATGGGAGGGAGAAACTGAAGAACGCGGTCGTCATTCAGACCGAGGTCTCCTTTGTCTCACTCTACAAGGGCCAGCCTTCGTTTGGCGAAGTTGACCTAGAGATGCGCTCCCAGGGCTTCATCCCCCACCATTTTGCCGATATAAAGCCCTGGGTCATCGCTCCAACCATCGTCGACGGGGACCCTCGCAAGCCCCTTAACCAGTTGCTGGAAGCGGATCTGGTCTACGTAAAGGATTTCATGCATCCCGAGAACTTGTCAGATGAGCAGCTTAAGCACCTGTGCCTGATTGCCCACATCTGTTACCGGTCCTGGGATTTGGCGAACCGGTGCATTCTGATGCTAGAAGGGAGGGGAAGTTTGCCGCCCGGTTCGCAGAACAGGTATTTCGACACCATCGCGGCTGGCGAAGTCTAGTGTCCTGCAACGGTTTCACAAGTGACCTTGTCTCAAGGGTGAGGTACATGAAATGAGCTATTCGATGGCGTGCCGTTTACATGGTGCGAGAGTTGAGTGTTCGCTAGAAGACTCGGAATTGTCACGCAAAGACGCAAAGTCGCAAAGAACGCGATTAAACTGTAGGTCCAACCTACTTTTTTTGTACCGTAGGAATTTACATAGCGCAACCGGCAAATGATTTGATACAATAAGGGTGTAGGCGTAAACTCTTTTGTGTCAAGCCGCAAGGCCAGAACACGGTAGGCGGGGTCGCCGCTCGCTGATTTGGGCTGGAAGGTCTCCTTCTGGCCCGTTTTAATTTTGGGCTTTCCGTATCCTCCCCATGCCTGAGCGTGGACATTGCCTGTCAAGACCGGAACCTTTTCTCATCGAAAAGCCCCTCACCCCTCTCGGGCGGAGGGGTCGGTGTGTAGTGGCCCGGAATTCTTGGACACCCCCCAAAGAGGGTATTACCCCTGGAGGAACATGTCTGAAGAGAAGTTAAAGAACAGAACATTTACTGCGGAGTTCAAGTCTCGCGTT
>DASXZH010000068.1:0-93681 GCA_036502005.1 Fimbriimonadaceae bacterium
TTGCGACCCTCGCGGTTCTCTTGACTGACGAGCGTTTTTCCCCCTGGGAACAAAGCTCACATCAAATGGAAGGAGTTCTGCCTGGGTTTGTGGAGGCTGCTTAGGATTCTGCTCACAGAACCGGCAGATCATCGGGAACGACGCCGCCCAAGGGGAAGGAAAAGACATAAGCGAAAAACTTGCAAACAGTTAGCGCTATGGAGAGCTTAAGTTGATGGCTATGCCCCCAGACCCTCTCCCGATTCGCTACGCTCATTTCCCTTCGCCGGGATCTAGGACTTCAAAGGAAGGGAAAGCCTACGCAAAATTTGTGGCGAAGATGCGGGTGAAGGGCGGGTAGAACCGGCCATGGATTGTCGTCTATCCCGATGAGGTTGCTGTTTCGGTCCTTCAGACCTTTGACTCGGGCTGGGCCGAACTCCCAGCCCTACGCGGCGGGAGCCGCTATGACTGGGCTATCTTGCTTCGGCCCGTTGGGCCTGGGGAGGGTTGCCTTTGACAATGTTGCGTGGTGACTACGCTGGGTTGCTTGCGTTACCCATCGCTGACCTCCCTCCCGATTGGCTTCGTACATTTTGCTTCGCCGGGATTTAGGGACCTCAAAGGAAGGGAAAGCCTAAATTTAGAAAATTGTGGTGAAGATACGGGTGAAAAGCGCCGGAGGATCCGGAACCTCTCCCCCTTTATCCCCCTCCCCTCGTACACATCCCCCAGGGGAGGGGGCAAGCGGACAAGTTTTTGAGCTTTCGCCAAAAGTTGGTTTACGAAGACATAATGTACTTGCTTGAAGACTCTCGCGTGCTTCTTAATCGTTCTCATCACTTTGCCGGTTTTGGCGGCACAGCCCCAATTCAAAGCCCGGCAGATGTAAATGCCGCGTTGAGTTGGCTACCGGCGGATACCGAGGCGGTGGTGGTTTGCAACCGGCCGGGCAAGTTGGATTTAAATCCTGAAGGTAGGCCGAAACTGGCCGAATGCATAAGCCAACTTGGCGCGGTGGGGATGCCGGATTATTTGAAGGTTTCGTATGACTTCATTCTCGACGGATCCAGGAAATATGGCTATCCAAAGCAGTTGGGGGTGGGGAAGTATGAGGGCTGCAAGATCGTGGCTCTGGAACCGGCCGAGCGTCAGCGGCTGCAGCACCTTTTGGCGACTAAAGCGGTTCGGACGGCGGTGCTAGACGGGTTGCCCGTTCGCGTAAAAGGTGACGTTGTTCCAATCTTCAGGACGGCGGCAGTACGCAATTCTCAGCCCTAGGGGGCGGGAGCAGTTATGACTGGGCGTGCCCTGCGATTCTTCCGGAGAACTTGCTTGAAGAAGGTGGTGCGTAACAGGTTGGGCGGTTCGCATCATCCATCCCTGCCCCTTCCTTCAAAGGAAGGGAAGACCTATTCGAAAATTTGTGGCGAAGAGTTACGAGAGGGCGCAGCCCGCGGCCGGTGATTCGTTGAGTCATTTTCAGGATGAGTTGAAGGGTGTTCCGCGCGGCGCCCCGTTCTGGGCGGTTCGACGCTTTAGGACCGGGAGTCCGGATGGCAAGATTGTGGGTGACGAGCAGCTTAGAGGCTACTCGGTGTTTTTGAAGCCGGACGTGAAGCGGGTTGTGATCCGCGCTGTTTCGGATAATCCGAAGGGGTTTGAGCTTTGCTCTAAGGTGTGGGGCACTTATCTTAAGAATGAGGGGTTTGGCAAGCCCTTGGAGATGGTGAAGGAGGACGCGCGGACGACGCGGGTGGTTTTGGATGCGACGGCGCCGAACGGGGAGGTCCCGGTTTTTATTTTGTTTGCGGTGCTTGGGCATCCGATTGTTGTTTGAGGGGGGATGGGATAGGGGAGGACCTACTCAGAAATTTATGGTGAGAAGCGCAGGTAAAGGCCGGCAAGAACATTCGGAACCTAATTGACCGACTGTTTGCGCGGTAGCTGCGTTGGGTCCTATGCGTCATCCACCCCCGGCCCCGCCTTCAAAGGCGGGGAGCGCCTATTCAGAAATATGTTGTGGAAAGCCGTGAGCTTCGCCCCCGAGATCCCTCACACGGAGTTCGGGCTGATAGGGGAAACCTCTCCCCCTTTATCCCCCTCTCCTCGTACACATCCCCCAGGAGAGTGGGAATTTGAGGCAAAAAAAAGCCCAACCTATAAATAAGTTGGGACATCTTTAAGAACTTGAAAGCTCGGAGACGAAAAGTAAACCGACCTGGTTATGTCCATCGCTTCAATGAAGCGAGGAGTGCTTAACCTTTAAGGAGGTGATCCACCCACACCTTCCGGTACGGGTACCTTGTTACGACTTAGTCCCCCTTACCCCCCTCACCTTCGGCCGCTCCCTCCTTACGGTTAGGCCACGGACTTCGGGTGAAGACAATTCAGGTGACTTGACGGGCGGTGTGTACAAGACCCGGGAACGTATTCAACGCAGTATAGCTGACCTGCGTTTACTAGCGATTCCGCCTTCATGCAGTCGAGTTGCAGACTGCAATCTGAACTGAGGGCGTATTTTTGGGATTGGCTCCACCTCGCGGTATTGCTGCCCTTTGTTGCGCCCATTGTAGCATGTGTGAAGCCCCAGACGTAACTGCCATGCTGACTTGACGTCATCCCCACCTTCCTCCGACTTACGGCGGCGGTCTCCTATGAGTTCCCATCTTTCATGCTGGCAACATAGGACGAGGGTTGCGCTCGTTGGCGGACTTAACCGTACACCTCACGGCACGAGCTGACGACAGCCATGCAACAAGTGTCTTCATGTCTCCCTTTTGGGGAGAGGCACCTATCTCTAGATGTTGCAATCGATGTCAAATCTGGGTAAGGTTCTTCGGTTAGTATCGAATTAATCCACATGCTCCACCGCTTGTGCGGGTCCCCGTCAATTCATTTGAGTTTCAACCTTGCGGCCGTACTCCCCAGGCGGGATACTTAATGCGTTAGCTGCGGCACAAGAGGGGTCGATACCTCTTACGCCTAGTATCCATCGTTTAGGGCGTGGACTACCAGGGTATCTAATCCTGTTTGCTACCCACGCTTTCGCGCCTCAGCGTCAGATGATGCCCAGTTAGCTGCCTTCGCCATGGGTGTTCCTCCTGATATCTACGCATTTCACCGCTACACCAGGAATTCCACTAACCTCTGCATCCCTCCAGCTCGCCAGTTTGCGAAATGATTTCCAGGTTGAGCCTGGAGCTTTAACTTCACACTTAACAAGCCGCCTACGCGCTCTTTACGCCCAGTAAATCCGGACAACGCTTGCACCCTACGTCTTACCGCGGCTGCTGGCACGTAGTTAGCCGGTGCTTATTCGTTGGGTACCGTCCTAAGTCTTTCCCAACAAAAGGAGTTTACAGACCTAGATCCTTCATCCTCCACGCGGCGTCGCTGCATCAGGGTTCCCCCCATTGTGCAAGATTCCCAACTGCTGCCACCCGTAGGTGTGTGGGCCGTGTCTCAGTCCCACTCGAGCGGATCATCCTCTCAGACCCGCTACCCGTCGTCGGCTTGGTGAGCCGTTACCTCACCAACTACCTGATAGGCCATAAGCCGCTCCCAAAGCAAAAAACTATTTAATCCTTTTAAGATGCCAAAAAAGGACCACATCCGGTATTACTCAGCCTTTCGGCTGGCTATCCCAGTCTTTGGGGCACGTTGCTTATGTATTACTCCGCCGTTCGCCACTGTGTTATTGCTAACACCGTTCGACTTGCATGTTTTAGGCACGCCGCCAGCGTTCGTCCTGAGCCATGATCAAACTCTCCGAAGAAAATGTTTTTTGCTTTTTCGTCAGATGGGTTTGTTAACTCACAAGCTAAGCTTTGCGGGCTTAACCTGCCACCTATCCATTGGCTTTCGAATAGGTGATTGACGGAACTTTATGTTTTAACATAGTTCCTGTGAACACTTACTGTTTCGTCTCTCTATTGAGCTTTCAAAGTTCGTCCGTCTTTTGAACGGGGCCGTCTTCATCAGACAGCAAGAGATATTATGGCTAAGGGAAGTTTCAAAGTCAACCCCTTGGGCCGTAATTAGTAAAAACTACGAAGCTTTTCTCGTTGGGGTTATCGTCTTGAATCTTTTGGGCCTTGCCGAAAGTCGCTGGAAGCAACTTTCGCGTGATAGGTGAAAAGTGAAAGGCTATAGGGGAAAGGAACACAGGAATGTCTTGTGTTTTGTGTCCTGTCTTAGGACCCCGTGAGGGACTCTCTTCGGCTAGGCCTTCGCCCCCCGGGATTCCTCACACGGAGTTCGGAATGACAAAGATCGCCACGTGGACCTGTGGCGCACTACCCACCACTTCTTAATCGAACACAGCATCCAGTAGGTTGTGATTGACCCTTGTGTGCTGCGCCTTCAGTCCGACACAGGTGCACGATGCATCGCATTTAAGCTGCCAATAGCTGCGTGGCTACCGTCATTTAAAGAGATCGTTCGAGATTTCTGATGCTATTACTCCCATTAATCCTCGCTCTCAATGCGGCCGTTCTTTCTCAGATCACCGTCCCGCCGGATATGAAGGTGTCGCTTTTGAGCGAGGGGGGCGGATGGGCTCCTTCAGTCCAAGTTGTTTTTCGGAAGGGGAATGGTAAGGCAGAAGTTGCGGAAGACGCGCACCATATTCAAGGGCCGAACGACCCTCAAGGCGCGAGGGGCGGACGACTCTTAACGGGGCAATTTGATCGAAAAGGCGGTCCCGAGGTTATTGCGGATTTGACTTACGAGTTCAATTCCGGTGGTCCGCCCGAAGCTCTGCATGTCTTCGCCCTAACGCCCAGGCCGCATGAGACTGACCTTTTAAGAAGCAATCAAGAGATTCTGATCAAGAAGCTTGCGAACGGAGAAACGGCGTTTATCGTCAGCCACGAAATTGGGGGCACGCTCTGCCACGCCAATATGCCTCGCTGGCAAGACGCCTATGCTCTTCGCGGCGGGAAGTTCCGCATGGTCGAAAGTGGCTTAGAAAGCTTCTACCGCGGCTGGGCAACACGGCTTTGGGATTTGCTACTCCGAAAAGCCATAGATCCCGACTTTTCTGACGAACGGCCGCAAGATACGGATATTTGGTCGCATTATGGCCTCGCCCTTCGCCGGGCCGGGATACACAGGAGTTTTAGCGGCGAGGTTCGGCGGCTAGCCAACTTAGTCAAACGCGATTACCCCAAAGACTGGGAAGACCTTAAGCCTGACTTTACGAAGTTGGAGAAAAGGCGGGGTTGGCCCAGGGTGGGGGAAACAGACGAATGGTTGCCTGATAGCGGGTTTTATTGGTTGGCCAGGTGATTTGGGCTTGAGGGAGGGGTGACGTGTAACAGGCTCAAAGACATTATTAGCGAGAGGCGAACTAACTCGAACGCGTCTCCGGATTGTGAGCCGGTGGCGCGCAAGTTAGATTGCCGCGTCGCTCTCCGAGCCTGCGCAAGCTACGGCGCGGAGCGCTCCTCGCAATGACAAATTTACAATTTTGAGCGCCATTGACCGATAGTTTTGCGATTATTGTGCCTAAGGGCGAGGCCATTTTCTAGTGCGGTGAGTTCTCACCGCTTTTCTCAGGCGACTTGTCGCCGGATCTAGGCGGAAACGTTTAGCGGTGCCAAGAACTAGGCGTAGTTCATTGCCAGTCGAAAAGCGGCAAGAACTTGCCGCACTCGAAAGGGTTGGTCGGCAACCTGAATGGCATCCGAACACCATCTCTGAAAAGCGCGAACAGGTTCGACGCACTCTAAATCGTCTCGCACCTATTCTAATTGGGAATGAGGGCCCCATGAGGGGTAGCCCTTTTCCTTATCACCGATCCTTTTCACTTATCACGCGCTTAGCGCCTACAGCTTAATCCCAAATTCTAGAAACAACTGATTCTGGCCACCGTTGGCGCCCACCGTGCCGCCATTGGAAGAGTGCAGCAGCCGAATGCCGATAAAAGCAGGATTTTCGCGGTTCGGAATGATGATCCCAAAGCCCAGATAGGGCGTTGTATTTAAACGGCTGGGCAAATCGTTAGTGCGGTGGGTGTTGTATTGGAGGCCCAAACCTACATCTTCATAGATAGAATAAATGCCTTTCGGCTCGGCGTACCGAAACCCATATAGGTATCCGAAGGCTTCGTACTGGGAGGGCGCGGTGCCGATATAGCCCGAGCCGCCGTGGCTGGAACTGTGCTCGTAATACGCCTCCTGATAAATCATTCCTTCCGTGTGGCGGATGCGCAAATGGCGCTCAGTTTTGGCGAAGGCCAAACCCACCTCACCGTTTACGCGCTTGTCGGAATCGCCGAGAAAGGGCGTAGGCGTTTGACCCCCGCCCACCTTCAATTCAAAGTAGTTTTGCTGTGCTAGCGGCGCCGAAGAAGCCGTGCTTTGTGCCAATGCACCGCAGTAAGAAAATGCTGCGGCAAAGCACAGCCACCGATGAGCCCCCATTGGCAAGAAGTTTACATGAGCAATTAGTGGTTCTGCACGGCATCGGGTACCCTGAACCCATCCCCATGAGTGCAAAACTGCCTGTTGTCGTCATAGTGGGCCGACCAAATGTTGGCAAAAGCACTCTTTTTAACCGCTTGGTGGGCAAGCGCGTAGCCGTAGTGGAAGATACACCAGGCGTTACCCGCGACCGGCTTTACGCCGAATCCGAGTGGAACGGCAAGAAGTTTACGGTTGTGGATACGGGCGGAATCCTGTTTGGCGACGAAGACCCGCTTGTTGAGCAGATTCGAGTCCAGGCTGAGGTCGCTCTTGCTGAAGCGGATGCGGTTCTCTTTTTAACCGATGGGACATCGGGCGTAACTCCCGACGACTGGGACCTGGCCAATAGACTGCGTGGTTTTAAGCGGCCGGTTTATATCCTCGTAAATAAGGCCGATAACGACCAGCGCGAGACGCAGGCCAACGAATTTTACGAACTTGGACTGGGCGAGATTTGGCCGGTGTCGAGTTTGCACGGGCGCGGGATAGCCGATGTGCTCGACCACATGATGGAGGAAATGCCGACCGCCGAGGAACTCGGCGAAGGCAAGGAAGAGATCAAACTTGCCATTATCGGGCGGCCGAACGTGGGCAAGTCCTCCATGTTGAACGCGTTCACGGGTGAGCAGCGGGCCATCGTTTCGAATATTCCGGGCACCACTCGCGATGCGATCGATACGCTCTTGGAATACCGGGACGAGGAGTTTCGGCTGATTGATACGGCGGGACTTCGTCGGAAGGGCAAGATCCAGGGGACGATCGAGTTTTATATGGCTTTGAGGGCCACCAAAGCTACCGAAAGAGCCGACTGCGCGTTGGTGGTAATTGATGGCAGTGAGGGCCTTACTGATGGCGATAAACGCATCGCCAAGATCGCTCACGATGCCGGCAAGGCCTGCGTTTTTGCCGTGAACAAGTGGGATACGAAGGAGCCTCCGGATGGGCTTCCGAACAAAAATTCGACCTTAAAGAAAGACTTTTTAAAGATCATTAGAGACCAGGTTCCGGAGCTTTCTTACGCGCCTGCCTGCTTTACCAGCGCCAAGGAAAGCGCGGGCCTGAAGCCGGTTTTGGACAAGGTGCTAACTGCGCTCGATAGCTATAGTTTTAGAATCTCGACCGGCGCTTTGAATAGGCTGATTCAGGACGCGGTTTACGCGCGGCCTTACTCAAGCAAGGGCAAGGCGTTTAAGGTTTATTACGTGACCCAAGTGAGCACACGCCCGCCCACGTTTGTTTTGTTTTGCAACGACCCGGATTTGATGCATTTCTCTTATAAGCGTTATCTGGAGAACCAGATTAGGAAGGTGCACGCGCTGCCGGGCACTCCGATTAGGATCTTCGCGAGATCCAGCCACGAGAAGAAGAGCTGACGCGGGATTTTCTATTTTCTATTTTCAATTTTCTATTGGGAACCTCTCAATGGTCTGAGGTTGAAATGTACGATCCGGTGGTATGCGCGGTAGATTGCCGCGTCGCTTCCCGAGCCTTCGCAAGCTTCGGCGCGGTCCGCTTCTCGCAATGACAAACTAGGTAGTTTTTAGTAATTTGGTTTTGTGGCACGCCTAAAACTTGGCATTCCTCCTAGCCACCGAAGAAGATCTGCGCCAGGAAAAAGTTGGTGACGTAGATCAGCACCATCGAGATGACGACCGTGTTGGTTGTCGTCTGGCCAACGCCGGCCGCGCCGTTCTTAGTTCGCATCCCTTGCTGACAAGCGACAATAGCGATAATCAGACCAAAAAACGGCCCTTTGCAAAGTCCGCCAACGACATCCCACGGGTGAACATATTGCTGGAAGCCAGCCATGAATCTTGCCGTTGATAGGCCGTTAAACTGGGCGATAAGTCCGCCCCCTACCGCGGCCGAATAGATACCGATGAGGGCCAAAACGGGAAGCATAATCACCCCGGCGATCACGCGTGGAATGACCAAGTAGTTGGTAGGATGCACGCTGAGCATTTTTAGGGCATCGATTTGTTCGGTGACGGCCATGGAGCCTATTTGGGCAGCCATCGCCGAACCGCACCTGGCGGCGACCATGATGGCAACGATAACGGGGCCGATCTCGCGGGTGACGGATAGGCCGACGGTTGCTCCCACAAAATCTCCGGCCCCATATTGCATAAGGAACCGCGTTGAGTAGAGCGAAAGAACCGCGCCGGAGAAGAAGTTGGTTAGGAGCACGATCGGCACCGACGCCGCGCCTATGAATGCCATCTGGTTGACGGTTTCCTCGAACTCGAACCGGTCGGTGATGAGTCGCCGGCCCGCGTCACCGAGGATGATCACCGACTCACCGATAAAGGTGAGCAGTGCCTCGATTGGATTGACTAACGGACGCAGGGTGTTATTGGTGGCCAACCTGTAAACAATACCGCGCCTAACTGGAAACGACCGTTATTCGGTTTCCACGCAATGGGGAATTTAGCTGGATTTTTGCCGAGTGGCAACGTACAATAGAAATAGAGTTCTTAAAATGCGGCTTGAATCATCATTCCAGACAACACGTTGCTCCACTTGAAAAGCAGGATCGCGGATGTTGCCAAACTGCTTTCCAATCGTCCTGAGTTGGTGGAAGACATTCATCTCGGGCAGGAAAGCGAAGACGCAGCCATTCAAGCAATGTTTACACCCAAACGTATGGCCCGTATCAAAGCTGCGCAAGCAAGCATCGAAGCGGGAAAGGGAATGACGAAGGAGCAAGTAGAAGCAAGCCTTGCCGCGAACAAAGTAGAATGGCTAGCCGAAAACCCGCGTTGAAAAATGCCTGGATGTTTCTAATCCAGCGGCCATAATGCGTGATTTAGGAGCGAAAGCAGTGAGTTTAAATTTGCCCTCCAGCGTTGAACGAGAATTGAAGGCCTATGCGCTTGCCGAAAACATCTCTGTGGCTGAGGCGGCCGCAAAACTCATTCGGAATGGCCTCAAAGCCAAAAGGCAAAAAGCTGGAAATGAGGTCACCGAAGCTGAACTAGAAACGCTCCGCCAGAACGTGCCTATCTTTGCTTTCTTTGAACGGCTGCCGGACAGTGTGATCGACGGCATGGAAGCAGCAAGTAAGCAAATCCGAGCCGAAAGGTTTTCACCGCGTGGATAAGGTTCTGATTGACACCAGCACATTTTTTGACATTGGGAGGGCAGCGAAAAACCCCATGGCTTTGTGGGCGCAAAATACTATCCATAAACTGGCGCAATATCAAGCCCATTACCCAAGGTTGACAGTCAGCGCGTTCACCACGTTTGAGCACCTCGACGGACTATATCGCCAAGGCAAGAAAGCCGAAGCAAGCGAGTTTATGGTAAAGGTTCTGCCAAGCTTGAAGTGCTCTATCCTGGAGAGCCAACCTTTGCCCTCGCGGCAGAAATTCACGCCGCGCTTGCTGGGACAGGCAAGACTATCGGGTTGGCGGACACTTTTATCGCTGCCACGGCTATCACTCAAAAGTTGGCATTGGTCAATGCAAACACAAAGCATTTTTCACGCATTCAATCCGCTGGGTTTCGAATCAACCTTGAAGATTGGCGAAACCCCTGACAGCGACGGCCTCCTGAAAGGAGTTTCAAGGTTGAGATATACTCACGGGCCGTGAGTTTGCGAGAGAAGGATGGCGAACGGCCAGCAAAAAAGAAGCCGCGCTTCCCTTGGATAGCCCTCGTGCTGCTGCTTGGCAGCCTCTATTTTTTCTTTGCCCGGCCGTATCTTAACCCGCAAAAAGGGCCCGTGCAAGTGGAGTTTGTAAACACAACTAGATGAAAGTCGGATTAATTGGATATTCAGGATCGGGCAAAAGCACGCTCTACAGGGCTGCTGCCCAGGGGCAGGCGAAAGGCGATATTACGGCCGTGCCCGTGCCGGATGAGCGGTTCGATACGATTGTAAAGCAGGTGAAACCGAAGAAGATCACCCCAACCACGGTCATGCTTCACGATAACCTGGAAGCCGCCCAAGGTTCGGGGAAAACGTTTTCGCAGCGCTTTCTGGACGAAGCGCGCAAGATGGATCTGCTTCTGCACGTTGTGAGGGCTTTTGATTCGCCCATGGTTTCCTATCACGCTTCAATCGACCCCCTCCGAGATCAAGAAGCAATAGAAGTCGAATTGGTAATTGCTGATCTTCAAATCGTAGAAAACAGACTGGAAAGGCTCCAAAAATCGCTAACGGCCAAAAACCCAGGCTCGACCGATTACATCGAAAAGATGGTCTTCGAGAGGCTGAAAGACCCGCTCGAAAATGGCACCCCCATAAGGGCGCTGGAGCTGGATGAGGACGCGCAAACGGTCGTCCGTAACTATCAGTTCCTAAGCGGCAAGCCTATGGTGGTCACGTTCAATGTGGATGAGGAAAGTGCAGCCTCTCCCGACGCCAAACTTATTAAAAGATCCGAAGAACTGGCCAAGAACTCAACGCCTGCGTTTTCGGTCTGCGCGACTTTGGAAGAAGAAGTCGCTCAACTCGACGCGGCCGATCAGCCCGAGTTCTTGCAGTCTCTAGGCTTAACCGCTCCCGCCAGCGCCAAAGTGATCCAAGCGGTTTACGATGCGCTTGGTTTGATAACCTTCTTCACAGCGGGCGAGAACGAAACCAGAGCGTGGCCGGTGCGGCGCGGTTCGGGAGCTTTAAAAGCAGCTTCAACCATCCATACCGACATCGCAAAAGGCTTTATACGCGCCGAAGTGGTGCATTACAGCGATTATTTGGCCCACGGCTCCTTGGACGCCGCCTACTCGGCGGGCAAGATGTCGCTGGAAGGAAAGGACTACGTTGTGCAGGACGGCGACCTCCTGCACATTAGAAATAAGAGCTAGCGGTTACTTTCCAGCCCACGTGCATTGTATAGTGAGCTATGGTGCTCACACTCGCATTATCGCTAGCTTTGGCCGCTCAGGATATCCCTGACAAAGCCTCCCTTCTTTACACGGGCGTTCCCTCGTGCACGGCTCCCTGCCCAGTGCAAATGGTGACCCATGACGCGAAAGCAGTGCTCTCCACGACGAGTGAGACAGTTGACTCCTTGACCACGTTCAAAAACACCTCTGGTGCGATTCAGAATGTCACCGTTTCTATCCCGGTTGAGGGCCACAACGTGGATTACAACATGCCGAACTCGATCCAGGTTTCGGCAACGGTGGACAATATGCCTGCTGCCGTAACGATGGTTGGGCCGAAGATCGTGCCGCCGACAGATCAGCGATTGATCGCGAGTGGGATCAAAGCGGGAAGCTACGAGAGCAGCTATCAGCTAAAGCTGAACTTCATTGGGCGTGGATCGCACTCGCTGCGGGTGCATTTCGTTTCCTCGATCGGCAAGGCTGGGCTCGATGGCGCGCAAAGGGTGATTTCTTACGATACTTCCGGCGGCGCTACTTGGCATGATGCGGTTGGGCAGCTCAACTTTGGGGTCAAGTACACGCCTCGTATCGTTTTCCAGGTCTATGCAGCCTTGCCTGAAGGCGGTTGGCAGATTGGTTCAACGGGGGCTTTTGTAAAACAAACGAACGTGCATCCGACGGCGACCTCCAAGTTCATTTTCACCTACTATCCCGGCGGCTACGATAAGTTGGGAGGATAGGGGAAGAAGGTAGAACCTGGTAATTAGAATGTAGACGGAAGCTTTGCTCCAGGTGATAACTCTCCGTCTAATTTCTACATTCTAAGTTCTAATATCTCTTGAGATGGAAGCCAAATCCCTCCCAGCGATGCTCCGCTCCAGTTGTTTGAAGTGGGGCGAGAAGCCGGCCATGCTGTACAACGATGGCGGGTTTAAGCCTGTCAGCTACACGCAGCTTTTGGACACCGTTCACTCGTGGGCCAGTGTGATTAAGACATTGGGCCTTCAGCGCGGTGAAAGGATTTGCATTCAGAGCGAAAGCTGTAAAGAGTGGGCGTTTTTCGATTGGGCGTGCCAGACCCTTGGCATCGTGGTTGTGCCTATCTACCCAACCCTTCCGGCGGATCAAACGCAGTACATCGTGCAAGATTGCGGGGCGAGGGCGGTGGTCTCGAGCAGCCCAGAGCAGGCGGCAAAAGTTGAGGGTTTTAAGGAAGTCCGGGTCCTTTTCCTAAAGGGCAAAGAAGGCTCACTTGAGGATTTAGCGGCGAAGTTAACAGCCAAGATCCCGATGGACGAGTGGAATGCCTCCATCGATCAAGCTCAGCCCGAAGGCTTGGCGACCATTATATACACGAGTGGCACGACCGGCCTTCCGAAAGGCGCCATGCTTGCCCATCGCGCGATCACTTTTATCTGCGAACAGGCGCTGCAGACCGTTAAGTTTGACGAGAAAGACACGTTTCTCAGCTTCCTGCCGATGTCCCACGTGTACGAACGGGTGGCCGGCCAGGCGCTGCCAATTTCGTGCGGGGCGACGATCGCTTTTACCAAGAGCCTTATGACTCTTGCCAACGACATGGTGACAATCAAGCCAACCATCATGCTTTGTGTTCCGCGCTTTTTGGAAGCGACCCGGGACCGGATTATCGATGGTGTTGAGAAGCAACCGCCTTTGCGTCGGAAGTTATTTGGCTGGGCCCTCGCCCAGGGAGTAGCCAAACAGGAGGGCAAGTTCGCGCCTTTCGCCGGTCTGCTTGATAAGCTTGTTGGAGCAAAGATTCGAGAACGAACGGGTGGAAACATTCGCTTTTTCGTATCCGGAGGAGCTGCCCTGCCGCCGCATGTTTCGAAGTTCTATATCGCGTTCAAATTAATCGTGTTGCAGGGCTACGGGCTCACAGAAACGACAGCGGCAAGCTGCCTGAACGAGCCTGGCAATAACAGGCCAGATACTGTCGGTCCGCCGATCGCCGGTGTGGACGTAAGCTTGGCCGCCGATGGCGAGATTTTGATTAAAGGCCCCAGCCGGATGATGGGTTATTGGAATCTGCCCAAGGAAACCGCTGAAGCGATCGACGCCGATGGTTGGTTCCACACGGGCGATATCGGGGTGTTCGAGGGCAAACTGCTGAAGATTACCGATCGGAAAAAGGACCTGCTCATTCTGGCCAATGGCAAAAATGTGGCCCCTCAGCCGATTGAGAACATGCTCCGAGAGAGCCCCTTCATCTCCGAAGCTGTTTTATTTGGCGATAGCAACGAATACATTTACGGGCTCATCATTCCCAATTGGGAACGACTGCGGGCTGAGTTAAAACTGACTTCGGCTAACCATGACTTGGTTTCTGATCCTGCCGCGAAAGCTTTGATTAAGAGCGAGGTCGACAAGGTTAACAAGAAGCTTGCCGACTTTGAGAAGGTGAAGAAGCACGCATTGCTGGACGCAGTGTTTAGCGTGGAATCAGGCGAGTTAACGCCTTCTTTGAAAGTTAAGCGTAAGGTCGTCCGGGAGAAGTTTGCCAGCGAATTGAGCGATTTGGCGCGGAATTAAGGTGGTTCGCGTAGGGTACACCTACAACCGGAGTTTCACTTGCCCAAGATCACTGTAAAGCACGTCCAAGTCACCAAACTTTATCCCCTCGCCATAAGCCGCGGCGTCAGCACCGGCTCTCGCAATCTGTTCGTCTTCGCCGAGGAAGATGGCCTCGTCGGAGTTGGCGAATGCGCCCCCGGAACCGGATACGACGAGACCCTTGCCGCTATCGCCGAATCTCAAATCATGGAGTTGGTAAGCAACGGCCTACCCCATTCCATAGAAAAGACCTGGCGAAAGGCCAGAGAAATGAATATGGACGCGAGCGCACTTGCCGCCCTGGATATCGCCCTTTGGGACCTACTCGCCAAGAAAGCCAACATGCCGCTTTACAAAATGTTGGGGCTGTGCAAGCCGCACGTGCCGACCAGTGTCACCATTGGCATCAACCCTGTCGATGTGATTCTGGAACGGGTGCCGGATATCCTTTACAAGTCCCAAGCGAAGTGTCTAAAAATCAAGCTGGGCTCTCCGGATGGGATCGAACGAGACAAAGAGAACTACGAAGCGGCTCGCAAAGCGGCCAAGCCGTTTAATGTGAAGCTTAGGGTGGACGCGAACGGAGGATGGTCGGTCGAGGACGCCAAGCACATGATTCAATGGCTGGCAGACCGCGAGGCAGACTACGTCGAACAACCACTCGCTGAGGGCCAAGAAAAGGAGTTGCCAAAACTCTTTGATGGCCGTCCGATACCGATTTTTGTCGACGAATCCTGCCGCTGGTCCAAAGATGTACCCACTGTTGCGGGAGCGGTTGACGGCGTGAACATGAAGCTGATGAAGTGCGGTGGCCTTACGGAAGCCCTGCGCATTGTTGCTACCGCGCGGGCGCATGGACTAAAAACCATGATTGGCTGCATGGGTGAAAGTTCCGTTGCCATCGCGGCGGGGGCTGCTATGGGCGGCTTGCTAGACCATATCGATTTGGATTCGCATTTCAACTTAAATCCAGACCCAGCGGCGGGCCTGGAAATGATTGATGGAGTCGTCACCCCTCGCGATGTGCCAGGACACGGAGCCTATCTCAAGAATGCTTGAGCGAAGCCAGAAACTGGCCATTTATGTTGAGGGCGAATTAGCCGGACCATCGGCGAAGATGGGATCGGGGATTTTGCGCTACTCACCCAATGAAGTTGCCGCTGTGATCGACTCGACCTTTGCGGGCCAAGACGTGCGCGAAGTTATCGATTCACCAAGATCGGTTCCGGTGGTTGCCACTATTGCCGAAGCGAAGGCTTTGGGAGCCGATGTTTTTGTACTTGGCGTCGCCCCTCCGGGCGGCCATATTCCCGAGGAGTGGTTCTCAGCCATCGATGAAGCGATTGGGCTTGGAATGAGCCTGGTAAACGGCTTGCATGACCAACTGAATCCGCGCTACCCAAATCTAAAACCAGGCCAGTGGATTTGGGATATCCGTATCGAACCGGAAGGGCTCGGCACCGCCAATGGCGATTCGGCGAGATTGAAAAACAAACGGCTTTTGCTGATCGGGACCGATATGGCGATCGGCAAGATGACGGCCGGGTTGGAAATTTACCGTGGCGCGCGGGATAAAGGCGTACGAACGGAGTTCATTGCTACCGGACAGATCGGGATCACGATCATGGGTAAGGGGATTCCTCTGGACGCAGTCCGCGTGGATTATGCGGGCGGCGCGGTGGAGCGCGAGGTGCTTAGCGTTGCCTATGCCGATTTGGTGATTGTGGAGGGCCAAGGGGCTTTGCTCCATCCGGGCAGCACGGCCAACTTGCCCCTGCTTCGGGGAACTTGCCCGACTCATTTGATTCTTTGCCACCGTGCGGGGCAGGAGCATTTGCTCCGGCTACCCGATATCAAGATCCCGCCTCTTCGGGATTACATTAAGCTGTATGAGGACTTGGGAGAAGTTTGCGGAACGTTCCCGCGACCTGCGACAGTTGCGGTGGCGCTAAATACGGCTGGGCTTTCGGCTGATGAGGCGAAAGCGGAGATTGACGCGGTTTCGAAGGAATCGGGGCTGCCGACGGCGGATCCGATCCGGGATGGGGTCGAAGTTTTCTTGCAGGCGCTGGGGATTTAGACTCCGTCGCGAAGCTCTAGAAAAACCTCTCCCCCATAGCCATTAAGTAAAGCCCGGAACCCCCTTTTTCCAAGGCTCGTAACCCGGGACCTCCCCCGGCTCGGGGACTCACCGGCCCCTCCACCCGAGCTTGTCGTTATACACATTTTTGAACCTGAACGGAGCGGAATCCTCACGAATCGGGCCCAGAAAGGCGACTCCATGCCCTCTGGACGCCGCCCAGAGCGTTTTCCTTAGCCTTTTATCTAGAAAGCTAGCTGGAATTCGCTACTTAGCTCAGGATTCTCTGGCGTTGGATGCATAAATGATGACGGCAGGTTCAAAAATGTGTATAACGACAAGCCACCCGAGAGAGGCTGGGGGCATGTGGCGCTCGAATAAACCTCTCCCCCAACCCCCTCCCCTCCCAGGGAGCAGGGGAGGGGGCTCAAATCGACTACTGCTTAGTCTCTCTCCCAGCGCAATACACGAAATCCCCCAAGCCTTTCGAGACCGTGACCGGTCCGTCTTCATCGACCATGACAACTGTTACGCCGGACTGCCCGGTTCGTTTCCAGATCCGATAGTTGATGCCCTGCCTGTACATCACGTGGCCGGAGCCGGCCACGACCACAAACACCCCATCGCTTGGCTGAGGATGAGCCATCTCATACTTCAAAGCGGAATCCGCCATCGCCTGGTCCCACAAAACTTGGGCTTCGTACATATGGCCAAGGCTCGTGGTGCTGCCCGGATGTCCGCCACCAATCATGGCGTTGAAAACCTCGCGATGAACTGGATTAAGTGCTCCCAAATCGGTAGGCAGTTGCGCCTTTTGATCGGCCGTCAACCCTCCATAGCCTTGTGTACCAACCATGTGCACCCAGGGGCGCGGGATGTTGAGGGCGACCATGGGAATGTGTTGGTCACGCGTCACATCAAAAATGGGCTTGTACAGGTTGAAATCGTATCCCCATTGATGCTTCCAATCGCTTTTTTCAATGAACTCATCCTGGGTGTACCACCCCATTGTCCAGGGGTTGAGTTCGTCTTGAACAGGCCGCGTGAACATCTCAAAACCTACTACCACGGGCCGCTTTGCTGCCAGGGATTCGATAACTCGGGCTTGAAACTTGTGGTGCTCCGGATTCGTGTGCGATTCGCCTAGGAATACGAAGCCTTTGCCGTCTGCAGCCCCCACGATATCGGCGATGGTGGCTTTAGCTCCGGTGCGAGTATCGACAATCTCACCCGGCTGAAGGGTGATCTCACCCTTGGGGCCGATGGGCAGACGCAGAGGATCCACATCCTTCTGCAAGAAAGCAAATCCAAGAAGCAAAGAAATGGCGACCATCTGCCGATTCTTTTACCTGATAGCAGACGTACGGAAACATGGGGAATGGTAAAAGGTCTTTTCGCTAAGGGAGCCATATTGTGGGCGGCGCTGGTTCTGGCGGGATGTGGAACAGCGACCTCGCCCATACCCACCGCTGTTGCTTCAACACCCCTTCAAGCGTTGCCGTTGACCCCTGAGCAGCGGGCAGGCTCCGTCAGTTTTCAGATGAACACGGCAGTGGACGCCCTATCGCAGGCCACCACCAAATCAGAAAGTCTTCGAACTAGCCTAGGCGCAAAAGCACCCAAAGATTTGGACAAGTTGGATTCGCTCCTTTACAGCGCCGGAGAAACGATTGGCGACTACCCGAATAACCCTCCTACTGGTAAAAAAGGGCCGGATTTAAAAGCGTGGATGGATAAGGCAAGTTCTGCCGCCACCACCAGCCTGGAACAGCTTCAGCAAGCCGAGAGCCTCGCTACGGGGCTCGATAAAGATGATTCTTTGGCAGGCAGCATACGCGTTTCCGAAGACGCGCTGCGGGGCGCGATTCAATCATCTAGTTCCGTGAATTGAGGTACCTCTTTGTGCTTTTGCGGCGATAATCGCTCCTTCCAACAATGTGGAAAAGTTCTTGCCAAACGACGCCAATTCTGCTGTTAAATACTTCTTGTGCAACCGCTGAAAAGCGGCTATGGGTGATGGAGGAGTATGAAAGCGGCCACTTGGTCTCAAGGCGTGAATACCGCCGTGATTCTAATGAATCTTGAAAAGGACAAAGCTCACAAGTGGCGCCGCAATGCCCAAGGCCTGATCCTGATGACGCATCCACCTCTGGATGCTGAGCACAATCCCGCTTGCACAGGCCCGACCTGCACTCGGTGCGGGAAGTGGTTCTGTGCAACTTGCGGAGACGTTGATAAATGCCCTCCTAGGGTTTATTTGTGTTAGTAATTAGAACTTAGAAGGGAGAACCTAGAACTTAGATCGGAGAGGGAAGACGCACGACGCCGGCTTCTTTCGAGTACGGGTGAGTTCTCACCGCTTTTAACGAGAAATACACGGCTGAGGTCGTGTCGAACCCAAGCATTTTTCAGTCGCTCGGCGACGCGTCGCCTGATTGAAAGCGGTGTCGGGCCATCGCACTCCCTAATCGGCTTGCACTTTAGAGCGCTCAAAAAGAGCTAGGAGACCGGCCTGAGCTCAAACTTATGCGTCTTCGGCTGAGCCGCTGCCATCTCTGCCGCGAAGATGTCGTTCTCTAGTTTTTCCAGGGCTCCGGACGCCTGCTTAACGCTTGGTATCGAAGCTTCCTCGATTTCAATCTCGCGCCACTTTGTAAAGTCGATATGGCTGCACCGGGTAACCAGGTCCAACACCTGCATGGCCTGCTCGTGCATGGGCGTATCGTAGTTCGCCAGGTTCACTCCAGTGGATAGGCTCTCAGCCGAAAACCTACCCATGGCGACACCATCGATCATGAGCTCATAGTATCCGGTGATAAGGTGGGATATTTTTAACGTTTCTTGATTGAGCTTCTTCGTTATCTCCGAATTCATAACGGCAAGCTGCACGGTGTGGTCGCTGAGGTCAATAGCAAAAGGAAGGGCATCGTCCTTTTCGTTCCATTTGAATCCATCAAAGCCTGTAATCGTCGTGCGATCGGCGTGGGTTACGGTTTGGCTTGCGGAATCTAACTCGACTCCCGCCACCGTTGGGTCTGCGCCCCAATCTCTGACCAAGGCGGCTGCCATTACCAAGTGCCCGGCCGGACCAGGATGGATGGAGTCGGAGATTATCTGCGGCGCGCCGGCCGGATCGGCAGAAAAGGCGCCCTTGAGCATATCAACGACAGGTTTGTTGAAATCGACGTATTCGTCTTGATCCTTCTCCGCCCAGGACTTGACGGCTGCCCCGTACTGCAAGAGCGCATCGTTATAGCTGAAGTCGGGATGGGTGTGGGCAAAGTTATCGTAAGGCGAGGTTTGAATTAGCGTGAATCTGGCTCTCGGCGCGTTCTCGTGGAGAAGGCTCAGCAACTTCCCGTAGCCCTGGTTGAAAATATTGAACGTCTTTGGCTCATAAGGGGCATATTGGCCGTCGTTCATTCCCAGCATGACCGTGATGACGGTCGGATCGATGGGCTTAACATCTCGCGTGACGCGCTGCTTGGCGTCGCCCCCCGCCCCGCCGGTCACTTTGTCTCCGCCCCAGCCACGGTTGTAGAATCGGACTTTGAGGTTTGGGTAGCGAGTGCGCACGAAGTCTTCCACGTACACCGTGTATAGTTGCTGCTGGGTGATGGAATCTCCGTAGAAGAGGACCGTATCACCCGAATGAAGGGCAAACGCGGCCGCCAAAAGTGGAATCATGTTCTACAGTTTACAGATTTTGGCTCCCAGTGAATTTGCTAGGCTCAAACTTGGCTCTAATGGCGGCACGGTAGGGTCTTATAGTTTCCGATTTGTCACGCAAAGACGCAAAGCTCGCAAAGATGGAATTGTTGAGTGCAGGTGGAAAGTAGAGTTGAAGTAGCTTGGCTCCAACCGTCGTTTAATGAGTCATTCAATTTTCTCTTTGCGAACTTCGCGTCTTTGCGTGAAATTCCGAAACGACCATCCATAAACCACAAAAATCCGTCTTGTCCATGAGTGAAAGTTGCGGTGCTGGCAGAGACGACGGAGGGTGAAAGGCGCGTTGCCCTCATGCCCGATAGCGTTAAACCGTTAAAAGAAAAAGGCTTCGAAGTCGAAATACAACAAGGGGCGGGGGAACGGGCAGGGTTCCTTGATAACCTCTACACTGAAAACGGCGCTGTAATAGCCCCAACGCCAGTCGGCGAAATCACGCTTAAAGTGCTCGGCCCAACCGACGGCAGCAAAGATAGCGAGATATCCAGACTCAAATCCGGCTCCTATCTTATCTCCTTTTTATTTCCAGCTTCCAATCTGGAAACGGTGAAAGAACTGGCCGCGCAGGGGGTAAGCGCCTTCGCCCTCGACTTGATCCCGCGAATTACGCGCGCCCAAAGAATGGATGCCCTAAGCTCCATGAGCACGATCGCCGGTTACCGCGGCGCACTGCTGGCGGCCGAGCATCTTCCTAAGTTTTTTCCGATGTTCATGACTGCAGCAGGTACCCTGCCACCGGCTAGGGTTTTGATCATCGGCGCCGGTGTTGCGGGCTTGCAAGCCATTGCCACCTGCAAGCGGCTCGGGGCGGTAGTAGAAGCTTTTGATGTGAGACCGGCCGTTAAGGAACAAGTGGAAAGCCTTGGCGCGAAGTTTGTTGACATGCCGCTAAGCCTGGACGACGCCGAAGATGCTTCGGGCTATGCCAAGGAAGTTACCGGCGATACCCACCAAAAGGAATTGGAAGTCATTGCCAAGCGCATGGCAAAGTGCGATGTGGTGATCACCACCGCCCTCATTCCAGGGAAGGCGGCGCCGATTCTGATCACGAAGGAGATGGTTGGGGTGATGCCGCGAGGATCCGTGATCGTTGATCTTGCCGCTACTAATGGCGGCAACTGCGAGGCGACCGAGCCGGGCTCGACCGTGGTTGTGGATGGCGTCACCATCGTCGGTTCGACGACTCTTCTTTCCGATATGGCATCGGATGCGAGCCGCATGCTCAGCCGAAATATCTTGGAGTTCTTGCTGAATTTAGCTCCCGAGGGGACGGTAAAGCTCGATTTGGAGGATCCGATTATCCACGGAACGCTGGTTACCCACGAGGGGAAGATTGTTCACGAGCCGACGAGGCTGCTGTTGGAGAAACATTCGTGACAGATGTGTTATGTCTTGTGTCTTGTGTTTTTCCGGATGGTGAGATAAACAGATGACCGCCCTAATCCTCATCGTCACCATTTTCATTCTCGCCATTTTTGTTGGTTTGGAAGTCATATCCAAGGTCCCACAGGCACTGCACACCCCGCTTATGTCTGCCACTAACGCCATTCACGGCGTGGTTTTGGTTGGAGGATTACTGATTTTGGGTGACGCCAAAACGGTTCCCATGATCATCATTGGCGCGGCGGCCACCCTATTTGGGACCCTTAACGTCGTCGGCGGATTTGTGGTGACCGACCGCATGCTGGAGATGTTCAAGCAGCGAAAGAAGGTTCAAAAGTGAGCCAAGATCTCATCAATGTCGGCTATCTCATCGCCGCCATTTGCTTTATCCTTTCTCTCAAGCTTATGAACTCGCCGACGACGGCGAGGAACGGTAATCGCGTTGCTATGGCGGGCATGGCTTGCGCCATTATCGTAACGTTATTTACCAAGACCTCGAATAACGAAGGGATGCATAACTGGGCGATTATTGCCGCTGTTTTAGTAGTGGGCACCATTGGAGCCGCCTATCCTGCCCGCAAGATTCAGATGACCGCGATGCCGCAAATGGTGGCCCTTTTAAACGGCCTTGGCGGCGGGGCTGTGGCCCTGGTTGCCCTGTACGAGTTCCTAGCGAGCTCGTCGGGCGGAATGGCTCCCACGGCCGTCCAGTCAATTACAACCGTGCTTAGCGCGATCATCGGTTGCATAAGCTTTTCCGGCAGTTTGATCGCATTTGGCAAGCTTCAAGAGATTCTGCCCGGGCGGCCTATCGCCTTTAAGGGCCAACAGATTTTCAACCTGTTCATGGTGATTATCATCGTGGCACTGGCCCTCGCCATTCTTGCTTTTTCACAAGCGACGGTGGTTGTGTTCGTTATCCTGGTCGTTGCTTCGCTCGTTCTCGGCGTGACCGGAATCACGCCTATCGGCGGAGCCGATATGCCGGTGGTCATCTCGCTGTTGAACTCATTCACCGGCTGCGCGGCGGGACTAGCAGGCTTTGTTCTTATGAACACGGCCCTGCTTATTGGAGGGGGACTGGTTGGTGCGAGCGGCCTCATCCTTACGCTACTCATGTGTACCGCCATGAACCGATCCCTTAGCAACGTCCTTTTCGGAGCCGTTGGCGGCACGGTGGCTTCGAGTGGGACGAGCGCCTACGCAGGCAAACAACCTAAAAGCTACTCGCCCGAAGATGTTGCCATTCTGCTCAATAACTCGAACAGTGTGGTCATTGTCCCTGGCTACGGAATGGCGGTGGCCCAGGCCCAGCATCAAGTAAAAGAGCTTGCCGACAAGCTAATGGCTCTCGGCATCGACGTAAAATACGCGATTCACCCAGTCGCTGGGCGAATGCCCGGCCACATGAACGTGCTCCTTGCGGAAGCTGACGTGCCCTACGAACAGCTTTACGAACTCGAGGCCATTAACCCGCTCTTTCCCGAGACCGATGTCGTTCTTGTTATCGGTGCCAACGATGTTGTCAACCCGGCTGCCCGATACGATAAGAGCAGCCCCATTTACGGCATGCCCATTTTGGACGTGGACAAGGCGCGCACCGTGGTCGTAAGCAAGCGCGGAATGTCGCCCGGCTTTGCCGGCGTGGAAAACGAACTTTTCCTTATGGACAACACGGTGATGGCTTTCGGCAACGCAAAAACAACGATCGCCAAGATCACGGCCGCGCTAGAAGCCCTATAGCCAAGTTTTTGTGCTGAGCGCAGAACAAGGGTGAAAAGAGCTTTCGGCCCTTCAATAAATTGGGATTCTCCCGATAAATTAACTAGGAAGCCGAATGAACGAGAAAACGCCCGAAACACCCTCGAAACTGCCTTGGACCGGCGAGCGCATGGTCCCCCTGGCAAGCGATCCTGCCACCCAGATGTACCACTGGCAGCGCTATCAATTCTTCCGCCCTTGGTATCTCGGCGTGACGGTAATTGATGCGGCAAGCGGCGAGGGCTACGGAACCGATTACGCGGCAACCTTTGCCCGACTCGCCACCGGCTATGATATTTCCGATGAAGCCGTTCAGCATTCGGTAAAGCGCTATCCTCATTCGAAGTTTGAGCAAGCCGATGTTTGCGAGGTGGATTATTCGCTGGCCGATTTGGTCGTCAGCTTCGAAACGATCGAGCATCTTCCGGATCCCGTCAAGTTTTTGCAGGCACTAGCCACTTGCAAGGGTCGAATCGTTATCAGCACCCCCAACCGAAAGAACCATTCTCCGGGGAATAAGCTTGAGGACAAGCCGCATAATCCTCACCACACGGTCGAATGGACGCCCTTCGAGTTTGCCGAGATCATTAAAGCAAACTTTCCTGGCCGCCAGGTTCGGTTTCTTTCGCAGGCCGTTATGCTGCCCGGTTACATCACCGAGGGCTTAGATGACGAAGCCCGCTACTGTATCGCCGTTATCGGCGATGGCGAGCTTCCTAAGTGGCCAAAGATCGGCTACGCGATCCCAACCATGAACAACTGGAACCAGCTTTGCGAGGCAATCCAGCAGCTTTGCAATACTTATCCAGGCGAGAGCCGATTTGCCATCACTGCCAACGGCTGCGACGAGCAGACCCTAAAAGCAATGCGCCACCAGCAAGAGGTTTCGGTCGATTTGATCGACATCATCGAGGAACCAGAGAATCGTGGTTATGGCGTAGGGTCAAATCTGGCTCTTAACCATTTGGTTAACGAAGGCTGGTGCGATTATTACGCGGTTGTGAACGACGATGTGATTCCTTCGACCGATTGCGTTTGCCAAATGATGGCTTGCATGCAGGAGCTTGAAAGGGCGAATATGAAGCCGGGCGTTGTGGTCCCCATGAGCAACGCAGTCGCCGGCCACCAGCAGGTCGACATCGGGCATTACACCGATTACGCTTCGCTGCTCTACCGCGCCGAGCAATACAACCACGTAAAGCGAAATAACATCACGCAGGTTATTCAGGCACGGGGATTATTCATGCTCATCCATCCGGATTGCTTAAAAGATGTGGGCGGATTTGATCCTATTTACGGCATTGGCAATTTTGAAGATGACGATCACAACCTTCGATGCCGCCTTGCGGGATACACGCTTTGGATGGCGGAGGGTGCATTCTTGCATCATCACGGCTCGACTACTTTTAAGAAGTTGAACGTCGATTACGAAGCAAATATCAATCGCAACATGGCCATTTTTATACGGAAGTGGGGGCTGAACAAGCTTGAGGACTGGGTTTCTTTGCGCCAGAAGCCGGAAGGGGTTTCTATTCATTGTTCACTTGGAGAGCCCGCCTTTCCGGAAGGTCGCTTTCAGATCACGCTGAACGGAGAGAAGGTGGATTTGATCAACCAGGCTTCGGAGATTGAGTTTGCGGGCTGGGTTTTGAACCGGATCCAATCGAAAGGGCCGGAGATTCGTCGGGCAGTGATTGAGGTTATCGAGGGGCAGCGGATTTCAGCGTAGGGAAGTAAACGGTCAACAGTAAACGGTAAACGTTAATCGGGAAACGGTAAACGGGAAACGGTAAACGGGAAGCAGTAAACAGTTTTCAAACCTGGGGCATACAACCGGCCGGGAATTAATCACTATACTGTGCAAGTTGTCGGCTTCTGGCCATAGGCTTTCTCCCTGGTTGAATTCCCGGCCTCCTTAGAAGTGGGGCTCAGGGTGGTTAGGGCTGGAATGTCGGCTACAGGCCCGGAGGGCCGGAATAGTTTAGCGAAGGCCGTGAGGCCTGGAAATGTGACAAGTCCCTATCCGGAGTCCCGGGGGGACGGCATCCCTGCACACGGTGAAGAGTGGAAAATAAATACGCCGCCGCAATGACAAATTGCAACCTAATGGTTGCATATTGTAAAACATTATCGTATAATGCAACTAAGAGGTTGCATGAAAGACACGATAGAACGATCAATTTATTTCCAAGCCCCAGTGGAGCGCGTTTGGCGCGCCCTGACGACCAAAGAAGAAATCAATGCCTGGTTTACGGACCGAGGCATCGACGGCGACATCGCCGTCGGTGAAGACATGGTTATGTGCTTTAAGCTCAGTTCCAGCGATGAAACCGGCCGCTGCCGCGCGAAGGTTGAGACAATGGATGCGCCAAGCCATTTCGCATACCGCTGGCTACCGGGAAACCTGAACGAAAAGCCACTCGATGAGGTTCCCACCACCCTCGTTGAATTCTTCCTCGTCCCCGAGGGAGAAGGCACACGCGTGACCGTGAAGGAAAGCGGGTTTGCTTCGCTACCCGAAAACCTAATGGCGGATGCCTTTAAGGACAACAGCGAGGGCTGGGCGGAAGTCATGGAGTCCTTCAGGAAGTACGGAGAGAGTTGGAACAAGCAGTCGACAGCCGTTTAAACAAGGTTTTCGCGGCGCTTGCCGATTCGTCGAGGCGCAAGATTCTTACGCGGCTGGCCCAAGGGCCGGCCGCGATTGTGGACCTTGCACGGGACTTGCCATTCACGCGTCAGGCTGCGACCAAGCACTTGTTAACCTTAAGGAAGGCAGGTTTGGTGGAAGACCGCAAGCAGGGCCGTGCTCAGGTTTATGAACTTACGCCCGATTCGCTCCTCTGTGCGGAGCAGTGGATCGAGGGTCTTGAAGCAGATTGGGACCGAAGACTGGGCGCTTTAGCGAGGCATTTGCGGGAAAACCCGTAGGCTTGGAAGTCCTTATTTGGCGATGAATCCCCCGGGAATAAGCTAGAGCAATCCGACACGTCACTCGTTAAACATCACCTATCTGATCCAGTTCGTCCATGCGAAATAGCCCGCCGTAAGAAACCCGTAGCAGGCGATCGCGACGCGCAGCTTGTTCGGGTCCACCTTTTGCGAGACGAGGGCCGCGGCATAGCCTCCAATAAGCGCCCCAATCATGATCGCCAGAAACGGCCACAACAGAACCAGCCCCTTTGCAAAGAAAACGGTCGAACAGACGAGGTTGATAATCGTGCCCAGCCACGCCTTAACGGCGTTCAGCTCATGGATGTTGCCCTCCATGTAAATGGTGAACACGGCCAGCATCATGATCCCCATGCCGGCCCCAAAATAGCCGCCATAAATAGAAACCAAAAGCTGCAAGCAGAACGCCCCGCCATGGGAAATGGTGTGCTGGTGCTTATTGGCCCACGCCTTTACTTTTCCCTGAAAGGCGAGCAGGCAGGTTGCCATCAAAATTAGGGCTGGGACGACCTTGCCGAACACCGATTCAGGCGATTCTATAAGCAAAAAAGCCCCGATGACGGAGCCCAAAACGGTGGGGAACCACAGGGTCTTCAGGTATTTCGAGCTCTTCGAGAGCAGGTTCAGGAACCCAAATGCGCTGCTGAGCGAACCCGGCCAAAGCCCGGCGCTGTTGGTCGCATTGGCAACCCTCATGGGGATGTTGTAACCGATCCGAAGGCTCCCAATGTTCACGCCCGTAAGCATGGGAAACGAAACGAGCGAACCGCCACCGGCAACGGCATTAATGGCGGAAGCGATTGCCCCCACCAGCATGAGCACTAGCAGCGAAACCCAATCCTGGGGAAACGAAAGGTTGCCTCCGTGCATTAAGTAGCTTTTACCTTAGCGGCCGGGTGCTTCACCTCACGGAGTCAAAGTAATGTTCTGGCTTAGCGTGGCGCTACCGTAAGTCACTGTAATCTGAACAACGGTGGTGGTCGTAACCGCCTTTGTTCCTATCGTAAATGTGGCGGTGCTTGCCCCGACCGGCATCGCGACAGTCGTCGGAACCGTTACAGAGCTGCTCTTAGCGGAAACGGTCGCGTTGGTTGCGCCAAAGGTATTACCCGTTAGATTAATGGTCCCCGTCGTCGACGTCCCACCTTTTAGGGATGCTGCCTTTAATGAAAAGCTGCTGAGCGTCGGCACATCTACCGTAATTGTTGCCGTTTTCGAAACACCGGCTAGAGTAGCCGTAATCGTCACCACTACGTTGGAAGGAACCGGATGGCTGGTAACGGTGAACGTTCCGCTAGCAGAGTTCGCCAGTATTTTCAAGCTTGCGGGAACCGTGGCGGCCGCGTTATTGGAACTCAGGGCAACCGTCTTTCCGGATGGCCCTGCCGCGCCTGTAAGCGCAATCGTTCCCGTGGTCGTTTGAGGGGCCGTTAAAGTCGTGAGCGAGGTTTTTACGCTGCTCAGGGCTGCAGTCAGAACGGTTGTTGCCGTCGATCTTTGCACGTATGGCGCGCCCTGTTGTGCGGTTAGAATAACCGCCGTGTTTGCATCAACAGGTTTAGTAGTTGCGGTGAAAGGTGTAACTATCGCCGTGATCTTAACGCTGCTAGGCACAGCCACAACTGCGTTGTTTGAACTAAGCAGGTTTAAGTAGACCTCGCCGTTAGGCGCCTGGTCGAAGTTGACAGTGCCCGCAAGGCTGGTTCCCCCGATGAAGGTTGTTGCCGGCCGAATAGACGCCAAAGCAGGCCCATAAATCAGCTTTTGAATGAAGGCACTGGAAGCCGAGCCCCCTGTATCGCCTAGATAGAAAACCAAATTGGAACTAGGCGAAACCAACGTGCCTTCGTCCGCTGCAGTGGGAACGGTTTCAACGCCTTTGGTCAAAATGGCGCCGTTAGAAGGGGAATAGCTTATGATCGAAGCCGTACCGGCGCTCGAGTTATAAGCCAGGGCCACTGGCCCATTTCCGATCTCGATGAGTGGGTCCGCCGATCCAACGACGCTCCAAACAGACGCCCCGCCCGTCTGATTATTTGCGTCATTATCAAGCGAAGAGATAAAGGATTGACTGTTTGTTGTGGCCGCCAAATAAAGTTGCGAATCGTCACAACAAATATTGCTGATGGTGCCGGGGTTGCCAGTCGATTTCCATGCGTCGGAGCCACTGCTACTCGGATTAATCGCTTCCACCGAGTATGTTGGGCTCGAAAGTGAAACTTGGTCTACCGCCAAGTAGAAGTAACCACGGTAATCTTCGCAGAACCCGACATATCGTGAGCCTGTCAGCAGCGAGTGGGTGTAGGCTCGAGTCCATAGGAGCGTCCCTTTAGGACTGTACAAGTCGATTGTGGTGGTGCTTGTGGTTTGCGTCCCTGACAGCAAGGTCAAAAGGCAATTGCCGAAAGAATCTATCGATGCTGAAGACGCACTGATCGAAAGCTCAACATTAGTGTCACTTTGCCCGTCCCCAAAAGTATAGAGGTTGGTTTCCGTAGGACCGCTATCAACAAGGTGAAAGCTCCCGTTCGAATCCAAGCCACTTCCAATGACGGTATCAATAAAGCCAAAACTCCAAGAATATCCATCCCAGTAGAAAACGGTTAGGGCGTTACTCTGAGTGACGTAGGCAGTGCCAGACGCCGGATCAACCGAGAGCCCGGTTACCGTTCCACTAATCGGATACGACTTTAACAAAGCGGCATATGGGCCGAAGATATTCAAAAAAGCAGATGTAGCGGATACCTGCTCGATCTCGTAGGTGTCGCCCAGGTAATCCATTGCCACAAAGGTAGCTCGGCCGCCTTTGGCCTGAACCAACTGCCAGGCCGTTTCCCCGGCGACTTGTCCCTGCGCCACGCAGGCAAAAACTAGCGATAGGAACACGAGTAAACAGCGTTTAGACATCTTTATATGGTACATCAGGTTGCGGCCCGTCGCAACCAGTTGCAATTCTCCGAAAATTGGCTCCCAGAAACCTAAGTGACGGTGGCCGGCAAAGTGGTTTGAATCGCGGCTGCTACCTGTGCCTGGGCTTGTGCGAGGGTCTGCGTCGTAGAGTTGCCGTCCGTGCCGTACGATTGCGAAATGATTACCCACCCGATCACGCCGCCGCCCAGGTTGAAGCAACTGATGATATCGCTGCCCGGAACCAGGTTTTTATTTTGGGTTTGCAATACTTGGCTCGTATTGAGAGCAGGCGGAAGTTGCGTCTCCAAACTGCTCTCTGTCACGTAGCAAAAGTTACCGTTGCCCTGCCCTACAGCCGGCCACTGATATGAGTTGTCCGAGGTGCTGGTAGCGAGCGTTGCAAACCCAACAACCACGCCAAAATTCGGCGCAATGTTGGGGAAAGTGAGCATGCGCGGGGTCGTTGCCACAGTGCCCGTTTTGGTGGCCGAGTTGATGTTAACGGTCGATTTGGCCGTGCCGATAGAAACACCGTTTACAGAGCCGGTAACGCTCACCACCATAGTATTGATGTCCAAAGGAGTCGTAAGGAGCGAAACGCTGGCATCTGCGGTCGTCAGTGTAGTGCCTTGTTTGGTTCCATCCGAAAGTTGAGCGGCAACTCCGCCCGTAAGAGTCCAAGTCCAAGTAACAGTCTCGGTGACGCCGGCCGATGGCGTTGCAGTGAACAAGGGCGGTTGGCCAACCCCGGGCGTGATGCTAACCGTGTTCGGCGTTAAATGAATGGTGGGAATGGTAATAAGCACATTCCAAATATCTCCTTTGTTGCTCGCCCCGAAATCCTTTATCACAGCGGCAAGGTCGCCCGCGCCAAGGACAACGGATGCTCCGCTGATCGCCCCTAGTACGACCTTAAAACCCCAGCCGAGGAGGACGCCGAATCTGGCCTCGCTCAAGGCCACCGATTTAGCCGCGTTGGCGCCCGCCTCCAGGTCGTTGTAGGCGTTCCAGAAATAATCCAAAAAGGTCTTGCTTTGTAGAACGGTAACGTTCGCGTTGCCAAGCAGATAAGCTCCCGCCCTAAATGTAATGCTGGTTAGCGTCTTGCCAGAAATGGCATCGACGATTGCGGTTTTCCAGGCGAGGTCTCCAAACGCTTCCAACTCTTTCAGGGCAGCCGCGATGGAGGTATCGCTGAAGACCGAGAGCCCGCCCACGCCGAGCATATTCAGGGCCATTCCGAAGAGGATATCGATCACCGCGCTTTGCAGATTGAGCGTGCCTTGGTCTGCTTTCCAAGTCGCCACCTGGCCCGAGTATTTGGCCTCGCTGAAGAAGGCTGGGTCAACCAAGATGCCGGAAGACCCCAGTACAACCACGTCGTAAAGCGTTTGTGTGGTGTTCGGTTCTATGTTCACGGGTATCGCAGCGGTGTTTACCGGTGAGAATGGCGTCGTGCTTGTAAAGAGTGCTTGTAGTGTCGTGAACAGGTTCAAACGCTCGGTACTGGGCACGGATATCGGCGTTCCGATTAGTTTGGCTACCGGATAGTTTGTGACGGTGCCATTGCTGTCCACCGTGCCCGTTTCGTACAGGTAGAGCCGACACCAGCGGCGGTAAGTGTTGGTGCCGATTAGGGCCTCGTTGGCGGCGTCTTGGGCGACCATAAACCCGCTCTGGGTTCCACCGGTTACTTCCACAAGGGCGTTTGTTTTGCCAGTGGTTTGCGGTTTCTGCGCTGGACGCAGAATGGCTGTTTTGAAGCCAAGAATAGAGTTATAGGCCGTACGTAGGGCCGATGTGACTTGGGAGTCGCTGGAATCGAGAGCGAGTGGGTTGCTGGCAAGCCTGGCGCTAATCGTCTGGGCAAGAGTCGCAGTCGCTGCGTTCTGCTGGATCATGTTAAGCACGGTTCGGACCGAGTCGTCCGGAATCGCATAGCCGTCCAGAGAGAAAAAGAGAAGGGCAACCGCTGTTGAAACGGCGTTGATCACGTTGGATTTTGACTGCGGGTCTACAAATCCCATGAGAATCACGTTGCCCTTTGCATTGACCACATAGGCCAAAGTGGGTACCCCAACCGTTCCAGCGGTAAATCCGCCAGCGTTGGAGATCTTGCTGGAGCCGGTGTTGCTCTCGACAGTGAGGCCGGTTGCGCTTATTCCGGCTGGGAGCTGAACTATGCCGCTTGTTTGGCTGAGTTGTTGAGTGGTGCTTGTGCTAACTCCGTTCCCGCCGCAGCCGATAAGTCCGAGGCCGCTCAGCGAAATAAGCGCGCCGCCGGCAATTCGAAGGAATTGCCGGCGGTCGATCTCAACGATTTCGATGAGCCTATCTGTGTGCATGACTGCATTATCTTTGGAACCTAATTTTTATGGCGTGAAATTTTTCACGCATGAGTTTCCGAGCCTGTTTACGGGGACGCGCTGGTAGGATAAAAATAATGAAAGCCTTAGCCGACCGAATAGCGAAGAGCTTTATGATCGCTTCTAAAACATAACTGCAGTTCGCGATCAGCTTTTGGCTCTCGCCCGTTTGCCCAAAGTAAGATGGATGACATGCTCTCCGCCCTGTTATCCCTAAGCCTTCTCGCCCAGAACGCTTGGCAGCCGGTGGGACATAAGCAGATTCCGATTTGGCCGGGAACGCCGCCCGATTTAGTCGCTGCCTCAGGCCCTGAGAAGGTTGTTCGGGCCGATAACTTGGTCGGCGGCAAACCGTGGATCGCGATCGACAACGTGACCCGTCCGACCATGACCATTTATCCTGCGAGGGGCAGGAATACCGGCGCGGCAATGGTGGTTTTTCCTGGCGGCGGGTATCAGATCCTAGCCATCGACTTAGAAGGAACCGAAATCTGCGAATGGCTTGCTGCCCATGGGATCACGGGCATTTTGCTCAAATACCGCGTGCCCAATTCAGGACCCCATTGGGACCCAAAGGTCGATAAGCAGGTGACGCCGAAGGTTCTAACCGCGTTGGAAGACGCCCAGCGAACCATGGGCTTGGTTCGCCTTCATGCCGCCGAATGGCATATAAATCTCCATAAGATCGGGGTGGTTGGCTTTTCCGCCGGCGGGCATTTGGCAGCGGCTATTAGCAATGCCTTCACTCGTTTGTATTCTCCGGTCGATGCGGCCGATCGGCTTAGCTGCCGTCCAGACTTCGCTGCTTGCATCTATCCGGGCCACATGTGGGAGTCGTCCCGGGGGTTCCGTTTGAACCCAGCGATTAAGGTGACGCGCTCCACTTCCCCCACCTTTTTGGTGATGGCGGAGGACGACCATGTCGACGGGGTTGAGCAGGCTTTAACCTATTACATTGCCCTCAAGAGCGCCAATGTTCCGGTTGAGATGCACTTGTTCGCGCATGGCGGCCATGCGTTTGGTCTGCGTCGGACCACTTTTCCCATCACCCGTTGGCCAGACCTAATGATGAGTTGGCTGAAGACGATTGGAATGATTGCTGGGTGACGGGTGACGAGCCCGAGTGGCGAGTCGTGGCGTCGAGATCTCAAGAGTGGTGCCCCCGTTTAGCGAGGCACGAGCGGAAGGGGGAACCAGAGGAGCGAGGAACGAGCGGAACTGGAGGGGGTTATCCGAATCCGGTAAATTCCTTTCATGCCAGCCCGAAACGATTCAAAAGGAGCAATCGCAAGGGCCCGTTCCCTGCGCAGTAAGATGCCTCCGACAGAGCAGCGCTTTTGGAATTGGCTTAAGTTTCATTTCCCCGAACTCCGCCTTAGGCGCCAATATCCAGCCGACAAATACGTTCTAGACTTCTATTCGCCAAAGCACAAGTTGTGCATCGAGCTCGACGGCGAACTCCATCTTGGCACTAAGGAGAAAGACGCCGAACGCGATAGAACGTTGGGCGAGTTGGGCATTTGCACGTTGCGGATAAAGGTCGAGGATTTTCGGACAAACGATTTAGCAGTGTTGAATGAAATTAGGGAGTTCGTTTCTTGGGTTCCGGCCAAGTTTAAGAGCAAGTAGCGACCTTTAGCTTTTCCGGACCGGATAACCCCTTCCTGCTCCACTCGTACCTCGTTTCGCTGGTTCCCCCTTCTGCTCGTGCCTCGCTAAACGGGGGCACCGCTTGCCCTTCGGGCAAGATTTCGCGCGCTTCCGCTCCTCGCAACGACAAATTGCAAGCTTGGCAACGTTGCGACAATGGGCAGACTCTTCCCTTCTACTTTCTAAGTTCTATTTTCCAAGTTCTAAGTTCTACCTTCCCCGTTCTAAGTTCTCAAAGCCTGTTCTTCCCAGATTCAAAATAATCCGCCTCCCCACGCCAGACGAGTTCGTAAGGAACGGGGGAATCGACCGTCAACTTATCGTCCTTAAAGCTAACTTCCAGTAACCCATCGGGGTGTGCAATCTTCGCGTGAAAATGCTTCAAAGAACCTGGCCGAGGTTCAATCCTGCAATTGTGCCAACCGGCCGAAGTGCTTTGCACACCGGCCACTAGCTGGAAGAATCCCAAAATCGGATGAGCCGACCAAGCGTGGCAATCGGACCGGACCGGATCTGGATTCTCGGCAAAGGTGGTCAGCCCATCTTCGATCATTTCCTTCCACGGCCCGAGATGTTCCAGGTAGTCGTTTGGCCGCATCGCCAAATGCTTGTAGTAGCTGAAATAGTAGGTGCACTTGGCGGCATTATCGCGTTCGAGAGCAGCGAAAGGCCACGGGTCGGGTTCGAGCCCCAGTTCGATCTGGCACAGCCGATAAAGCGCCTCTATGTGCTCGGAAGGTGGCTCGTTCTTCTCTCGCACAAGGCCGCCCAGCTTGGGAAAGCCTTCTTCCAAGTCGATCCGCGCCTGTTCCAGCTCGTTGCCAATGCTAGAAAACTCGGAATTGAAATCATGCTCGCGTTCGGACCGGTAGCTGAGAAGGTCCGCGTAGAACCGTGTAAGGCTATGCATGGTCGAATTCGCGCCGCCCGGCGGCACGCCCATATGCCAAGTCGGCACCCAGTCACCGAAGTTCCAATAGCCCTTGTCCGGGTTGCTTAGAAGCTGCTCGAAACCCCGGTCAACCAACTCGGCCTGGAACTCGTTTTCGTTCCAAACTCGGTCGTAAAGGCGCTGATCGGATAGCATGGCCAGATACCAAAAACTGAACGGGGGGATGACTTGAGGCTGCCGCGTCGGATAACGACTTTGGGTGAGTCCCGTTTCCATCATTGACCAATGAAAAGCCTTTACCGCGGCCCGTTGCAGTTCGCGGTCCGGGCTTAGGTAGTAGCCGATGAGAGCCTGGATACGGGTATCGCCCGCGTATTGAAGCTGCTCGTAGTAAGGGCAATCGAAGTAGGTTTCTCCTGCACATCGCTGCGCAGTGCGAATCGATACATCCCAAATCGGCTTCACCCAGGCATCGTCTGCTTCGAAGCTGGATTCTGGCTTTAAGGGGTAGCCAGTCTCGATGGCTTCGATGTTTTCGATGGTGATATCGGCGTTGGCCTGAATGCCCAGATAGCGGTAGGTTCGCCACCACAGCGGCTCGAAGGTTGAGGGTTTTCCGATGGGCAGGAAGGAGTCTTTGTATCCCAAGACTTCCTTGCCATCGGTCCGATCACGGTTGCCCTTCACTCCCCCTTTGAACCAGAGGCTTTCGCAGTAGGTTAGTTGGAGGGAGGGGATAGGGGAAGAGTCGAAGGTCGAAGGTCGAAAGTCGAATGGCGGAGGGTTGCCAGTAACCCCTCCGCCCAAGAGGGGCGAAGAGTTTTGCCCTACTGCTAACGGGACGGAATCGTCTTTTTCCGGCTCCCCCTCCCCTGCTCCCTGGGAGGAGAGGGGGTCGGGGGGAGAGGTATTTTCCGACTTTCGACTTTCGACTTTCGACTCTTTTCCTATCCGCCCGGCTCTGGCCGTCAGACGCGGATACGCACACAACAACTCCTTATAATCCAGAAGCAAGTTTTGGCCTGCCTTCAGTTCAAGCGGAAAACTAAGCTCCGTTATCTCGCCTTTATCTCCCACGTAGCCATTCCGGATCTCGGGCTCTTGAGCCCGTTTTTGGTAATCCATGGCGGGGATGGAACGGGGAATCAGCATCCAGGGAGTGCCACCGGTTAACAGACCGCGTTCGGTGGCAGCGGATATCTCGAACGGCTCACGCCAATCGAGCTCCGCGTCCAATGGATTTGAAACGACGCCAGATATGATTTCGCCAGGGCCAACATCGATGTAGCAAGGCCCAATTTCGCCGTGCATCTTTTCAAAGTTCCAACCTGGTATTTCGGCGACTTGCCATTCAGTTGGGGTGGAAAGGTTCTCAAACTCGTAATCGTCGAGGAGGAATGCTGTGCGAGCGCTGATTTGCGCCATCGGCGCGACCCAACCGAAATTCCAAACAATCGCGAAGATCTCGTTTGAGCCTTTTTTCAAATAGGGCGCTAGATCGTAGGTGTCGTAAAACCAGTGCTCAATATCGCCGCGCTGGGGGCCGAATCCCACAAACTGCCCGTTCACATAAAGCTTGTAGCGCTGGTCCGCCGAAATCCTCGCCTCCAGGCGTTGGGGAACATGTTCGAAGTCAACATTGCGTCTAAAAGCGAAGACGCCCAAATCTAGTTTGGGATCGTTGGCAAACCCGATCCAGCGGGAGTTCCACTCTCCAACCATGCGTGGCTAAATCATAGCCTAATAGGACCCGATTATGTCATCCCAAACTCTGTGTGAGGGATCTTGGCAGCAAGGGCTTTACCCCCGGGATTCCTCACACGGAGTTCGGAATGACAAACAGAGCGGGGGTGACATTGAAGCGGCGGCGCCATTTATTACCGTTCCGGGGTTTTGTCCTTCGAGCCGCTCCCGGTTCGCGGGCTGACTCCACTTAAAGGGGCACCGGTTCGCACGAGCCATCGGACAGGTTTCCCCCTTGAACCCCCTCCGCATGGAATGGACACCACCTCTCCTCTCGGGAGAAGCTTGGGGACTCGAACCATTTAAATCGTGTACCCGAAAGCTATGAAGGCTCTAGTGCCAAACCGCCTTTCGCGCAAAGGTTTGCAATTCTAAGTTGCAGCTCCCTCGCAAAGATCTCACGGTTTTCCTTTTCGTTGGCGCCGGTGGCAACCTCGGCATAGGTGAACGGCTTCCCGTAGATGATCCTCATCTTCGCCCGCTTAATCTTTTTCTGGCCCTTCGGCCAGGCGATATGGGTTCCCACCACGCCAACCGGCATCACGGGCACGCCGGTTCGTTTGGCGAGCATGGTCACTCCGCGGTTGATGGGCTGAATGTGCTTGCCATCGCCGCGAGTTCCTTCCGGAAAAATGAGCACAGCCTGCCCCTTTTCCAGGCAATCCATGGCGTAGCGAATCGATTCCGTGTCGCCTTCGCCACGCTTCACCGGAAAAGCGCCCAGGCTCCGTATTAAGCCGCCGAAAAGCTTGCCCTTAAAGAGCTCTTCTTTGGCCATGAACCTTAGGTGACGATTGGTGCCGCAAGCCACCGCTTCTGGGTCGAGATTACTCACATGGAGCGGCGCAACAATGAGTCCGCCCGTGCGAGGCACGTTCCCTTCATCCACCCCTTTTACACCACCAAACGTCCAAAAAACGCCCCGGGCAAGGATGAGAACGAAGTGGTACCACATAGATTTTACGCCTTAGATTATGAGGGCAGCGAAACGGTTCAATCAGGAACGCTTGCGCAGACCGAAAACTGCGAATGCAAACAGACATGGCAACTCTAAAGCAAACATAGCTTGCCACTCGCGCTCCTGAATGCCATTGCTCATGCTAAACACATAAACCGGACGAATATGAACTCCACCATTGTCAGACGGAGATGGGTCAAGAACGGAGTTCGTGACAGTTGGCGGAAATAGCGCAATCAAGAAAGCAAGGACGAGGAATGCTATGTGCCAGTTAGCCTTCATGCCACAACGGTACCCGGGCTATGCCGGGGCCGACTTCTTGAAACCGGGCTTTTTCCGCCGTTTCATAAACAGATATTCAAGCGAAAACTCCCCCGCTCCCGTGAAAATAAGCGCGAGCGCTATGCCGCAAAGTGCCATCGGCAGGTGGGCATCCTTGATCGAAGAGGATTTTTCGAAATTGGTGTATGCGGCGGTGGCCATCGTACAGGTGATGCCAAAGGCCGCAAGCCTGGTGAACACGCCCAGCAGCACGCCAATGGAGCCGCCGAACTCGGCCGTGATGGCGAGCGCGGTCAGCCAAGTTGGGATATGGTTATGCTCCTGGAAACTACTTAACGTGCCAGCCACGCCTTGGCCGCCGAACAAGCCCAGGGCTTTCTGCGAGCCGTAGTAGATGAGAATTGCGAACAGGAAGACCCTGAGCAGCAGCAGCCCGAAGTCTGACGTTTTGTTGCGTGCAACCATTCACTGTTAACTACGTTCGGGCGCCGGATCGTGGTGCGGGGTAGGGCTTTTGCCACAAAGAGTAAAAAGGGATGTGTCATTTGCCCCTCCTCGGGGCGGACTATGAGGACCGGAGGCTAACTCATTCTTCAGCTCCAGGGATAAATCCCTTCGCTATAATATTTAGACCCCTTGGGTCACGGGAAGCCCGATTACATCGAAGCCTTCAATTCTCCAGTCAACAGGTTGCGGTTTAGAGGTTTGCATCACGCCGATCCCGAAGGCTCTGCGAGTGGCTGAAATGAAAAGCAAATAAACAACCAATTTTGTGTACTTCGCCAATAAGGCCACCTCAATCGGGGATTGCCGCAAGGTAAAACCAATGCTTCCTGCGGATGCAAAAAGTCCAAGTCAACATCCACGAACTCGTCCCTGCCTTCCACAACGGAAGCAGGAACGCGCGTTTTTTCCTTGACCGCAAAACCGGCCAGATCCTGCTCGATTTCGACAACTTGATGCTAGACGACATGGGCGACGACATGCGCCACCTTCTTGCCTCCGACCCAGCAAGATTTGTGGAAATCGAATCAATCGGCAGCCAAGACACGATGCGAATGATGCGTAAATTCGCCGAAGTCGATCCGCACCCAGAAGCTTGCCGTGCGATGGTTGTGGCCCTCGACTCAACGAGGCCGTTTCAGAATTTTAGAAACGTGGTGGGGGCCTATGCTGCGGTCGCCGAAAGATGGTATGAGTTCGAGCAGAAATGGGTCGAAAACCTGGCCCGACAATGGCTTCGCGACCACCATGTGGATTGCGAACTGGTGATCCCCGTACCGGGCCAGGAAACGGACGGTAGCGAAAAGGCTGAGCCCGCAGTAGAATAAGGCATGAGCAGCGTTGCCAGTTTGATCAGTTCCCAAATTCAAGATATCGTGGAGATCCGCCGCGATCTACACGCCCACCCCGAGCTTGGATATAACGAAGTCCGCACCAGCGGAGTTGTTACAAGGGAACTTGAAAAGGCAGGCATCAAGCATGAGGGCGGCCTCGCCGGTGGCACCGGCGTGCTTGGCTACCTGCCGGCAACTTCGAATCCGGAAGATGCCCCTACGATCGCGCTTAGGGCGGATATGGATGCGCTGCCGATTATCGAAAACACTGGCAAGCCTTATGCCTCCCAACATGAAGGCGTGATGCATGCCTGTGGACACGATGGACATACTTCGATCCTGATTGGAGCGGCCCGGGTTCTCGCCAAATCGGAACGACCTAACAATGTCCTCCTTGTTTTTCAACCGGCTGAAGAGGGCGGCGCAGGCGGACGCAAAATGTGCGAAGCGGGCGTGCTCAACGGCACAGTTTTAGGCAAACCGGTAGAAAGGATTTTTGGGTTGCACGGCTTTCCGATGCTGGAAGTCGGCCAAGTCGCAACCCGCAAGGGCGCGCTTTTGGCATCCGCCGACCAGTTCACGATGACGATTCGTGGCAAAGGCGGCCACGCCGCCATGCCGCACTTCGGGATCGATCCGATCGTGGCGGCAAGCCAAATTGTGTTGGCATTCCAAACGATTGTGTCGCGGAATGTAAACCCGTTGGATTCGGCCGTGGTAACCATTGGCGAGTTCCATGCAGGCACCGCAAGCAACATTATTCCCGATGAGGCCCATCTTGTTGGCACGCTTCGCACTTTAAATAGAACCACCCGCGAACTTGGAATGCACCGTATCGAAAAGATCGCGAAGGACATTTCCGAAGCCTTCGGCGCTCACATGAGCATCGAGTGGCGAGACGGCTACCCGGTCACCTGGAACGACCCCGTCGCGACCGATGATTTTCGCCAGGCGATCGCACCTGCGTTCGGCAATAAGTTGGTGGCCCATGAAGTGGACCCGGTTATGGGAGGCGAAGATTTCAGCTTTTACGGCGAGCACGTCCCCGCTTGCTTCTATTGGCTTGGCTTAGTTCCGGAGGGCGGTTCGCGCTACGCCAACCTCCACGCGCCGGAGTTCGATTTCAACGACGACGCCCTTGCCGTCGGTATCAACGCAATGTGTACGCTTGCGTTGGCGAGCTACGCGAACTTGGGGTCGAAGGCCGGGCGTGAACTCAGAACGGAGAAAGTAGAAGTTGGAAGGTAGCCCTCTTCGGTAAACGGTAAGAAGTAAACGGTAAACAGCCGGAAGGCTCGCGCCGGCACTGATCAATCTTTACCTCTTAATATTCACTCTTTAACCGCTTACCGCTTACCGTTTCCGGTTTACCGCTTACTGTTTACCGCCCTATGCCGCCGCCGCGTTCATCGGCTGAGGCCAAATCCTGATATCAACCTGCTGCTTCGCCTCGATATTAAACTGGATCGCGTTAAACCTGCACCCATAGCGCTCAACCATCTCAACGTTCACTTCTTTACCGCGCATTTGAGCCGTTAAATGCGGGCCGTTTACCAAAACCGTGAGCCCCGCCAAAGGCGCGTCGCTAGTAAGCAGTAACGTTCCTTCGTTATCCAGCAGCTTTTGCATCACCCTTAGTTGCCTGCGGCCGCGTTCAAATTTGTGCACGTTTTCAGGGATCATAAACTCCATGCGCTGTTGTTTGCAAATGGAGAGGATCCGACGCAAGGAAGCGGCAAACTCCGGCGATTCGATGCTGTTTGACTTGCAAACCATCTGCATGCAACCATACCGGCTTGCCGTTTGATAGGCGATCTTTTCGGCGATTGGATCGGGAGTTCCAATGCCAGGCTGAAAAACCGTGTAGGGGATCTCGGTCACAAGGTAGGGCGAGCCGTCGCGGTGCATGGGGACAAACGGGTGCGAGGTGCCAAACAAGAAACCGCTCGTGCCGGGCTGACGCCCGCCTTTGGAAAGAGAAACACGCGCGCCGCCAACTTCGCAGATATCGTAAAACGACTTCCAACCCCGCCAGCGCCCATGAGTGGCCCTGGAAGACATAAGGTTGGGCTGGGCGGTTAAGCGCGAAACGGCGGTGAACTGGATCTTGAACTTCTCTTCGTGCCACGGGCCGTTTTCCTCTGGCACATACAGAAGGCCCACCTCGTGTTCCCAAGCCCGAATCGCCCGATAGACATCGAGGGAATAACCGGGAAGACCGACCATCCAAGCGGCCGAAGTCCCAAACATCGAGAGCATCCGGTGGTATTGATTCACATGCTCTTTTTCAAACTCATCGCAATCCACGGTTAGGATCGCCGCCGACCGGCTATTGTGCGGCCAATGCCAAAAAATGGGAATCGAAAGCCCGCGCTGATCCACCGAGGTGGTTATCGCTCGAATAAGCATTTCGCGGATGATATCGCTGTGTGGAGTGCCAAAAAACGGAGTGGTGCAGCCTTCAATAAGAGTTCGGTCGTTGTCGAAATCGAGGGCGATGCCGTCTTCGGCTCTAAGAACTCCGTCATCGAGGCGGGCAGAGCCATCTGAAGGACCGATTCCGTCGCACTCCACGCTTCGGCCGTATTGCATGAGCTGCAGGGTCTGTCCAACATGGGGAGCAAGATACAGCGCTAGAGACTTATTGCTTTTGCGCTTGCCGATTCCAACCGCATCGCCAACGGTGGCTAACACTTCGCATCCGGCGGATTGTTTTGCTGTTCCGCCAAAAAACCTGGCGTTGTCCGCGCCTTCCGGCCAAATCCGCTCACTTTTCTCGGCTGGGGTTATGATTCCGTTTGAAATGTGCACCCCGCCGGTTTTTAAGCCAAGGGTCGAGTCAAGCCCCCAATCGCTTCCGCTGCAGATCAGCGTATGGCCCTTTTTGAGCCATTCTTGAACGGAAATGGCTTCGGGAGTTGTGAGTTTGCCGTAGCCGCAAAGGACCAGAACTTGGAACCGGTTTATCTGGGCGGCGTTGATTTCGGCCACTTGATCAACCCTCAATCCGGCATGGTCGAACACCTCCCGATACGCGATGGCGTAGGGATCCTCTTTAGCGTAATAAACCGCAACCTTTGCCCAACCGAATGTCGACATCGCCTAACCCGATCTTCCCAGGTTATTATCGGTTGATTTGGGGGTAATCAGGAATCGGTCTCCGACGTTCAGTTTCGAAGAAATACTTCTTGCGGTGTCCAATCGTTCAGTGCTTAGAAGCTTTCCTGAGTAAATGGATGTTCATGCCGCAGAAGACCAGGAACATAACGACAAACTCAATGGGGAGCAACCAAAAATATGCTATGAGATGACGAAGGGGGAGGACCAGCCCATTGCTTAGAGCAATGAAGACTATAACTATCAAAGCCCTGATCGAAGAGTTCAGAACTATCGCGCGTTTTACTCTTGGGCTCAGGTTCTCCATTCGCACCTCTCACTTCATTCTATAGCATTCTTGCCCTGGCCGTTCCCGATATTTCAATCTTGCGCTGGTTGCCTACCTAGCGTCTTCGCGAGAAATTCAATCCTCAAAAAACCTTGTGCTCTCTCCGCCTCCGTGTGAAATTCCCAGATCGACCAACGCAAAGGCGATGAAATCAAGGCAGCGACCTTTGCAAACTTTGCGACTTTGTGTGAAATTCAACCTGCAAGAACCTCTGCGTGAAATTCCCAGTCGACCAACCGCAAAAGGCGAATGCAATCGAATTCCCAAGAGACCCACGGCCTTCCCGCCACGTCAGGTTAAATTGGATACTTAATGGCAGCAGTGGCCGAAGAACGCGAATCCGAGCAGAAACAGGCTTCCGTAGTAAGAACAGCAGGGTCCGCGGGCGGCATCATGGTTGCCAGCCTTTTCCTTAGCCGCTTACTTGGGCTGCTTCGTGATACCGAAATTGGGAGCAAGTTTGGGCTTTTGGGCGCAAACGACTCCTACCGAATCGCAATCCAAATTCCGGATCTGATTTTTATGCTCATCGCGGGCGGGGGGCTGAGTTCGGCCTTTATTCCTGTCTTTACCGAACTCTGGTACACCGACCGCCGGAAAGAGGCGTGGAAAGTCTTTTCAAGCGTCGTCACCATTTGCTCCATCATCGCGGTCGCTCTTATCGCGGTTGCTTGGTTCCTGGCAGTGCCCCTCACCAATCATTACGGCAAGGATAAACCGGCGGTCATACCTGACGCTCTGTTAATGAGCAGGATCATGCTGCCGGCCCAGTTCGCGTTCCTCATAGGCTCTATTTTGTTGGGCACGCTCTATGCGCGCAAGCAGTTTTTGGGGCCCGCTTTAGCCCCTAACGTTTACAACGTCGGCATCATCGCCGGTGCAGCCGTTCTTCCCGGGATCTTTGGGTTCGGAATCATCGGCGTGGCATGGGGCGCGCTCATCGGCGCCTTCATCGGCAACATCGTCATCCCGATTTTCTTAATGGCGCCGCAAGGCGGGTATTTCCGGTTCTCGCTGGACGTTTCGCACCCAGGAGTTAAAAAGTTCTTCCAACTCTTGCTGCCCGTAATTATTGGCTTCTCTCTGCCCAGCATGGTAAGCCTCGTTACGCAGTGGTTCGGTTCCCCGTATGGAACGGGTTCAAACACAGCTCTGGCCTATTCCAACAACCTCATGCAGGCTCCTTTGGGGATTTTCGGGCAGTCGTTTGCTTTGGGAGCTTTCCCGATTCTGAGCCAACTCTTTGCAGAAAAGAAGATGGGCTCCTACAGGGATCTGGTTTCCAAAACCCTGCGTACAACCACTTACTTTGCCGTTCCCTCCGCCGTGATCATGTTCGCCATGGCGCCACTCATTGTTAAGATCATATACGGCTATGGAAAGGCCGCTAACGAACCGGGCCAGCTTGATGTGATCGCAGACTGCCTTCGCATCTACTGTATCGCCATTCCGGCTTGGTGCCTGCAGCCAACCCTCATCCGCGGGTTCTTCTCAATGCAGGAAACGCTCCGCCCGATCGCCCTCGGCACGGCGATGACTTTGCTGTTCATTCTGGAGTGCGTCGGGATCCAGAACACGAACTTTGATTTAAGGGCCTTCCCGTGGGCCACCAACATTGCCGCCCTTCTGCTGGTTGTGATCCTGTTCTATGCGCTGGAGAAAGAGATCGGCAAACTTGACCGGCCACGCATTTTTGTAAGTTTTATGAAGGCGCTAGTTGCTTCCATTCCCGCTGCGGTAGTTGGATATTTTGGGATGAAACTGGTTCCAACTCAGCATAAACTTATTGCCGCCCTTGCATTTTTGCTGCTGTTTACGGTGGTTGGCGGAATCTATTTTTACGCCACTAAGATGCTCGGAATGAGCGAAGCGAAAACGGCGATTGCCAAGCTGCAAGGTCGCTTCTCTCGCAAGTCCGCATAGTTAGCGTGTGAAAACGGAGCGTGCTCTTTGCTACCGTTGACCTCGGACAGCTTGCCCGTTCGCGAAGGATGGAACCTAAAAGCCACGCACTCGGTTATCACCAGAGATGGCTTTTGCGCCCAAAGGTAGAATTCGCTGATGCTGGCTGAACTCAAAGCGCTGTGGCAGTACCGGGAACTGCTTATAAGCATGGTCAGCCGGGATTTAAAGATCCGCTACAAGAACTCCTTCTTTGGCTTTTTGTGGTCGTTTATCAACCCTCTCACCACCGTTATCGTCATCAGCTATATCTTCAAGTCCGTTATCGGACAGCCGATTCAGAACTTCAGCGCCTACGTCCTTGCGGCGTACCTGCCGTACATGTTCTTCTCGATGGCGATCATGGATGCGACCGGGTCTGTTCTGGCCAATTTGGGAATCGTAAAGAAGATCTACTTCCCGCGGGAAACTCTGCCCCTCACAAGCATCATCGCAAATTTCATCCACTTTCTATTGGCGCAAGTCGTGTTTTTCACGTATCTCACAGTCCTTTTTATTCTTAATCCCAAAGATGTTCCATTTCAGGCGACCACAATTTATCTGCCGCTTCTCTTGGTCATTTCGTTCCTGCTTGCGACCGGAATTGGTCTGCTCTGCAGCGCCGTTAATACATTCTTCGAAGATGTGAAGTACATCATGGGATTTGTCCTTCAGATGATGCTTTTTCTCTCACCGATTATGTGGGTGGCAGAAAAGATGGCCTATGTGACCCCTCGGCGCTATCTTTTGATGGAACTGCTAAACCCGGTCGGCGTACTTTGCAATGCATTCCGAAAAGTTCTCCTTGCGCCCACTCCTGTCAATGTAAATTTCGGGGATACGCCCGTGGCAAGCAACATTCCAGGGCACGGTCCGCTGAATACGATCCTCGCAAATCACGATGTGGCGATGCCCGCTCTCCCGATTGAGTGGGGCATGCTTGCCTACACTGGCGCCCTTTCCCTCATTGTCTTTTTCGGCGGCTACTGGGTCTTTAACAGATACAAATGGAGGTTCGTGGAGCGCCCATGAGTAAGCCGGTTGTTATCTCCGTTCAAGATCTGAGGAAAGATTTTATGCTAAGCCACAGTGGCGTGGCATCCCTTAAGACCCTCGTCTTGAAGTGGAAAAAGCCTTCTCTACAAAAACTGGAAGTGCTGCGCGGTATCAGTTTTGAAGTGCGAGAGAGCGAATGCTTAGCCATTATTGGCCGAAATGGGGCGGGCAAGAGCACGCTCCTCTCGCTCCTCGCCCGAATCTACCGGCCAACTGCGGGCACGATTGAAATCAGGGGGCGCCTAGCGCCTTTACTGGAGCTAGGGGCGGGTTTCCACCCGGATCTTACCGGCCTTGAGAACATCTTTGTAAACGGGATGATTCTAGGCATTTCCAAGAAGGAACTTGAAAAACGGCTCGATCAAATTATCGAGTTTTCGGAGCTTTACAACCACATCGACTCGCCTGTTCGAACCTATTCGAGCGGTATGAGCGCCCGCTTGGGCTTCGCCATCGCGGTGCATGTGGACGCTGATGTTTTGCTGCTCGATGAAGTGCTGGCCGTAGGAGATTTTGATTTCCGTCAGAAATGCGCGCGAAAAATCGACGAGATGCGCGAGCAGCGTAAGACCATCCTAATGGTCTCCCATGGAAGCACGGACGTAGAGCGACTTGCCGATCGATGCATCTGGCTTCAGAACGGGGTTGCCGCCATGGAAGGTGATCCAAAGGCCGTAATGGAAGCCTATCAGCAAAACTCCACAAATACACCTGGCCTTTAAGGATACAATCAGGCTTCAACGGAGAACAAAACTTGAGAATTCTTATTGCCGCCGGCGTGGCGCTGGCTCTAATTCAATGCTGCTTTGCCCAAACCATGACTGCAACCCATCTAAGATGCGAATACCTCATCAATCCCATCGGAATTGGTGAGACCAAGCCACGCCTGAGCTGGTGGAACGAATCCAAAGAGCGTGGGGCGGTCCAAACCGCCTATGAGATTTTGGCGTCCAGTTCGAGGGAGAAGCTTTCCCAAAACGTGGGTGATCTTTGGGATACGGGCAAGGTTTCCAGCGATAAGTCGATTCAAATTGAATATGCCGGTTCTCCACTTAAGAGCCGCGATCTCGTTTTTTGGAAGGTCCGAGTGTGGGATAAGAGCGGCAACCCATCGCCCTATTCCGAAGTGGCCAAGTGGGAAATTGGATTGCTGGATCCTTCCGATTGGCAAGCGAACTGGATAGGGAAGCCAAATGCGACGATCGATAAGGCAGACCCCTCTCCGTATATTCGCAAAGGTTTTGATGTCAGTTCTCCGATTGATCACGCTCGAATTTATGTTTCAGCGCAGGGTCTTTATGAACTCTATCTGAACGGTCATCGCGTTAGCGACGACCATTTCAACCCCGGTTTCACCGATTACAAATTCAGGATCCAATACGAGACCTATGATGTGACTCGACTGATCAAGCAGGGCCGAAACGCGGTGGGCGCTATTCTTGGCGACGGCTGGTATGTGGGCCATGTGGGCGGCTGGGGCCGTCAACAGTACGGCAAACAGCCAATGGGCTTGGTGCAGCTTGAGGTTACGTTCAAAGATGGCTCCCAAATGTCGGTCGGTAGTTCATCGGCTTGGAAAGTTGCCGACGGGCCAATTCTCAGTTCCGACTTCATGAAAGGCGAAGATTACGACGCCCGAAAAGAGCTAGGCAACTGGAGTGCTGCGGATTTCGATGACAGCTCTTGGCAAAGCGCCATGCAGGGCTCGGCCCCGGCGGCAGCGATCGTTGCCCAATGCTCGGAGCCCGTTCGGAAGTGGCAAGAACTGCACGCAAAGTCGATAACGCAGCCTAAAACCGGCATGTACGTGGTCGATCTAGGCCAAAACATGGTTGGTTGGGCCCGAATGAAGGTTAAGGGAAAAGCAAGTGATAAGGTCCAGTTGCGATTTGCCGAAATGCTGAATCCGGATGGAACGATCTACACGGCAAATCTACGATCGGCGACGTCGACCGATACTTACATTCTAAAGGGCGATGGTGAGGAAGTTTTTGAGCCTCACTTCACTTTTCACGGCTTTCGCTACGTTGAGGTAACCGGCTATCCCGGCCTGCTTCAGGACGATTCCATAACTGGAATCGTGCTCGGTTCTGCCACTCCGGATACAGGCAAGTTTGAATGTTCTAACCAAATGGTAAATCAGCTTTGGCACAACATCTACTGGGGCCAGCGAGGCAACTATTTGAGCGTGCCGACCGACTGTCCGCAGCGAGACGAGCGCCTTGGCTGGATGGGCGACGCCGAAGTTTTCGTGCGAACCGCCGCCTACAATTGCGAGATCGGCGGGTTTATGACCAAATGGTTAAACGATGTTCAGGACGGCCAAACTCCTTCTGGGGCTTTTGCCGACGTTTCTCCACGGGTGCATGACTTTGGCGATAACCCTGCCGCGCCTGGTTGGGGCGACGCGGGCGTCATCGTTCCCTATGCGATCTATCAAGCTTACGATGATAAACGCATCTTGGAGCGCCATTTTGAGTCGATGCGGATATGGGTGGATTACATTCACGATAACAATCCCAACCTGCTTTGGGAAAAGAGCCGGGCCAATGACTACGGCGACTGGCTGAACATTCACGAGGAGACCCCTCACGAGGTTTTGGGCACCGCCTTTTTCGCTCACTCCACTGATTTGGTTGCCAAGAGCGCCGATGTGCTCGGGCTCACCGATGAAGCTGCCAAGTATCACGAGTTGTTTAAAGGCATATGCGATGCCTTTAACAAGGCTTATGTTGGACCAGACGGCCGAATAAAAGGCGATACGCAAACCGCCTACTTAGTCGCACTTGGCTTCCACATGCTGCCCGACGACATGCGGCCGTTGGCCATTCAGCATCTAGTCGAAGACGTAACCGTTAAGCGAAATAATCACCTTGCCACTGGCTTCCTAGGTGTAAGCCTGCTGAATCCGGTGCTGACCGAGACAGGCAACCTGGATTTAGCCTACAAGCTTTTGCTGCAGGACACTTTCCCGAGTTGGGGCTACCCGATCAAGAACGGGGCTACCACGATTTGGGAGCGATGGGATGGCTGGACTCAGGACAAAGGATTCCAGGATCCTGGTATGAACTCGTTCAACCACTACTCATTAGGTTCGGTCGGCGAATGGCTGTACGGCGTTGTTGGCGGGATTAAGCCAGGAACACCAGGCTACAAGGAAATAGTGATTCATCCTCAGCCAGGCGGAAACTTGACCTATGCGAACACCTCTTACCAGTCGATTTATGGCGACATTAAATCGAACTGGAAGATTGATGGGCATTCTTTCGAGCTTTCCGTAAAGATCCCCGCGAACACGAAGGCGCTAGTCTACGTCCCTGCGGCATCGGCCGAAGCTGTAATGGAGCACGGCCACCCGGCCAGTTCTGCGGATGGGCTCAAGTTCCTGAGGATGGAGGATGGAGCAGCAGTTTTTGAAGCTGGATCCGGTTCCTACGATTTGACTTCAACGAAATGAGCACACTAACTTACCGCGCGATATTGACCCCGGATGACGGGGGCTGGATGGTCAACGTCCCCGATATTTCGGGCTGTGTCTCGTTCGGCGAAACCGTTGAAGCGGCAAAACAGAATGCCAAGGAAACCATCGAGGCTTTCCTTGGCAACTACCTGGATCGCGAGGAGCCGTTTCCAGTTCCGAGCAGGGAAATCGTGGGCGACGAGACGAGTGAGATGTTTGAAATAACGGTAGAAGCACCCTCGGGGTAATGTGGAACCTTGAAGGAGAGGTCGCGCGGCCCAAAGGGAGGACACCTAAATCCCACCTTCTTAAAACTGTTTATCGTTTTACTGCCTAGCCCCTACGGCTTCTCGACCCTCGGACTGCTGTGCGCTCGGTATCGCCGTTCCCGCCGGTGTCTTCAAGGTCACGTTTATGCGGTTGAAGAAGTTTGTGATCGCGATATTGAGCACAAGGGCGGCAAGCTCTTTTTCCTCAAAGTGCTTAGCTGCTTCGTTCCAAACATCGTCCGGAACTTGGTCACTGCGGTCGCTTAGACGGGTTGCTGCTTCTGCCAGCGCCAACGCGGCGCGTTCGGCTTCGCTAAAGTAAGGCGCTTCGCGCCATGCGGCAACGGTGCCAAGCCTTTCATCAGTTTCGCCCTGTTTTTTGGCTTCTTTCACCCCATAGTCCACGCAGAAACTGCAGCCATTGATTTGGCTGGCCCGCAAATGAGTGAGGCCGAGAACCGAAGGGGATATCCCTGATTTATAAATCGAGCCCAGTATCTGCATAATGGCTGGCATTGCCTCGGGCAGAAGCGCGCCCGGATGTTTCATTCTTGGTTCCATAGTCTCTTTTCCTACGCGAGGAAAGGGTGACGAGTGACTGATAGGTAACGTGTGACGAGTGACGCGTCGACCCTTCTCCTTGCGCCATGGGAGTTGATTTCGTCGCAAAGTTGGTTTATGACCGATGGCTCGTGCTGTACTTCCTTCGTCTGAAAGGAACCCTGCTCGTCACCCGTCACACTTGGAGGGTAAAACAATCCCATGTCACTAACCCGAGAACAGCTTGCAATGCGCGCCGCGAAGGAACTCCGCGATGGATTCTATGTCAACCTCGGAATCGGGATTCCAACGCTGGTCGCGAACTACATTCCGTCCGGAATGGACATCACCCTCCAGAGTGAAAACGGCATTCTGGGCATGGGTCCGTTCCCCTACGAAGGAGAGGAAGACGCGGACCTGATAAACGCGGGCAAGCAAACGGTGACTGTGCTGCCAGGCGCAAGCTTCTTTAGCTCGGCGGATTCATTTGCCATGATTCGGGGTGGGCACATCGATCTCTCAATTCTTGGGGCCATGGAGGTTTCAGAAAAGGGCGACCTGGCCAACTGGATGATCCCCGGCAAGATGGTGAAGGGCATGGGCGGGGCGATGGACCTAGTGGCGGGCGTGAAGCGTGTCGTTGTCGTGATGGAGCACACCAACAAAGCCGGAGAATCCAAGGTTCTGCACGAATGCAGACTGCCGCTAACGGGCAAGGCGGTGGTAGATCTCATCATTACTGACCTGTGCGTGTTCGAAATCACGCCGGAGGGCATGGTGCTAAAAGAACTTGCTCCCAATGTGACGGCGGAAGAAGTGAAGGCCAAAACAGAAGCCGCCTACGCTATTTCGCCCAACTTACAAACGGTTGGCGTTTGACTGGTTGCCGTAGCATGCATGCCAAAATTCGTAGGTTAAATCGATGGCTGTGAATCTTCAATGGAACGGCAAGATGGGCTTTGTTGCCGATCCTCCCAGCGGCGTTAGGTTCACCCTAGACGCGCATCCCGATTTTGGTGGCGAGGGCTTAGGCCCGACGCCGGTTGAAGCGATGTTGGCTTCGATAGCTGCCTGTAGCGCGATGGACGTGATTGCGATCCTTCGTAAGAAGCAGCAGACCGTGGACTCTTACACGCTGGAAGTAGATGGCGATAAGGCGGCTGAAGGCGATTATCCTCGTCCGTTTACCGCGATTCGCCTGAACCACGTGCTGAGCGGGCCCGGGTTGGACCCGGTAGCCGTCGCCCGTGCGATCCAGTTGAGCGACGACAAATACTGCACCGTCATGGCTACCCTTAAGTTCGGGCCGAAGTTTTCCACCAGTTGGGAGATCAAAGACGCAGTGCCGGGATAGCTGTGAGTTCGACTTTGTCTTGCGTTGCGAACTGGGCGCTTTCGCTTCCTAAATTTGCTTAAGAGGAAAGTCACGGAACCTCTCCCCGAACCGGGAGAGGCGCGAGCCTACCGCTCGGAAATAAACCTCAAATTGATGGCTATGCCCCAACCCCCTCTCCTCTGCCGGAGCACCGGAAGAGGGGGCTCATTTCTCCACTAAAATTACTGGGAATTCGACCGAAACTTATAATGGGAAGCCCTCCATGCTCGAACTCTCCATACGCCTCCTTTTCGCTGGTTTTGTATTCATGTTGTCCGCCTGGGTAGGCGCGCCGGATTTAAGCATCGCGTGGAAGCTCTCGCTTTTCGTGGGCGCTTATGCCGGCATCGGCCACCTAATCGAGACCCGAAGGGGCCGCATCAGGGCCGTGACAGCAACTTACGCCATCTGCGATGCGGCAACCATTCTTTTTGTAGGCGCAGGATTGCACCAAACACAGGGCTTAGCCTTATGCGCCGTTTTGCCCGCGATTTACGCCAACCGAACCCACCGCCTAAGCCTTTGGGCGACCTTACCCGCAGTCGCCATCCTAACTCTTGCGGCAGGCGCGGTTGCATCTGGGGGAACGCCCCCGATCGGGATCTATTTCATCGCTTTGGCAATGGTCGGCGCTGCTTACCTGCTTAAGGAAGGGGTGAACACCGGAACTCAGCCCATTCCGGAGCCAATCATCATTCATGTTCCAAAGCATGCGGCCGCCGAAATCGATGCCGATGCCTTCTTGCTCCTGCGCGAGAACTTTCGCAAGGTGAAGGAACGATACGTGGAGTTGGAGAAAGACTCCAAGAAGGACCACGCCTTAGCGGAGCTTTTCTCGTGCAAGGTCCCAAGCAGCGTCAACTTTCACACTAGAATTGCCGAGAAGATTGCCCAACTTTGCGGAGCCGACTCGGTCGCGATTTATACGCTCGCCCAGTTCGGTAACCGAATGGTAGTGCGCGGCACGGCCGGCGCTAACCACCCAATAGTTGAAGACAGCAGCTACGCTGTTGATCTTTCGCAGGCCACTCGGCAGATCACCGATAAGGTCGAACTGAGCACCCGTGCAATGCTTACCGAGGGAGACCGCGCCAAAGTGGCAACTGTTTTACTCATGACTGATTCCAAGGTCGTCGGCATGCTAAACCTGTTCCACACCGAATGGAACACCCTTCTGGAAGCCAAGCGGCTTGCCGAAGATCTTGCTACTTCGATTGCCTGGATCATAACTGACCAGCAGAAAAGAACCACTTTCGATCGCCGCTTGCACGAGATGGAGGTCCTTTACGAAACGGCCGCTATCAGCACCGGCTCGACCAACCGTCACGATCTGGCGGATAGAGTCACTAGAAGGTTGGCTGGCGTGGTCAGCGCGGACTTCGTAGGCACATATCTTCTTGAGGACGGCGTTCCCAAGTTGGTTAGCCATTGCGGGGTTGAAGTTCCTTGCCTGGATTGCATGAGCTTCGCCACCGGCAGCGGCTTTGAGGGCTGGCTGAATGCGGGCGCGCCGGAAGTTGCTGTTTTTCACCCTGGCGACGATCAGCGCTGCGAAACCGACGTTTTGCTCAGAAGGCGGATCGGCGGCTTCTTCATCATGCCATTGCAGTTCCAAGAGATGCCCTTTGGCTTTATGGTTGCTGCCTCGCGCGCGAGCGGTGCTTTGGAAGCTTCCGATTTGGCAGCCCTACGAGCCATTTCTTGCGAGTTCGCCCAAGCTGTTTGCCGAATCGAGCTGCCGAATGATGTGGCGAGCGGCTTGGTTACGCCGACCGCGTTTCAAGGCCTTGCCGGTGGCGCGCGACCCGGTTGCCTTATCTTTTTTGAGCTCCTAAAGCGGCAGCAGTTTAAGGAAGTCTGCGAGCCGAACGCCGTACGCGAAGGGCTTCGCGCTTTCTCGCTTCGATTGCGAGGCAAGCTGACGGCCGGAGGAGCCGCGACCCAGAAAGCGGGTGGCGACTTTGTGGCCTTCTTGCCCAATGCCTCAGCCGAGTTTGCCGCTAGTTGGGCCAACGATGTCGCCGCGACCGCTTCCATGATCGGAGTCGCCACTACAAGCGGCAAGAAGACGATACCGCTCGCGTTCAGAGCAAGAGTTGCCGATCTCACTAGGCAATCCAACGAGGTTTTGGACGCAACCGCTGTCTAGAGGCAAATCTCCGGTATTTTTGCTCGTTCCAGCGAGCGCGGATTGAAGCTAAGCTAACTTAAATGGCGGCTAACAGCCCGGGCTCTATCTGCCCCGGCACTTTCTCGGAGGAATCGAGCAGTTTCGACCTGCTTGCCCTGGCAACCCAATCCCAATCTCCATCGGAGACGGTGATCGTCTGCGACCGTATCTTGGTTTCGGATCCTGGCCATCTTCCGGCTTTGGAAGTGAAGAGCAAGGCACTTTGGCGCATGGGCCAGTTCGAAGCCGCTTTGAAGTCTTTGGATAAGGCGATTGCCTTGAACCCGTTCGATCCCGGCTATCACTTCCTTAAGGGCGATTGTTTGCAAGGCTTGTCACGCAATAGCGAGGCGCTTGATGCCTTTGAGCGCTGCCGCTCCTGCGCCAGCGGGAATCTGGCTCAGCAAACGGAGCTTCGGATTAAGGCTTTGCAAGATTGGCAGTCGGCTGTAGCCGGGGAGCTGGCTTGTTCCGACGCTGCCTTTCGAATGCAGTTAGAGGCGAACCCGGTCGCGGCAATGGCGCAGCTTGGTTTTAAGGTGAGTTCGAAGCAGGCGAGCGTTCAGGCGAAGCCGATGCAGAGCCCGGGGTTCTGGGCTCGGCCCAGCTAGCTCTGGTGTGACGGGTGACGGGGTCAGATGGTCTGGCGGATCGGAATTGTCACGCAAAGGCGCAAAGGTCGCAAAAGGGGAACTGGTTATTCCGCGCCTGCCTTTAAAAAACCTCTGTGCCCTCTGTGTCAGACAAATCTAAGCGAGACTGTAAAGAGCCCACGGCCCGAAAGCGTCACACGTCACCCATCACACCATGCCTCTACTCTTCGCCGCAGAGGGCTTTGTAAATCGAGATAACCTTCTTCACGTAGTTTTGCGTTTCGCGATAGGGCGGGACGCCGCCGTGCTTGCTCACCGCGCCGGGGCCAGCGTTGTAGGCAGCCAGCGAAAGAACAAGCGACTGATAATCGTCGCCGGTTTGCTGCTGATAGGTGTCCAAATGGCCGCGAATCAGCTTCACCGTTCCGTAAAGATTATCCATGCTGTCGTAAGCATCGGTTACGCCCATACCAGCAGCCGTGCCGGGCATTAGCTGGCCAAGACCCATGGCGCCGGTTCGGCTGGTGGCATGGGGATTGAATCCGCTCTCCACCATGATCATGGCCATGATGAGCCGGGCATCTACTCCAAATCGAAGGCTGTAACCAATCACGCCTTGGGCGATTTTCAGGGCCTCATCCTCGCTTAAATGGGAGTTATGGTTAAGAATAAACTGCGCGTAAGCGGGAGCCGCGTCGCTCGCCGGAAGATCGAGCCGGCTCATTCGGTAGTCGGAATGGCGGCTGGTCAGCGTGCGCGATCTAGACGCCCGTGCGGCGTTCGCAAGATCATATTCGTAATCGGAGACTTGCGCTTCACCGGCCGCGCCAAGCATCGTAGCTTCAAAATCGGACTTGGTCGACTCGCGATGGGCGTTCACTATAAGCCGAACGGGGACTTCATTTCCATCCAGCCAATCCGGCGCGCCTTTGGGGCAGGAGACGAATATCGTGTCGCCGTTGCTCTTTTCCAAAAGCACGCTAACTTCGCCATTGGCCACCCGCATGGTGCCCTTAACCGTCCCCTTGATCTCCATGATCCTTTGGCCGACAAAGGTCTCCAGGGCCTCCTCTCCGACAGCCTGAGTGATCTTGTATTGATGGCGCAGTTTGACGTACTGGTCGAAGGTCTGCGCGTGGGCAGCGCAAAAGGCGCATGCCAATGGGATGAGGGAGAGAAGCCGTTTCATATTTTTCATACGGCGGTGGCGGAGAGATCGGGATTCGAACCCGAGAAGAGGTTTACCCCCTTACCCACTTAGCAGGCGGGCGCTTTCGACCACTCAGCCATCTCTCCGTGGTTGCCGATATTATACATTATCGGTTTGAAGGCGTGGTTAGTTAAGTTAAAGCGAGTGGTTGCGTAAAGGTTCGCAAGAGTGGGGGGGTGGAGAACTTAGAACGGAGAAAGTAGAACGGAGACGGGAGATCTTACAGGGTCGATCCTAAGTTCAATCCTAACTTGTAATTTATCACTGAGGGATGGGATCTAGGGATGACGAACGTGACACTCGTCTTCAGCAGGGGCTAAAACACTTTAGAGTGCGTGAACCTGTTCACGCTTTTGATCAGGCGACCTGTCGCCGCATCTATGTTTGAACCTGCGTTCTTATCTCGGACTTTCAGCCCGCCGGAGGGGTGGGGGTGGAAGTTACCAGGGCTTCGCTTGTCTCGCTGCACGGGACTGCGCTCACCCTTCGCTAAATTTTTCTCGACCCTAAGGGCCTGCCGGAAAAGCACATAACGGTAAATGAGGTGGCCGGAGTCGCTTATCTTGAGCTAACTGCGAACGGCCGATCATTCACCAACTACGAAGTTCATTCCTTCTAGACTTTCTTGATCTAAAAGCTTCAACACTTCGCCAGAGAACGGCGCAATGTCTTCAAGGGTTGTAAATCGAGTGTTGATCGTAATCACCGGGAGTCCGATCTTCGCGAGGTTTTGCTGAAATCGAAGGTTCTTGTCAACCGTTAGAAACGCCTCAAAGTCAGCTTCTTTCGCTGCGGACAGAAGCTTTCCGTTGCTTAACTTTTCCCAGCCTAACTCCTTTGTATTTGATACTTCGTGGCCGGGCAAAAGTTGGCTAAACCTAACGTCTACGCAGTGATCAAGAAGGACGCGCATTAGCTTGCGCGCTCGAGGCCGAAGAGTTCGCGAATTTGGTTCTGTTCAAATTTCAGAACAGCTTCGGCTTGCTCCTTCGTGACGCCGGGAAAGCCTTCAAGGAAGTACTCGATGGTGTGCCCGCGAAGTTGGCTATCCAGAAGGGCCTGGACAGGCACACGAGTTCCGACGAAACGAACCGCGCCGCTCAAGTAATCGGGGTCGCTGGTCAGGATTTGTTCGAGTTCTTTCGGTATTTCCATTTCCTTCTGATTCATTATGGGCTGATTTGGCTTGGGCTGCCCCGACGGTCCGTTTCGGGCCTCCGATCAATTGTGATATTTGGTTTTCAAGGGGCGGTCTGGCGAGTTGTGGAGACAAGTTGAAAATGGATTTTGAATCTGTTGTGTCGAGTTATGGTTGACAGATTAAGGTCAAAATCGATGAGCTAAATTATTTTTTCGAGGGGGCAGGGTTCGGTGTACTCGGTCGTTTGCGTGGTCACGACATCCCGGAGTCTGACCACTTTGCCGTTGACGACTGCCTTGCGGGTTTTTGTAACCCGCGTTTGGTGGACGTGGCGTTTTGGGGCTGGATTGAGGAATTCGAGCCGGGCTCTTGAGATCCGGTCGTTTGCGACTTCCTGGGCCATCAACTGAATCGCGAAGTATTCGCGGAGGTAGTGGCCGATTTCATTTTCATCTTGTGCGCGTTTAAGGTAGCGCGTGAATGTCCGACTAGAGATATTCTCCTGGTCAAAAGCCTCGCGCGGGTTGGCGCCGTGGGCGATTTCGGTGAGAATATTCGCCGCGATTTTAGGTGTGAGGCCGACTTTCGCGCCGGAAATCCCGTTGGCTTTTGGGTACGACGGCAGTTTGGCTTTCCAGAAAGCGTAGTCGTATGTCTGCTGCTTGTCGGGGTTCATACGAAGCATGACGGGGATAGTTGGTTTAAAGGTTTTAGTTTTTAAGCGCCTACGCCTTCAGGTCCATTTATTGAGAAGGCGGGAGCCGCTTACCATTTGACTAGTTGGTGCCGGCTCATAGACGCCCTTGTAATTCGACAGTCCTTCATCGTATGGTCGGTCTGGAAATCAGGCATGCCAATAACTGCTGCGGAATATAAAGAGGCTTCTGGCGAAGTGCTTAGGGCGGCAGAAAACGCACACCAAAGCGGAGACTATGTAGCAAGCCACTACCTTTGCGGACTCGCAGTCGAGTGCATGTTAAGAGCCTTGCGCTGGCGGCACAATCGAGCGTGGGAGGGACGACACTATCTGAAAGCGTTAGCTGAGGAAGCAAAATACTTCGACCTTATTTCGAATCGATATAGACCGCGTTTCGTAACACAATTCAACGATTTAACCCGCCGATGGAATAATGAGCACCGTTTTTATCCCGCCGAAAAACTGGAGGCTCATTTGATAAAGTTGAATGTAGGATCTAAGAGCTCTGATAGACTATTTGTTAACAGCGCCGAAATGGTTGAATTCGCCCATGATTTGGTTGGAATCGGAGTAGCAAAATGGTGACTCTAAAAGAAGTTGATGATTACCTGAAATCGCTTGCCAATGGAAAAGATGCTTTCGGTGAAGCAACTCAGGATGGCCCCGACTCTCGCATTAACGGCGTTCTGGTCCATCGGGACTTCACGGGTGTCTACGTTACCGAACGCCAGCGCCAATTGTGGGAGCGCTTGAGGCAGAAATTCGGCCAGGATTCGAACGGAATTGGAATGATCTTCACCTATTCGCCTTATGAATATGAGGAGATGTTTCGAGAGGATTCCGCCTAGTTTTCAGCTCGTGTTGGTTTTTGTCGCGGACCTTCAGCCCGCCGGAGGGGTGAGGGATGCTGTTACCAGGGCTTCGCTTGACCCGCTGACGCGGGACTGCGCTCCACCCTTTGCTAAATTTTCTCGACCCTACGGGCCTGCCCGGAAAAGCGGAATGGTGGCTTCCCAACAAGTGGCCCCTCCTTTTAGCGCGGCACGAGCGAAGGTGGAAGGGGTTATCCGAATCCGTTAAGCGCTTTTCTGGCTTTTTTCCTTCATCGCCAAAGTCGCCGATAAATCGGCTGGCGGACGGCAACGTTTAAAGCGGCGATAAATCGCACGCACTCCAAAGTCGGAGCCGCCGCAGGATATGGAGTGCGGGAATTCATTCCCGCCTTGATTCGGGCGATTCATCGCCAGGTAATCCGAGCGGTGGCTGTAAGCAGCAGTGGGAGTGCGGAACCCGGCACCGATTTCATCAGGCGACGTATAGCCGCGTTTACGAAATCATAAATCAAGAATTGACCAACTATTCCCCTCCTTTCTCAAGGAGGGGCTAGGGGAGGATACCGCACGGGCGCACGATTCCTTGAGGGGTCAAAACGCTTTTGGAGCGCAGTGGCTCGACACCGTTTTTCATCAGGCGACCTGTCGCCGTGTTTACGAAAGAACGTGGCTATTTATCGCGGACCTTCAGCCCGCCGAAGGGTGAGGGATGCTGTTTCCAGGGCTTCGCTTGTCCCGCTGACGCGGGACTGCGCTCCACCCTTCTCTAAATTCTCTCGATCTCGCTCTAAGCTACGACGGAATACCTGTCGTATCGCCAAACGTCCCGGGCTGAAACTTGCGCTGGCGAGCTTACGACCGGGGGCGCTATGTTAGGTGAAAAAAACATTGCCTCGCTGCCCCGCTTTCTGTCTTGGGCAGAATAGTTTAGCGAATAATAAATGGACGAATACTTACCATAAAGTTCGCGAACCAATTCCGTGTCGTCGTATGACACTACCCACGGGCTTGAATGCAATGCCATTATCTGCGCTATTTTACGATGGTCAGCTTCATAGTAAGAATTACGGTAAAGCTCTGCCCCTTTTGCTACGTAAGGAGGATCTAGGTATATGAGGGGAGAGCATTCCGACCAACCAGCGATGTTTACTAGTAGGTCTGCGGTATCAATGCAGGATACGCGTATTCGCTGCCTGTAGGACGCGATTCTCTGTATTCGCTCCGTTAGCCTATCCCGATTGAATCGTGCGTCGAGCTTGTAGGGACCCTGCTGTTGTTTCCCGCCAATTACGCCGCCCCGCACGATTCCGGATCGGTTCGTGCGGTTCAAATAAAATAATGCAAATCCGAGGTCAAGGCGTGCGCTAGCTGGATCATTTAGAATCTCCTTCTGACGATTCCATTCCCTCATCGTCAATGGGGCTGACTTGACAAGCGCGACGAATTGATCCGTGTCCTCGATGACTGACTTCCAGAAGGAGTACACGGCCGGGTCGTAGTCATTGATCCAAATCTTGCCTACATATTCCTGAAAAAGTAGGCCCAAAGCGACTGCTGCCCCTCCAGCATAGGGCTCAATGTAATCGCGGCCAACGAGCGAGTTTTCCTGAAATACCAGTCTGATAAAATTTAGAATTTTCCCCTTTCCACCTGGGTATCGGAGGGGGGAATCGAACCTCATGATACTAATTTGGCATTCTCGCTGACGGCTCAGGGCAAATTTGACCAGGCTGTTCGTAAAAATCTGTCCAGATGGTCCCAGTGCATCCTCACATCACTCGTGTTGACTGGGGCGGCGAGGCTATGCACGTAAGAGTGCAGGGTAACAATATTCGTAACTCCATATGCGGGGCTGTTGCATACGTGCTCGACGGCTTGCCGCTCTTGCAGGCTCAACAGACCTCTCGCTTCCAACTGCAACGCTACCTCGAGCACCTTATCTCTTAGCTTCTGTCGATTGTTTCCAGGCGGTGTTGATCTTGATCTGTATTCGTCCACGATCAGTTCTAGCAGGACACGAGTGCTAATGCCGCAAATTGCGGGCATGGCTTCAATGTCAAGTTTTTTTGCTTGTTTCAATAAATCGTTAATACGAGCGTTTCCCGTTCCAAGAGGAAAGTCAGCGGGTACGAGCTTTTTCCGTGGGGGTCCGGAACGAGTCGCGCCCCCGATAGTTGTACTCCCTTGACCAACTCCATTATTGGGCTGTCCGCCGGTCGCGGAAACAGCGCCGCCGGCGTTGATGCCAGAATCTTCACCTTCGCTTCCCCCTTCCGCTTCTTCCTGATCGTGCCCTCCCTCTTCATCTGTCGCCACGAGGGATGTTGTTCGGTGGGAATACAAGTCGGTTGCGAGATTCCTTCGTTGATCAGAGGACATCACTTTGGCTACCGTAAAGTCGTCTTCTCGCATAAAACCTAGCAGCCGGTGCATCGCCATATCAGAAAAGTTCGTGCCAATTTGCAGCTTGCCACGGTTTATCGCAATCCCCAGAGCGTCCCTGATTTCGGGGGTGCTCAAGATTCGTGTGAGGGTCGTCGGACTGATGCCACTTGTATCTCCGTATCCCCCGTCGCCATCCAAATGATCTAGGAGTGCAACCGCGGCCGCATCCTGTCCGCCGAGTGCCCTAGTGCGCATTCGTACGTCCCAGGGCCGAACCCCCGCTCCTGCGCTCTCGCCTCCGTGACGCCGAGCGATTCTATCCAAAAGATCAGCTTCCTCATCGGATCCAAACACCAAACTTGAGATAACGGAAGGCAGCTTCGCCTGGGAAGAGGCCTCGCGCAAGGTTCGCATTTCTGGTGCGGTGAGTACACCTTCGAACATATCCGGCGACTGGAGCCCCCTGATCGCAGTAAGTCTGCGATTGCCCTCTCTGACAGTGTATGGCCCCCTTGCTGGATTCCCGCTACTTGTCGTCAACATCAGTAGCGTCGAATCATCCCAGGGGTTATCAGCGATGCTTTGGGCCAGCGTAATGAGGCCGCTAGGGTCCTGCTGGGCAATTTGACGAAAGGCAGCATGTACATTCTCTGCCGCCCGAGGGAGGCGTGGATTGGCCAAGTGCGGTTGCAGGTCGCTCAGATCAGCTTGAACATTAACGGGCACGAGAAGTACTTTACCGAAATCTCGATGAAGAAGTATTCAAAATACGAGAGCGTCTTCAATGACACTGTACTAAAGAAAAGTTAATGACACAGATTTCTCTGATTTGCTATTTTCCTTCCAGCGTTGGCACTGGGCGAAAAGCTGACGCCCACACGGTTATACTTTCGGGTATGACAATAGCGGTCATTGGGAGCTTTAGTCAGCACTTTAAACAAGTTAAAGAGGCCATTCACGCATTTATCGAAAGAGGCCATTCTGTACTGTCGCCTATAAGTTACGAGATCCTTCTTCCTGGCATACCATTTATTAGGTTTGCGACGGACCGGCCAGACCTTTCGGATTCGCAGGTGCAATCGGTTGCCTTGCATAGGATTCTGCAAGCAAATCTTGTTTACGTGGTTGACCCAGGAGGGTATGTCGGCCGCACTACGTGCTATGAAATAGGCCGCATCGTCCAAGCGAAAAGACCCATATTTTTTCAGGAGGAGCCCAGTGACCTACCGCTCGAAATTCCTTCGGGAAATGTTGTGGCGGCCCAGGATCTGGCTCTTTTGCTCTCCAGGAGGGAGGTAGCCGTCAGGCCGCTTTACGTAGACGACCCAAACTATCAGTTAGAATCCGACCTGCTAAAGGGATATTATAGAAACCTTTAGCATGGAGATAATGAGTTGTTGAACCCGTTTGAGCGGAGGGTCGCGATATGTGGGAGCATGTCAGCTTATGCGAACATGGTGACCCTGAGCAGACTGCTGCTACGCGAGGGTGTCCACTGCATTTTGCCTGCGTCCGAGGATTCAATTCATGCCTCTTTGAGCCAGTCCGAGTACCAGGAATTCAAGCGGCGCGTTTCATTTAGCTATCTTACGAAAATTCGTGACCCGCGGACATTTGCCCTTCTTGCCGTTAACATGGACAAGCATGGTATTGACGACTACATCGGTGCAAATACATTTGCAGAAATCGCGGTGGCGTTTGCCCAGCGGAAAAGAGTTTACCTACTACAAGATATTCCGGAAGGGTACGAGGACGAGCTCGTCGCTTGGAAGGTGGTGGCCTTAAATGGGCACTTGGACGGCCTAGTCCGCGACTATCGTAATTCGGTCAAAGAAGCTGGCCTCCAGACCGCGCTTTTCGATATATAGCCATGGTGAAGCCGGTTGCCTCAATCTTTCTTCATTTCTTCGATATGCACTTCCTTGAAATGAAGGCTGAATCTGACTTAAGCGATCGTATCGTATCCGAAGCCACCTTGGCTACCCGTTTTGCGTTCCTGTCTGCAAGCGCGCTTTTTATACCCGCCGCATCCTTTTTTGAGTCTGCCCTCTGCCGGGGGATTCTAAGCTTCTACGAGCCAGTGTTTGGGGAAGGCCGATTTTGGCTACTTGGTAACGAAGTTAGCCTAGTGGAGTTCAGAGAATCTAAGCTGTTTCAATATCAGAAAAACTCCACGCAATACCTAGCCTACTCTAAGGACGTTTCGAGCGTCGTTCCGCCATATCAGCATAAATCGGCCGGCGCCACGCAATTCATAAAGGAAAATTGGGCCCGTCTCCGGCAGACTTCGGGCCAAATGGCTCGAATCTATCAAGCAAATCCATCCATAACTGTTGCGAAGTTTGAGAAGAATTGGGACCTTGTATCTGACCGTCTCGGGCAGCTGGCATTCATCGTCGACCATGTAGTCCCAAAGCTTTTTGGCTCGGAAACCGTGAGCCTGTCTGCCAAGAATAGGCTGCATCATATAATTAACGATGCCTACTTCCGCAGCTTCACAGAAGACCTGCGCGCTTCCGTTGTTACAGACCTCGTTTATTTACAGTATGAAGTTACTGGCAACGGGGAGGTGGATGTTCCTTTTTCAGCGCTTGTGCAAAGCTGTCGGCACCATGGTATCTTGGAGGAAATCAGCATCTGCGACCTTGCTCATTTGATCAAGCTAGAGAGCGACCCGAGGTGGGCTTTGGCTTTTGGTGACGCAGTTCGGGCGTATTCGAGAAAAAGTTCCCTGAGAGGCAAAACAACATTGAAAATTGAAACCTTAAGAAGCTTTATTGTTCATGGTAGGGATGAGGAGTTGCTCTTTAAACTGAAGGATTATCTCCAAAACACCCTCAAAATGCAGGAGCCAGTTGTGCTCAAGCAACAGCCGAATGCGGGTCGGACGATCATCGAGAAGTTCGAAGAGTGCTCCGAAGAGGTCGACGTCGCATTAGTTCTCCTTACCCCTGACGATTTTGGCGGGCTGGAAGGCGGAGTCGGCGAGAGCAGGGCCCGTCAGAACGTCATATACGAGCTGGGATATTTCATCGGTAAATTGGGGAGGCGATCTGGACGCGTGCTTCTTCTCTATAAGGGCGACCTCCAGATACCGTCCGACCTGCTGGGCGTCTGTTACATCGCGGTGGACAAGGGGATCAGTGCAGCTGGAGAAGAGATACGGAAAGAACTGACCTCCATTAAATAGGACCTGTCAGACACCCTGGGGCTGGTGGGCCTGCATACAAGTTGGTGCCGTGGTTACAGGCGTATAAGCGCTGGCCATATGAAATCCTCCAGGTGTTTCAAAGAGCGGCACTCGGAATTTCACTTAGGCTTTCGGCCCAAAGAGTTCGCAGCCAACGGCATTCAGCGTTGGGCCATCGAACCAAAGGATAAGGTAACAACAGAGAGTGAACGCCAAGACCCCCATGCTACAGCAATACTTCCGGGCGAAGGAGGAGCACCCGGGGGTGCTATTGGCCATGCGGGTGGGCGACTTTTACGAGTTCTATGGCGAAGATGCCGAAAAAGCAGCAAGCGTCCTAGAAATCACCCTCACGGGAAGAGAAGATGGCGGCAATGGCAAAATCGCCATGGCGGGGGTGCCCTTTCACTCAGTCGAGAAATACCTTGCGAGGCTGCTGGCAAACGGCATAAAGGTCGCCCTATGCGACCAGTTGGAAGACCCCAAAACCACCAAGGGCTTAATAAAACGGGGCGTCACGCGGGTTCTAACCCCGGGAACCGTGATGGAAGACACCATGCTTCCGGCCGGGCAGAACAACTTTTTGGCCGCCATTTGCGTGATGGACGGCAAGGCCGGGCTAGCCACCCTCGACCCCAGCACGGGCGAGTTCGTGGTCACCGAAATAGAGGGCGAGCAGCTTGAAGAAAAGCTCCTTCAGGAACTGGCAAGGCTAAGGCCGACCGAACTCCTGACCGGGCCCAAAGCGGAAAGCTTTGGCGAGATTGCAAGGGTCGCGATGTCGACAAGCGTGACCGACTGCCCCCAGCTTTCGCCTGAGCGGGCGGCGCGCAAACTGCTGGAGCAGTTCGAGGTGACCAACCTTCAGGGTTTTGGCGTTCAGGATAAGCCGAGCGCGGTGATTGCCGCCTCCATGATTTTGGGCTACGCGGAGAAGAACCGGCTGAGCCTGGACCACGTGGAATCGCTCACGACGTATTCGGTGGACGGCTTCATGGGGCTGGATCTGGCCACTCGTCGGAGTTTGGAACTGAGCCAAAACATGAGCGATGGCGGGCGTCGGCACACGTTGCTATCGGTTCTGGATGAGACGCGCACGGCGATGGGCTCGCGGCTGATGCGCAAGTGGATAGAGCAGCCGCTACTGGATATTCCTGCCATAAAATCCAGGCAAGAGGCGGTCGAGAGGCTGTTAAACCACGGCATGGTGCGGGGCGATATTCGGGAGGGGCTGAAGCGGGTTTCCGATGTGGAGCGGCTGGTTTCGAGGGTGGCGACGGGGTTTGCGGGTCCGCGCGATCTGGCGGCGCTAAAGGTTTCGCTGTTTGCTTTGCCGCACCTGGCGGAGCCTTTGCGCAAGGTGGGATTGGGGCGGATCCAGGAGCTTCGGGAGCTGATTTCGGACCATTCGGACATTGCCCATTTGCTGGACCGGGCGCTGGTAAACGAGCCTCCGCATTCGGTTCGAGAAGGGGGCCTGATAAAGGAGGGGCACGACCCGGAGCTGGACAAGCTGCGCGATTTGAGCCGGAACGGCAAGGCGTTTATCGCGAAGTTGGAGCAGCAGGAGAGGGAGCGGACAGGGATTAGCGGGCTGAAAGTCGGCTACACGGCGGTTTTTGGTTACTATTTGGAGGTCACGCGGTCGCAGCTTGAGAAGGTGCCGGCGGACTATATTCGGAAGCAGACCATTGCCAACGCGGAGCGTTTTATTACGGCGGAATTGAAGGAGCACGAATCGCACGTGCTGAACGCGGAAGAGAAGGCTACTTCTTTGGAAGGGGATTTATTTTATCGGTTGCGGATCCGGGTTGCGGAGCACACGCGGGTGCTTTTGCAGACCGCGCGGGCTTTGGCGGAGCTTGATGTGCTGTGTTCTTTGGCTGAGGTTGCGGCCATTCGAGGTTATGTGAAGCCTTCGCTTGTGGAGTCGGATGTTTTGGAGATTGAGTTGGGGCGGCATCCGGTGGTCGAGGCGAGCACGGTTCGGTTTGTGCCGAATGATCTTTTCTTAGGGGATAGTCGTCAGTCGATAGTCGATGGTGGGGATCAAGTCGAAAGTCGAAAGTCGAAGGTCGAAGGACGGATTGGAGAGGCGGATGGCGGATTGGGGATAGGGGATAGTTGGGAGTCGACTGGCGATACTGGAGAGGCTCCCCCTCCCCTGCTCCCTGGGAGGGGAGGGGGCCGGGGGGAGAGGTCGGGTAGCGAAGCGAACCGGGAAGGTGGGGACCAAGTCGAAGGTCGAAAGTCGGATGTCGAAGGACGGAGTCGAGATGCGGATGGCGGATTGGGGATGGCGGATGGTGTGTCCGAAATCGAGAATCAAAAATCAAAAATCGAAAATCAAAAACCACCTCTCCCTCCTACCCCCCTCTCCTCCTCGCGTGTTGACAAGTTTAAAGCAGGAGAGGGGGGAAATTCTGACCTCTCCCCCCTTGCCCCCCTCTCCTCCTTGCGTGTTGACAAGGTTGGAGCAGGAGAGGGGGGAACAGTCGATAGTCGAAGGTCGAATGTCGAAAGCCGGAGTGAAGTCGAAAGCCGAATGTCGAAAGTCGAAAGTCGGGCCGAAGACAGCGCAATAGAAAATAGAAAATCGAAAATCGAAAATTCCCCGCGTTCCCGCGTGATAATCCTCACCGGTCCCAACATGAGTGGAAAGTCGACCTATCTCCGCCAGACCGCGATGATCGTCCTCATGGCCCAGATCGGCAGTTTCGTGCCGGCGAAGAGTTGCCGGCTCGGCCTGTGCGACCGAATCTTCGCCAGAATCGGCGCTAAAGATGAGTTGGCCCTGGGCCAGAGCACCTTTATGGTTGAGATGGTAGAAAGCGCCAACATCTTAAACCACGCGACTACGCGCAGCCTGGTTATTTTGGACGAGGTTGGGAGGGGGACGAGCACCTACGATGGCCTCGCCATCGCCTGGGCCATGGTCGAATACCTGACTTCGCTGGGAGCGAAGACGATGTTCGCCACTCACTATCATCAGCTAAACGCCTTGGCGGATCAGCTTCCAACCGTTGCCAACTACCGGGTGAGCGTGGAGGAGATTGGCGACGATATTGTGTGGACACACCGCGTTTTGGCGGGCGGAACGGACCGCAGCTACGGCATCCACGTGGCGCGGATGGCGGGCGTGCCTTCGGCCGTTTTGGTGCGATCGAGCGAAATTTTGGCGGAGTTGGAGAAGTCTTCCGTCGCGCCTTCGGCGGTCACGAAGACTGAGAAACTTCAGATGACCCTGTTCGAGTTTGATGAACCTCCGGTTATAAAGGAGCTGCAGAATCTGGATGTGAACACGCTCACACCTCTGGAGGCGTTAAGGCTGCTGGATGATTGGAAGAAGCGGTTTTCGGGATAGGGAATGTCTTGTGTGTAACGCTAAGATGAGGGATCCGGCTCGGAAAACCTTCTTTCGATTTGCCCCTCCTCGGGGCGGACTATGAGGATCGGAGACTTACTTGTTACTTCAGTTCCAGGGTTGAAACCCTTCGCTATAATATTTAGACCCCTTGGGTCATCGGAAGGCTGCGTGCTCCAAGCCTCTCGCGATGACAAGATTAATGGGAAAAGCGGCAAGAACGCTGGATTGGGGATATGTCTTGAGTCTTATGTCTTTCAAGTTTGTCATTGCGAGGAGCGGACCGCACCGTAGCTTGCGAAGGCTCGGGTAGCGACGCTGCAATCTAACCTAGCTCGCCACCGGTTTGCAAATCCGTTGGCTGGCTAAGTAGGTCGCCACGTCGGCACACGTAAAGCTTCCTCACGATGATGGGTTTTTGAGAAAAATGACAAGGACTTCCCGATAAATCGGGACAAGCTGCAGCATTCGAAAAACCAGGCTAAAGCAATTTTCGGAAAACCGAAGCAGGCAAGAAGGTGGCGCAGTAGCGTAGATAGCTTTTGAACCGTCCGGGTTCGAGCTCCATAGACCGCTTGTAGGCGGCGCGGCCAGCGGCGGGGTTGCCGTTAAGGGTTTTTACGGTGCCGAGGCAGGCTTCGTTGTGGGCGAGGGCCTTCTTGAGGGTTTGTTCTTGGTAGCCTTTGCCCTGATAGACGGGTTCTCTTGTTTCGATCCACTCGCGCAGCATCTGGTCGTCGCGCCAGATTCGGTCGAGTTTGTGGCTGGCGTTTGCGCCGTGAACGCGGTAATCGGTGAGGGGTTCTGGAACGAAGCCGATTTCGTATTGCTCGGCGATTCGGAGCCACATTTCCCAGTCTCCGGAGCCGAAATAGTTCTCGTTAAAGCCGCCCAGCTTATTAAAGCATTCCCGTTTAACTAGCACCGCGCTGGCGATGATTTTGTTGGCGTAGAGCAGACCGAGGAGGACGTCGCCGGTTTCGGTTCGGGGGAATTCGAAGCCGAGGGGGGAGCCTTCCACGATTTGCCCTTCGCCGTTGATGAACTTGCCATCGGTATGAACGAGGCCCACTTTTGGGTGCAGTTGGAAAAGGGCGAGCTGCTTTTCTAGTTTGGTGGGGTGCCAAACGTCGTCATCGTTGAGGACGGCGATGTAGTCGCCTTTGGCTTTGCTGAGGGCAACGTTGAGAGACGCGTAGGTGCCCAGGTTTTGCTCGTTGAAAATGAGCTGAATCGGCTCTTTGCGAGCTTGCAGCCACTCGCGGGTGCCGTCTTTACTGCCATCGTCGATGGCGATGATTTCGAAGTCGGTAAACGTCTGCGCCAAGATGCTATCCAGCGCCGCTGGGATGTAGGCGATGTGGTTGTAGCAGGTAAGTAGGACGGAGACGGTTGGCATCTAGCTTTATTACTCAACCGGGATTATGGGCCGTATCGTTCCGAGAGGCACCCGCTGAGCACACGCAAGATGTGCCGAAACCAGAACTGAAGCCTTTCGTTATAATATTCAGACATTTCGAGTCAAAGGCGATTTGGGATTTTTCAAATCAAAAGCGACACCGGGGAGATGTTAAAAGAAATCATGGATGACGACCTCTATAAATCGTTTACCCAGCTTGGCGAGGACGCCGACTCTGATGTAGAATTTGCCCTTGAAGCACAGCGTGACGTTGTGTTCGCCGAGATCCTTAACCAGGCGCCACGTTGACCGAGAAGTTAGTGATATCGAGCGTCGGATCGCTTATCCAGTTTGGAGCGGCGAGTTCGTTGCCGTAGCGAGCGTTGTTGTAAGTGCCGGCTGTATTCAGCGGAACGGTGATCCATGAATTTTGGGTGCTATTGTTGCCTTGGTTGCCGAGCGCATCGTAGATTCGGGAGACTTGGTTGCTGCCGGTGGGGACGACGCTCATGGTTAGAAAGTTGATTTGGAGGGCCTGGTAGGTTGCTGCAACGGTGGACGAGGAGGCGATTTCGCTGATGGAGATTTCGGCGGTGAGGGTGGTCCCGTCCGGACTAAGCGAAAAGTTGATGGGAACGTAAGGCGTTGGGGCAGGGAAAAAGTTGGGCGTTGCCAAAGTGTAGATTTGAGCCTGCTGGGTGGGCGGCGCGCTAAAGTTCCAAATGATGAGGTACTGGCACCCGCCAGCCACGATTCCGTTGCCATAGGGCGGGAGGATAACGGGGATCGGCCCTTGATTGGTTGGGTTGGTGGTGGTGACCGGGTTCAGGGCCATCGCGTATGTGAAGCCCTGATTAAGGGGTTGCTGCATGGTCATGGAGAGGGTGATGAGGGTTTGGTTGCCGGTTGCGCCACCGGAGGGGAGTTCGGCGCAGCTTGTGCTTAAGAGGAAAAAGGGGGCGAGCCAAAGGATTTTTGATTTTTGGGCACTTATGGCCATTAAGTTCAGCGCGAAACGCCCATTTCCGAGATTGTTTCTTCGGGACCTCCCCCGGTTCGCGGACTCACCGACCCCTCCGCCCGAGAGGGGTGATGGGTTTTGCGGAAGGCGAAAGGTCCTTGACTTAATGGGTATGCCTGCACCTGGGAAATCTCGATTTTTGATTTTAAATTTTTGAGTCCAGAAACCTCTCCCCCCTGCCCCCCTCCCCTCCTCGGGAATTGACAAGTTTGGAGCAGGGGAGGGGGGGATATATTCGATTTTTGATTTTCGATTTTCGATTTTCGATTGCGAAGAACGTTGGGGCTCGCTCATAGAATGCCTTCGGTGTAATAGAGGATGCAATGGCAGGATTCGCAGGTGACGATCCGCCCTTCTTTGGCTGTTTCTATCGCTTTGGTGGGCAGGTTTGTGCCGCATTCCTCGCAGGTTCCTTTCTTGCTAATGCCGGCCATGCCATTGGCGTTGCGCTTGTGGCGAATCGCTTCGTACTTTGTAAGTAGGGTTGGAGAAACCTCTTTTGCCAGAAGCGGGCGCTTTTGGCTGCGGTCCTTGAACTCGGCCTCTAGCTGGGATTTGGTTATTAAGACCTTCTTTTGGAACTCGGCGAGTTCCTTTTTCTTAAGGGCAACCAATGCTTCGGCTGCTTCCACATCTTTCTTGACGGGTGGCATGGCATCCCAAAGTTCGAGCAATTTCATATCGATATCGCCACGCTTATCTTTAAGGATCTGGATTTCCTTCTGAAGTGCGGCGACTTCGCGGGGGTTGACGACCTTGCCGCTATAAAGCTCTTTGTCGAACTTCTTGATCTTTTCATCGATTGACTTCTGCTCGAGTTCAGAGTCGGTTTGTTCGGCGTGGAGGGTTTTAAGGTGGGCGTTTTTGGCTTCTAGCTTGGCGTTAATGGGCGCAAGTTCGGCCATGATTTTACGGCCGGGATCGAGAGCTGCCGCACGATTGCGGATCTCAAAAAGCTGACTATCGACAAGATGCAACTTCCAGAGATTCCGCAGATCGTTTTCGGCCATATTTTAAGCGCCCACGGGTGTGGGCATTCCCTTATCGATTTGATCCCAAACGGCGCGAAGCGAATCGGCCGACTTGGCGAGTCCTGCTCGCTCTTCTTCGTTAACGGTTGGCTCCAAGACGCTAATCACGCCGGTTCGGCCAACACGGGTTGGGAGTGAAATACTGATGTCGTTAATGCCAAGCGCACCGCTTTGCATGCTGCTGACGGGCAGAACAGCGCCCGAATCGAGGGCGATCTGCTCAACCACTTCTTTGATCGAGATTCCAACTGCGCGGCCAGCGCCACCTTTGAGTCGGATGACTTCCGCGCCGGATTTCTTGGTGAACTCGAAGACGCCTCTTGCCGCTTCCTCGGTATAGCCGGGAATGCTGCTGAGGGCGACGCCGTTGATGGTCGCGCTGGACCAAATCGGCACCATGGAATCGCCATGTTCGCCAAGGATGAGGGCCTTCACATCGAGGGCACCCACCTTAAAGTGGTCTGCCAGCAGTGAGCGGAACCGGCAGGTATCAAGCACGGTGCCGAGGCCGAGGATTCGACTGGTGGGCAGAATGCCGGTGTGCGCGGCAAGTTGGGTCAAAATGTCGACCGGGTTGGAAACAACGAGGATGGTGGCGTTGTTCGAGAGCTTCACTTTCATAAGCTCTTCGAGAATGCCTTTGAAGAGGCCAACATTTCGGTTGACCAACTCGAGCCGACTCTCATCCGGCTTTCTTCTTAAGCCCGCTGTGATTACCACGCAGTCGCTGCCTTCCACGGCTTCGTAGCTGCCGCTGGTAAAGGTCTGGCTTGAGGTGAGGGCGGCGCCGTGGCGCAGGTCGAGAGCTTCGCCTGCGGCGGTCTCCTGGTTCATATCGACGAGGGCGATTTCCCTCACAATTCCGCCAAGTTGAAGGGCGTACGCGGCATCCGATCCAACTCGTCCGCCTCCGCCAATGATGCTAACTTTCATAACTTCCGATTTATCTCCGATTGGATTATGGCACGGGTTGGGAGGGGGTTATGAGCGCTTCAAAGCGTCCGCGACCATCCAGCCGCAGGTCGCGCCGATGTAAACCGGTGCGCCGCCCCAGATGAGGACCTGCAAACCGTTGATCCCAGAAGAAAAATGGGCGGCTAGCGCCATCATAAGTGTGATAGCGGCGACAGCAGTAACCACGCGAGAGGTTGAATAGTTGAAGGCGTTCTGAATCATGCCCAAGGCAACGTAAAGGGCAGCGGCGGCCCAGAAATTCACTATTGCAACGATCCCAACAACCATCGCTGGGGAGATTTTGCCGAGTGAGGTGGTGGAAACGGCATTCAATCGATCTACCATGCCAGAACCGCTTAAGGCCGCGCCGGCGGTTATTCCGCAAAGGAGCAGCATGGCAAAGAGACCCATCGTCCAGGTGTTGATCAAGCCAAGCGAGGGCATCATCGGCTTTTCGGCGGAAAGGGCGATGTAGGCGAAGGCGCAAACGCAAATGGCAACCGCTAAAAAGCCGGCACTGCTTTGGGCCGGAGAAGCAGGCGCAGCGCTTACGCTGGTCGAGCGAACCAACTCCTCATAGCGCTTTTGATAAAGCGCATTACGCGGGTCGCACTGAACGGCGTGGGCGTACATGTTCATGGCCGGTCCGGTTTCGCCGCGGGAGCGGGCGATATCGCCCAAGACCACATAGGGCACTGGCTCGCGGTGGCTGCGATCCAGAATGGCGTAAGCCAGCTTTTCCGCCTCGTCGAACTTGCCTTTGCTAAAGAGCGCGGTAAGGCGCTGTAATTCTTGGTTTTTGGTGGGCTTGGGTGGGGTTGAAACGGTTTGGGTAGCGGCAGCGGCGGCGGCTGCAGATCGGGCAGCCCTGGTCCTTTCATCGCGAACGGTGGCTTCCTTTTGCCTTTCTTGAACCCGTGCCGTTTGCTGGTTCAGACCGGCATCGTATTCCTTTCTTTTCGCCTTATCACCGAGGACTTCGTAAGCGCCGACAACCTGAATTAGGAGGTCTGCCGAGCGGGGATCGGGAGAGTGGTCAGGGTGGTGTTTCAAGACCAGCTTTCGGTAGGCTGACCTGATTTCGGTTGGAGTGCTGGTTGGGGTGACGCCGAGCACTTCGTAGTGCGTTTTCCTCACTCGTTTCCAGCCTGCTGATAGCTCTGAAACTGCGGGCCGCTGTAGAAGTGAATGGCGATGTAGCCCACGTAGATTCCAACTGCGATAAGACACATTACGCCAAAGATCATGGCGAGTTGGTTGGCCCTAACTTCGGAGTCATCCTCGTAGTAGTCGGCGACCTTGTCGAGCATGTCGTCTATTCGGCCGGTGGTTTCGCCGGTCTGGGCCATATCCAAAACTTGGGGCGTAAACACGCGGGTTTGGCGCAATGAATCCGTAAAGCCGGCGCCTTGGTCGAGCATATCGGCAACCGGATACATTTGGGATCGGAGGTATTCGTTGCCGCAAGCATCGGCGGAAAGCTTCATGGCTTTGGGCATGGCGACGCCGCCTTTGTAGAGGGCGGCAAAGGCGCGGGCGAACTTTGCCATCGCCATCTGGTGGACGACGGGGCCGATGATCGGGATGTTTAGCAGAACATGGTCGTAATTGAACTTCGCGCGCGGGTTGCTAACGCCGATCCGGAAGAACAGGAACAGGAAGACCAGTAGGGGTCCTAAGATGAACCAGGTTGCCGGTTGGGTTAGCGGTGAATAGATGCCGCCTGGCTTATTGAAGACATCGGAAATGATGTAGTTGGCGGCGAGGATGATAAAAATCGAAGCGAAGATAACGATCTTCGGATAGAGGGTCGCTTTGCGCAATAAGTTGCGCAAGCGAATTTCCTGCTCAACATAGTTAGCCATTTGCAGCAGCGACTTATCGAGCATGCCGCCTTGCTCACCGGCGCGGATGAGGCCGAGCATGAGGGGAGAGAAGACTTCCGGATAGCGCTGCATGCCGACGCTTAGCTCGCGGCCTTCGCGCACATGGCCCAGGAGTTCTTTAATGATGGGCGCGAGCTTGGGGTCTTTCGCTTGCCGGGAAAGCGTATCCAAGCTAGAAACGATTGGCACGCCCGCGTTTAGCATGGTAGATAGTTGCCGGAAGAAGAACAGTAACTGGTTGAGGGGAACCTTGTAAACAAGCGGCGCGATGACGTCGGTGACGATGGCGGGGCGCGCCTCGGTTGGGGGCGGAATGTGTGCCTCGTAAGCCGGAGTCGGTTCTGGTACGGGGGCGGCAACCGTCTCAACTGCGGCGGGTTTTTCTATCGGACGAGCAGTAAAGCTTTGCGGGATTGGGTCGTTGTTGTTGCTTGCGAGAGCCACGTGCTGCACGTTAAGGCCCTGCTTGGCTAAATCGGCAGCGGCAGTTGCCAGCGAAGTGCTGAAAAGCGTCCCGTTCATCGGGTTTCCGCTTGAGTCGAAGGCTTTGTATTCATAAACCGGCATCTGTATTTATAGTTACGGAGCAGTGGGGTCGGAATTGTTATTGATGATTTGCTGGCCAGCCGAAGAGGCGTCGGGATCGGATGCCTGTTGAAGCAGGGTGTGGTTGATGGCTGCCCAGGCGAGGGTTACGATAATCGTGGTTAGGCCCATCGTTAATATAAGGCCAGTGCAACCTGCGGAGCCTGTTGCGACCTTGGATTTGACCGTATTGGCTTCATACTCCGTGCGGCTAATTTGGGAAAGCCGCTCAAGCGCACCGGAAATATCGCCCGTGAGTTCGCCCGTTGCGACCACGGGGGCATATTCTTGCGGGAAGAGGTCGCTTTTGAAGACGACGTCGGAGATCTTGCTGCCCTCGTTCATGTGGACGCCGGCGTTTTTCAGCTTGTCCTGCATGCTCAGGTTCGGCACAGATTCAACGGCTAACTCCCAAGCCCGGTTTGGCGGCACGCCTCCTCTCGCCAGTTTTGCCAGCACCCAGCTAAAGATGGTTACGCTTTCATCCCTTGCGCGCTGACCTAAAACGGGGGTTCTTAAGCCAACTTCGTGGCGAAATCGCTTCATGCCTCGCGTGGAGAACCAGTTTCTTAGGCCCCAACTGACCAAGCACAAAAGAAGCGTGATCGGCCCCCAAGGCCATAGTAGCTGATGCCACATCACCAAAAAAACCGCAAACGGCCCTCCGTCTTTACCGCCATTTGCCATCTCCTGATCGAAGAAACTCTGGAAAGAATTCTTAGCCAAGAATGCGAGCGGAAATGAAAGGAGCGCGTTGATGATAACGGCCCAGATCCACCAATGAAAGCGCTTAAACTTATGGGCTTGCTCGGCTTGTTCGGCAACGGTTGTGGCCGCTTCCGGTAGAAAGCCCCCGGTTTCGCCCGCTCTTATGAGCCCGACCACATGCTCCGGATAAAGATCGGGCCAGAGCTGCAACACCGAACTAATTTGGCGACCTTCCGAAGCGGCGGTGGCGACTTCGCCAAGAGAATCCCGAAACTTCGGGTCTTTGTACATATGGCTAAGTTCGCTGAATGTATTAACAGGGCCGATACCGGCCCTAAGCTGCTCGGCGATTTGGGCAAAGAGGAAGAAAATATCCCGGTCTTTGGCTTTTTGTGTGTGGTGAGTCTGCGGATGGTAGCCGGGCGCGGGAGCGTTGATCTGCATTTTCCCGCCCTGCTGATAAGCTGTTGGAGGTGGGGCAGCTTGGTGGATGAGCTGCATGGGCGCTTGCTGCCGTCTTTGGGGGGCAGGAGTTGCGGCTGGGCCGCCAGATGCGCTTTCGCCGACGATTTTTGGCCCACGAAAACCGCGGCCGATGAGCATGTGGATCGCCTCACCCGCGCTGGTGGCCTGAATGGTGCCCTGTGTCGGTTTCCCGGCGGCGTCAATGGCTGAGTATTGGTAAAAGGGCATCGCTCAGTTTCTTGACGGTTTGGGCCTGCAGTTCGGTCGAAGGCAATAATTGGGCGATGGTGCCGAGGCCGGGGAGATTGAAGTTTGGATCGATTTCATAAAGGGGCTGCAATACAAATCTACGTTCTATCGCCCGCGGATGTGGTAGGACAAGTTTTTCTATGTGTGCCTCTCTGAATTTGTATTGGGCGGCGCCATAGGAAATGAGGTCTAGGTCGATCTCTCTTGGCCCGAATCTTGGGGCGTCTTGCCTTCCGATTTGTCTTTCTATCTGCTTGAGAAGATGGAGGAGGGGAAGTGGGCCAGTTTTTGTTTCCGCGAGGAGGGCCGCGTTTATGAAGGCGGGCTGGTCTTCCACGTACATGGGGGCCGTTTCGTAGGGATGGCTGACCTTTTGGATGGTTAGGTGCTTTTCGAGTTCAGCTATGGCTGTGCGTAGGTTGTTTAACCTATCGCCAAGGTTTGATCCTAAGCTGATTGCGACCTTTGCCATAGGCGGATTTTTACCTTATGAGGCATGACAAGAAAGAAGGTAAACGGTAAACGGTAAAGGGAGTCAAGTTCAGCTATTGCCTGGGCGCTCTCCTATTTTCAATTTAAGGGATTTCGATAGTTGTGAGTTTGTGGCTCGAGCCTCTCCCGGTTCGTTCCTCACCGCTTTCCTTTGTCTGCCTTTCCGGGTGGGATTGCCGTGCGCATAATGGAAAGCTTCCGACCTCTCCTTTCGGGAGAGGTGAAGGGCTCGGTGGCTGACTTAATCGGCAGCGCGTTTTGGATCGCTAATCACCCTCACAAATTTATGGGTTCAACCGAAAATACAAGTGTGCCGAACAAAGTCGCTCTCGTTTGTCCCGTTCACATGCCAAAATTCGCCCAGTTTCGCGAGTTTGTGGCCAGCTACGAACTTGTTCAGCCAGATTGCGATCTGTATTTCATCCTGAGCGAAGAGGCGCGGCACAAAGAGGCCAAATACAAAGAGGTTTGGGACCGGACCGAGTTCATTTATACTCCGACGGTAACGCCCAACGACTCGGTCATTAGCTGCAAGAAGTTTCATGGCCTGCACCAGCTTTGGAAGACACAACGATACGAAGGCATTGCAGCGGTGGACGTGGATTCGGTGTTCGCGGGGGTCGGCTTTCACGAATCGTTTGCAAGGTTTAAGCATGACCCAACCATTTTTGGATGCCCACTGTCTCGATATCCAACAAAGCCTTTTCACGATGTGGTTCGGTTAAGCACGCGGCTTTTTGGCCAGAGCGAAGAACTGGACAGATACAAAAAGATCTACGCTTGGTGGAATACGATCCCATGGTATCAGTCGGAACACATTTCGGCCTTTCTGACTAGGGTGGGGTTCTATCAGCATGGGTTTGTGAACCAGGATTGGCATTCTTTTGACCAGGTCATGTACCACGGTTGGCTTATTTCGGAGGGCCTTGCTAAGGTTGGAGATATGCATATCTCTGCTGAAATGCCCGAAAAGATGCGCCCCGACGAGATAGCCAATCTGGCTTCCCGGAGGCTCGATTGGATTGGTTACGCCGCGCGTGAGAGTTCAGTTTTTGCAGGGCAGAATCCGCTAATGTATTTCCACACAGATCGGTTGGATGAAGCGTCCTTTGCCGCGTAAGGGGCTTGAAAGATTTGTTGAAGTTTCTTTAGCCATAGTCTCGTTCGACGGGTTGAATTTCACGCTAAGAGGCAGAGAGCGCCGAGTCAATGCGATGCGTAGGTTTCGGCCATCGCGGCGACAAGTCGCCTGATTCAAAGCTGTGACAAGTCACAGCACTCGAAATGAGGCTGCTAACGATTTCGAGTGCGAGCGAGTTCTCGCCGCTTTTCCCCGGCGACTTGTCGTCGACTAGATTTACCATCCACCATCCCTATCCACTTCAAGATAGGATTGGTTCACAATAGAACCATGATCCTGCCTATCCTCGCCCTTGTTTTCGCCCCTCACACCGGTGTTCTGAAAGGCCATGTCAGCATTGGACCTCTTACCAGCGCCGAGCGGAATAAATACCACACCCTTTATGCGAAGGATCAATCGATTGAGGGCTATGAGTTGGAGGTTTTCCGCGCAAGCGATAAGAATGAGGAGAATCCGTTGGAGGACATGGCGCTAACTGCCAACGGCAACTTCAAGTTTGATCTTGCCTCGGGGAGTTATGTAGTGACGGTTTCGAAGAGCATGCACGCCGGGGCCTACAGCGTCTATCCGACGAAAAAGGCTCGGGTCCGGGCCGGAAAGACGACCAAGCTTTCGTTGCACGTTCGGTCGGAAGCTTTTAAGTAAGGACTGGTAATGCGTTGTGCGTTTATGCGCTTGGACGTTATAAAGTCCAGAGTGTCGAGTCTTGAGTCTTGCGAGACAAGGTTGATCGCGACTCGCGTTTTTTGTAGCAGGCCCTACAGGGCGACGAGGCAATCTGCGTGTGACACCGACGTTTCGGTGTTAAACTCACATTAGAAGGTTCAAGGAAGCTATCAAAGTCTCTGCGTCCTTACCTTGCGCCGGTGGCTCTTACGAGTAGATTGCCGCGTCGCTTCAGCGCGACTTAGTCGCACTGAAGCTCCTCGCAATGACAAATTACTATTTTAGAGTTTGAACCCTTCTGTTTAGCGGCCGAACTTCGGTTTCGACTTGAACTTCGGCTTGCCAGACCAACCTCGGTGCCCTTTCTTGCCTTGGGCTGAAGGATGGCCGGGGTTGTTTCCGGGTCGATCGTTGCTAAACGGTTTAGGCGCGTCTGCCGAGTTGTTCGGCGTTGGCTGTTCCGGCTTATTGCGCCAAGGTCGCGATTGGCCACCAGAGGTGGGCCGATCATCTCGCTGAGGTGGCTTGTTCTCGTTGGAGAACTTTTGGAACCGGCCGTTGCCGTTAGGATTCGTGTTTCGGCCGTTTTGGGGTCGGCCAAAGCCGCCGCGCTGTCCTGATCCGTTTCGATCCTGAAAAGGTCGTTCTTGGTTAGGGCGATCCTGATTTCTGTTGAAGCCATCGTTTCGGCTTGGCCCTTGATCGTTTCTTGGGCTATAGCCGCCATTGGGCCGGTCGTTACCGAACGATGCTCGCTCATCTCGCCGTGGGTAGCCGTTATTGGGGCGACCATTGGGATTCTGCGGGCGCTGGTCTCGCTGGCCATAACCGCCTTCATCTCGGCGCTGATAGCCGGCGTTGGGCTGATCATTTCGGCTCGGTCCTCGGTCGTCTCTGCGCTGATATCCACGATTGGGGCTGTCGTTCTGATTGTTCGGACGCTGGTCCCGTTGATCGGGCTGATCATTTCGACTGGGCGCACGATCATCTCGGCGAGGGTAGCTGCCTCGTGACTGTTCGTTGCGGTTAGGTGCGCGCTCGTCTCGACGAGCGTAGCCGCCGTTCATCCGGCCGTATTGTGAACCTCCGTTTGAAGCTTCCGGTCGAGGTGTTTCCTCAACCTGAACCGCAGGAGCCACGGGCGCCTCTGCCATAACCGGCTGGGCGGGGCGAGAAGGAACGCGTGCTCCAGCCTGACGGCTGCGAGCGACATGCTCCAAGGAGGTGCTTCTTGCCGAAAGGGTAAGCGGTGTGCCGAGCAGCTTTTCGATATCGCGAATATCCCGAGCCTGAGCCGGAATCGCCAGAGTAATGGCCTGGCCAGAGGCTCCTGCGCGGCCGGTCCGGCCGATGCGGTGCACATAGTCATGAGCGTTCTCCGGCACATCGTAGTTGATGACGAGGCTGATGTCCTTCACATCGATACCGCGAGCCGCGATATCGGTGGCGACGAGGATGCGATACTCGCCCTTCTTAAATCCTTCCAAAGCCGCCTTGCGCTGAGCAAGGGTCCGGTCGGCGTGGAGTTCGGCGGCGCTGTGGCCATCGAACCGGATCGCCTTGGCAAGCTTTCTCGCGCCATGGCGAGTTCGGGAGAACACGAGCACGCTGCCCTTATTCTCATAAAGAAGCTCCCTTAGCATGGGGTGCTTGTCTTCGTGCTGAACGTAGATCAGCTCCTGATCGACCAACTCGGGCGTGCTTCCGGTGGGGGTTATTTCCACCTGCTGCGGATCGACCATGTAGTTGTTGGCAAGCTCCCGGATCTCTTTCGGCATGGTTGCGCTGAAGAGGAGGGTCTGACGATCGGTTGGGGTGACATCCAAGATTCGCTTGATGGCAGGGGCAAAGCCCATATCGAGCATTCGGTCGGCTTCATCGAGGACGAGGATCTTAACGCGATCGAGGCGGGTTGTGCCTTGCTGCAGGTGGTCGGTGAGCCGGCCGGGAGTTGCGACGATGACCGAATATCTGCCGCGAAGTTTGTGGCTCTGCTGGTTCATGGGCGCTCCGCCGATGATGAGCACACACTCGATGTCGAGCTTTTTGTAGGTCTCGGCGATCTGCATGGCAAGCTCGCGGGTTGGGGCAAGGACGAGGCCGATCTCTCTTTCTTTAAGCCGGGCGATCATGGGCAGGGCAAAAGCGAGTGTTTTTCCGGTACCGGTTTGAGCGATGCCGACTAAATCTTTCCCCTCCAGAGCGACGGGGATTGCCCCGGCTTGGATGGGTGTGGGCACGGTGATGCCGAGTTTTTCTAGGCGCGAGCATAAAGCAGGCGCGACTGATAGGGCTTCAAAGCCCTGGACTTCTGATATTTGCATGGTTTTAGGTGATAAGTGATAGGTGATAAGTGATAAGGGGAAAGGGGATAGATGGTGGTCGATAGTCGATGGGTAGAGGACGCGTGTTTTAACGCACGATGGCGTCAGGCCCTCTAGGACCTTTCACTTATCACTTATAGCTTTTCACTTTTTTTACGGATTGCCGCTCGATTCTAACAGGTTCAAGCCGGGCAAAATAGGCGCACCTGGTGCGCAAATCCGTTCTCTAACCAAAGTTATTGGGAGATGTCTGCGCGAGACTACCGTGGCAGTCGATTGTGATTGTACCTGAAAAGGGGGACGCTGAAGATGTCTTGTGTGTTGTGTATTGGCTTCGCTGGCAACTCCAAGTTGTGGCGTCAAGACACAAGACATTAAAACACAAGACATGGATCACGCACAACACTGGTCCTCAAAGCTCCATGTCTGAGCTGTGGCCCGGGAAGAGCTTGGCGTGCGGATCGAGGTAGGTTTTCGCGAAACAGACGGCGGTGCCGGCTTCGCCGACACCGGTCGCGATGAGCTTCAGCTTGCCATCAAAGCTGCATACATCCCCAACCGCGAAGACGCCGGGCAGGTTGGTTTCATAGCGGTCGTTCACTAGAATCTGCTGGCGGTCGAGGTTTAGACCCCACTCTTTTAGGGGCCCTAGCGAGGACTTGAACCCGACGTTTACGATAACGGCGTCGACTTCTAGCTTTTCAATCTCTTTCGTCTGGTTGTTTTCAATGGTGATGGCGACGATGTTGCCGTCGCCATGAAGCTCTTTCACCACGTTGAAAAGCCTCATCCGGACGCGGCTTTCCATCACTTGGCGGATGCTGTCCTCGTGGGCGCGGAACTGATCGCGGCGGTGGACGAGGGTGATGTCCCTTGCGATGGGCTCGAGGCCGATGCACCAATCAAAGGCGGAATCTCCGCCGCCGACGATGACAAGGCTCTTTCCCGCAAACTTGGCCTTTTCTTTAACGCCGTAGTAAACACCTAAACCTTCAAATTCTTCCTCTCTCTCAACTCCAATTCGAGTTGGCGAAAAAGCGCCTGCCCCGGCGGAAATGATGATCGTTTTGGTCGGCAGAGAAAGGCCGGATCGGGTGCCGATCGCGTAGGTGCCGTCTTCTAGTTGGGTGAGGGTTTGGGCCGTTTCTTCGAGGCAGATCTCGGGGCCGAACTGGGTCCCTTGCTTGCCCATTTCGACGGCCAAGTCCTTGGCGAGGATCTTGGGGAAGCCGGGCATATCGTAAACGTATTTTTCAGGATAGAGGGCCGTTAACTGCCCGCCAAGCTCGGCGAGGCTATCGATAATGCGAACCGACATGCCTCGCAATCCGGCATAAAAAGCGGCAAAAAGGCCGACGGGGCCGGCGCCGATTATGGTTACGTCAACTGTTTCCAAACTTCGAATCTCTACGCTTTTTTCGGTTGAAAAGCGGCACGGGGAGTTTACCGGTCTTCGGCATTAGGCCTTCGGCTTTCGGTTTTCGGGATGGGAACAGAACCGTCACTTTGAAATTGTTGGCAACGGAATTCCTAACGATGCACTCGCAAAGGTTTTGGGAGGACATCCTAAGGCCGAACGCCGAATGCCGAGGGCACACCCGCAATCTTGTACACTTCCCTCCCATGAAACGGGCAATAGTGATCGTGTTGGATGGATGCGGAGCAGGGGAGGCGCCGGATGCCGCCGAGTTTAGGGATTTTGACCACCCAGCCACGATCAAACACGTTTGGGAAAAGGCCGGACCACTAAACGCCCCAACCCTTCAGGCTTGCGGGTTTTTCACCGCTTGTAAAGTGCCGCTTACCGTTAGCGCACCAGCGGGCAAAGCGGTTGCCTACGGAAGGCTGCAGGAACTCAACATTGGCGGAAAAGACTCCGTTGCCGGACACTGGGAGATGATGGGCATCGTCACCAATCAACGATTCCCAACTTATCCAAACGGGTTTCCAGCTGATTTAGTTGAGGCATTTGAAAAGGAAATAGGCCACCAGGTGCTGGGAAACAAACCGGCAAGCGGAACAGAGATCCTAAAGGAGTTGGGCGCGGAACATATGCGCACCGGGAAGCCGATTCTTTACACCAGCGCCGACAGCGTTTTCCAAATCGCGTGCCACGAAGAAGTGGTGCCGATTGAAACTCTATACAGCTACTGCCGAAGCGCGCGGCGTCTGTGCGGACCACCTAACAACGTGGAACGTGTGATCGCCAGGCCGTTTATCGGCGATGCCGAAAATGGATTCCAGAGGACGGAAAGGAGGAAGGATTTTCCCCTAACCCCGCCTCATAACTTGGTCGACGAGATCGGTGATGTTTACGGAATCGGTGTTGTGCCAGAGCTTTTTGACCAGCGCGGATTCAGGTATGTGCGTCGAACGCAAAACAACTCGGAGCATGGCGAAATGCTGCTGGAGGCTTTGGGCTCCGATGCCCGGTTCATCTTTGCCAACTTTGAAGATACCGATATGCTTTTCGGCCACCGAAACGACCCGGTTGGGTTTGGAGGCGCATTAGAAAAGTTTGACCTCTTTCTAGCCACCCTCCTTCCCAAGCTAACAGCAGACGACCTCCTAATCCTCACCGCCGACCACGGCAATGACCCGACGTCTGTTTCCACCGATCATTCGCGGGAGTACGTGCCTGCCTGCGTAATCTCAAGCGGCGAAGGCGTAAGCGATAACGGCGATGTGAAGGGCATGGCAGCTATAGGCGCAACGGTTGCCGCTCACCTTGGCGTAGATTGGAAAATCGGCCAGAATCTGTTGCATGCGCATGCCACGCTGTAAAATCCAAGTAAATGCCCAAGATCCTCGTCATTGACAACTACGATAGCTTCACCTACAACTTGGTCCAATATTTGGGCCAGTGCGAGGCGGATGTGATCGTGCGTAGAAACGATGAGATCACGCTGGAAGAGATTTTGAGCTTAAAACCGGATGGCATTATGCTTTCGCCGGGACCTTGCACGCCGGATCGATCGGGCATTTGTCTGAGTGTCTTAGCGGGTGCTTTGGGCGGGGATCCCGTTACAGCGCCCTTAAGGAATATTCCCGTTTTTGGGGTTTGCCTTGGCCTCCAGGCCATTGGCCAAGTTGCGGGTGGCTGCGTAAAACAGGCGCGAAACATCATGCATGGGAAGACTTCGATGGTGACCCACGATGGGAAGGGCCTCTTCGACGGGATGCCGAACCCGTTCCGAGCAGTTCGCTACCATTCCCTAGTGGTCACGCGCGATTCGGTTCCGGAAGATTTTATTATTACGGCCACGGCGGACGATGACGGCGAGATCATGGGTCTTCGTCACAAGAGTTTGTCCATTGAGGGCGTCCAGTTCCACCCCGAATCCGTCCTCACGGAGTCGGGCTTTACAATAGTGCAAAACTTTGTGAAGCGAACGCAGCTTCAACTGACCTAAGCAAATGAGACGCTTGAACCGCCAATGACCCAGAACACGGGCCTCCTTGTGCTGATCAGCATTTTGCTTGTGCTGGCAAATGCGTTTTTTGTGGCGGCTGAGTATGCGCTTGTAGGCTCGCGGCGAAGCCGCATTGAAGCGTACGCCAAGCGCAAGAAGCAACGGCCGGATCGGCTGCTGCGCGTTCTGAACGATATTACGCCCTACGTGGCGGGAACCCAGATTGGAATCACGATGGTGGGCATCGCGGTCGGGTCCGTAACAGAGCCCTTTATCCGCGGGCTGTTTATAAATTTGCTGGGCCATACGGTGCCGCAGAGCGTGAGCTTTGTGATCTCTTATTTACTGATCACATGCTTGCTGGTGGTTACTGGCGAGCTTTTTCCGAAATACCTGACGATAAGGGTTCCGGAGCGGGTGGCGTGGCTCACGGTTGGGCCTTTGGTGGTGGTCACCAACATTTTGTTGCCGTTGGTTTGGCTGGCCCAAGCGCTTGCATCTTTGCTCTTAAAGCCTTTCGGGATCAACCCAAACGAACGACGCTCTGAAGCTTTGCCGAAGGATGAATTACTGCTTTTGATTCGGGCGGGATCTCACGAGGGAACGCTGGAGGAGATGCAGGCAGACCTCCTTTCGCGGTCGCTAAAGCTGGAGGACTTGGACGCGAAGGACGTTATGATCCACCGGCTAGATATCAAGAGCTTGGACGTGGCGACGCCGAAGGAAGTCCTGTTCAAAGCTCTGGCCCATATCCCTCATTCGCGGGTTCCCGTTTACGAAGAGGATTTAGACAACTTGCTTGGGATCGTTTACGTTCACGACATCATTCGAACCTGGGATTCGCCGGATTTCAGCTTGAGGGCAATCGCGAAACCGGCGGTCGCCGTTCCGGAGAACCTTACGGCCGACAAGATTATCACTACCATGCGTAATGCCAAATCGCAGATCGTGATCGTGATGGACGAATACGGCGGCACGAGTGGCCTGATCACGCTGGAAGATGTGGTGGAAGAAGTTTTTGGCGAGTTGGAAGACCAGCTTGAGGTCGAGCGTCCGCCGATTGAGATTTTGCCCAACGGACGAGTCACCGCGCGGGCGGATGTTCGTTTTGATGAGATCGTGGCGAAGTTGGGGATAGAGCTGCCGGACGAAGTGCCGACCGACACCCTGGCGACGGTGATTACGAACAATCTGGACCACGTTCCGAAGCTGGGAGACAAGGTGGAAACTGAGTTGGGGACGCTCTACGTGGAAAACATGGCAAGGCGGCGCATCACGCGGGTTTCGCTGCTGCCAGCTAAGGATTTGAAGTACATTTCGAAAGGGTCGTAGAAGCACATTTGAACTGGATGATTAGAATAGAGGTTCTAATCTAATCATATATTGATGAGAATATGGTTCGCATTCTCCTCATATATTGAGGAGAATGCATGGTATAATCTCCTCATCGAAGATGAAAACATTTATTCATCAACTCCAATCATGGCCCGCATACACCTATGATGCACATGCCCTGGTCACCAGGTTGGAGGCAGCCCAAACCCGACGAGGTCTTCTCTTCGGAAAGCTCAGCGTTCTAGGCTTCGATGATCTTCAGCAGGCGCAACTCGAAGCAATTACCGCCGAGATTGTTAAGTCTAGCGAGATCGAAGGAGAGAGGCTCGACCTCGAAACCGTAAAAGGCTCCGTTGCCAAAAGATTGGGTATCAGCCGAAGCGGTCAATCAGAAGGAGACTATTACACCGACGGACTGGCAGCAATGTCTCTCGACGCCGGTCAAAAGTGGGCCGAACCCCTAACGGAAGACAGATTGTTTAACTGGCACGCCGCGATATTCCCTTCGGGCCGAAATGTGTTCGGCAAACTGCGGGTAGGACAATGGCGTGATGATGCTCAAGGTCCCATGCAAGTGGTTTCGCTTAAAAGAGGGAAGGAAACTGTCCATTTTGAGGCTCCTCCGGCGAAGAAGCTCGCAAAGGAAATGGGACTGTTTTTAAAGTGGTTTGAATCTGAAAAAGAACCGAGCAAAGTGCTGAAAGCTGGAATTGGCCATCTGTGGTTTGAGACAATTCATCCATTTGAAGACGGCAACGGCCGCATTGGGAGAAATATTCTGGATCTGGCTCTGGCCAGGGCAGACCAACTCCCGTACAGGTGCTACAGCGTTTCCGCACAAATTCTCAAGGAGCGTAACTCATACTACGATGCCTTAGAAAAAGCGCAAAACGGAACAGGCGACTACACAGCTTGGTTGGATTGGTATCTCGGGTGTTATGGCCGTTGCCTCAATCAAGCCATCGACGAGGTAGGGGCGGCCATGAGCCGTACTCGATTTTGGCAATTCCATAAAGCGGCAGACCTCAGCGCGCGCCAGCGCAAGGTCATTTCTAGGATGCTTATGGGCTTTGAAGGACGGATGACTAACGAAAAATACGGAAAGATCGGGAAGTGCTCAGTAGCCACAGCAACTCGAGATCTGAACGATCTGGTTGAAAAACGGATACTCATTGGCGATGGCAAGGGTGGCCGCAGCAGCGGCTACATCATTGTTCCAATAGAGTAGTCCTTCTAGCTGGCGAGAAGCGTATAATATTGATATGGTAGACGCAACTCTACCTTTCATTCTCAACCAACCGCGCCCTCTGGGCGTGCTGTTTCTGGACATCAACTCCTACTTCGCCACTTGTGAGCAGCAGGAGCAGCCTGAGTTGCGTGGCAAACCCATCATCGTGGTCCCCATGGATACGGATTCCACCTGCGCCATCGCCGCCTCTTACGAAGCCAAGAAATACGGAATCAAGACGGGCACAAACGTGGGCGAGGCGAAGCAGATGTGTAGGGAGTTGGTAGTCGTCCCGGCGAGGCCGAGCCTGTACGTTCACTATCACGAGCGGATTATCGAGGCGGCGGAAACGGTTTTACCGGTGGAGAAGGTAGACAGCATCGACGAGATGCATTTTAACTTAATCGGCGTCGAGCGTGACCCGGTTCGGGCGCGTGAGATCGCGGTTGAGATGAAGGGGGCGTTGCGTTCGAAGGTTGGGCAAATGATTTCGTGCTCGGTCGGGGTTGCGCCGAATCGGTTCTTGGCCAAACTTGCCACCGATATGATGAAGCCGGATGGGTTGGTGATCATTCAGGCACATGAACTTCCGGAGAAGGTCTTGGGGCTAAAACTGACCGATTTCTGCGGCATCAACAAGCGCATGGCGGGCCGGCTGCAGGGGGCGGGGATCTTTAGTGTGGAGCAGCTTTACGCGCAGTCCCCGCAGGAGCTAAAGCGGGCTTTTGGCTCCGTGGTTGGCGAGCGCTGGTGGTATCAGCTTCGCGGTTACCCCTTCGATCAGAAGATCGAAGAGCAGAAGTCGCTCAGCCACTCCAACGTGCTACATCCGGATAACCGGACTGATCAAGGATGCCGGGACATGCTGTTGCGCCTGATTCAAAAGGCTTCGGCACGGTTGCGCGCCAACGGCCTTTGGGCGGCGGGGATGGGTGTCAGCATCCAAGGATTTAAGAAGAGCTGGAAGGCACACGCTCGGGTTTCGCCGACCCAGGACACTCTGACTTTTAACGAGGAGTTTTTGCGCCTTTGGGAGACGCGCGACTATGAGAAGCCACGAACGGTGGGAGTGGTCTTTTATGATATGGTGACTTCCGAACAGGTGACGCCAGGGCTTTTTGATTCTTCCATGATTCGAGCCGATCTCAACCGAGCGGTGGACAAGGTCAATCAAAAATTTGGAAAGAACTCGGTCTACCTGGCCGGTCTTGAGAAGATGAAAGACCGGGCAAGCGAGAAGATCGCGTTTAACAAGACTTGGCTCTTTAGCGAGGGGAAGGGAGACAATATTTGGGAAGAAGGTGGAGAAGAATGAAATTGGTTTCCCCTATCCATGCTGTGCAACATTAAGCTGTTCGCAGCGGTTTCAGCCTCAAATGGTCCCAATCGGTGTAGGCCATGTTGATCCCCTTCCGAAGCGCGGTAGCAATCGCGAGTTGTTTGGCTGCCTCTTCTTTCTCGCCGATGCGCAGATACGAAATCGCCGCTCCCTCGCGGCCATAGATCTCAAAATGGGAGCTTCGCGCGGATTGGGAAGCGTTGGCAAGAACGCCTAGAATCGTAACTGCTTTTTCTGGTTCGCCGCCGTGAAAGTTCACATAGCCTTCCGCCAAAGAACAGATTGCGGAAAGTCTAAAGTGTCTGGTTTCGCGGGCGAGTCTGGTGGGGATTGGGAGCAAGCGCTGGGCGGATTCGATTTGCCCGGCGCAGGCATGATAGAGAGCGCAAAGGGCCTGATTCTGGGCCAGATCGAGCAGCTTAACTTCCATGACTGGATCTAGTTCGGCCAGGGTTGCCAGGCCCTCTTTTGTGTGACCTAAGTGGATGAGAAGGGTGCCTTCCAAATCCTTCGCCCGGGTGGCTAACAGAGGGTCTGAAATGGATTTGACCAGGTGCCCTAGACGTTGGGCAACCTTTCGTGTTAAATCTAACTGCTTCAGCAAAATCGTACAGAGGCCGTAAAGGTAAAGCGCTTCGACACACAACACTTTCTCTTCTTTTTCCAATCCGCGCTCGTAGGCCGATCGGTAGCGCTTGCCGGCCCCATAAATATCGTGGTTGGCAAGGAGGACACCGCCTTCCCAAACATCCACCCAGCCCAGCAAGGGGTGGTTCCTATTGAGCTTCTTCGCCGCTAGACTGAGTAGGTCCCGCATATCGGTCGGCCAAATTCCCACGGTTAGGTCGCGGTTGCCCTGCATCAACTCAAGCATTTGGCCTGGATCCCATTCAGCGAACCACCTCAGCAGTTGAAGGAAATCGGCGATCGGCGAAGAAATGGCGTTGCTTTCCCCTCCGAGAAGAGGCTCTTCGTCTTCGGCATTGGGATCGTTTGGGAGGAGCGACAGAAGAAATTCCGGGTTTAGGCCACAGGAGAGTGGATCGCTCCAGAGCAATGTAGGACCAAGGATCTTTCGCAACCGATAAATGCCCTGACGAAGATTGACGCGCCGTTGCTCAGCGTCAGCCGAAGGCCATAGCGATTTGGCCGCGTCTTCACGGGCGAGGGGACAGGGGTGGCTTGCCGCCAGTGCCAAGAAGAGCTCTTCGAGTTTGGCGTACGGGAAATGGACTCGGAGCCCCTCGGGCGAAACGAGTTCAAACGGCTTTATTCGTAGCTGCCAACTCGCTGCCTCCCGCATACCTATATAGTATATGAGATAAGTTGGTAATCCGACTGCATTTGGCATCCTTCGAACTTAAGCGCACAATTAGTGTTTTTTGCTCCCCCGATCTAACAAACTGTTGATAGCGTGCGAAAGAAGAAAACAGTAACGTCCGTAAGCAAGCCCAAAAAGAGCCTGGGCCGTAAGCTGCGCTGGCCTCTTCTGATTCTTGCGATTTTTATCGGCGCCTGGGCGGGAATTGTCCATTCGGTGAATGGATACGACAGCTATATATCTTACGATGCCAAGAAGATAAAGCCAGAGCCGGTAGCCATTATTCTGGGAGCGGGACTACGGAATGGGAAGCCCAGTTTGGTTCTCAAATTGCGGCTAGATGGCGGGATTCAGCTTTATAAGCTTGGAAAAGTAAAGAAGCTGCTGATGAGTGGGGACAACCGTTTTCACGAATACAACGAGCCAGAAGCGATGCGCGTTTATGCCGTTGACCACGGTGTACCCAACGAAGATATCATCTTGGATTATGCCGGCCGCGATACCTACGACACGGCTTACCGGGCTTTTCATGTGTTTGGGGTGAGGCACGCCATTTTGGTGACCCAGCAGTTCCACACGCCGCGAGCGCTTTATTTGCACCGGAGGATGGGAATCGACGCGACCGCTTATGCGCTGCCTGATCTGGACATGATTGGAGAGCCGCAGCTCGTTTACGATGCGCGCGAGTATCTGGCCGATGTGAAGGCCTGGTGGGACGTTAACTTTTCTCACCGGAAGCCTTATATCGATCAAAGGTTGAGCAAGACGTAGGGGTCTTCGGATGCGTTGCGACTTTGAAAACGATTTGAATATAAGAATTCCGAGCAAAGTCCCTTAAGCCCTCTCCCGCTTCGTTCCTCAGCGACCTCTCCTCAAGGAGAGATGAATCGTTGGACGGTGTTCAAAGTTGGCAGCAACAATCGGATCTCCCTAACGCCCGGCATAGCTTGGGGGCGTCGCGAGACCAATCATCTCTCCTCAAGGAGAGGTCGGTAAGCGAGTCCGCGAGCGAACCGGGAGAGGGCAAACAGAGCTTTCCAATGGCTTCGTTGGTGTGCCCAAGATATTCTCTCGTGGTCCCACGATCCTACAGCAATTCGCTGAACTTGTCCCTGAAGATGGTAAGCGCGATACGGCCGCCATGGGGCTCACCCTTAATCAAGGCTTCCGCAAAGTGCTTCGCCTGACTCAAGGTGATCTTGGCGGGCATCGGCGGTTCGTATGGGTCAACGGTCACCTCAACCACAGTTGGCAATCCGGAATCTAAAGCCTGTTGCAAGGCGGGCCGAATCTGTTCAGGATCGCTGACGCTAATGCCAACCCCACCGCAGGCTTCCGCGAACTTGGCGAAATCGATCGGGTGAAGATCGACGCCGTATTCGGGATTCCCCAAAAACACGACCTGTTCCCACTTGATTTGGCCCAGCGTGTTGTTCTTGGTAATGACCACCACAATCGGCAACTGATATTTCACGGCCGTTACAAAATCGCCCATGAGCATGGTGAACCCACCGTCGCCGACGAAGGCAATGGACTGTCGTTCGGGAAACGCGACCTTTGCGGCAATAGCGTAAGGAAGGCCCGGAGCCATAGTTGCCAGAGTGCCGGAACAACTGAATTTCTGGTTCGCGCGGAGGGTGAATTCTTGGGCGATCCAAGTGGTAATCGTGCCTGAGTCGGTGGAAATGATAGCGTCGTCGCTAACCAACTGCGAAAGCTCCCAAGCCACGCGTTGCGGCTTGATAGGGCTATCTTGCTTTTCGCCGCGGTCCTTCATCAGTTCGTTCCACTTCTTCATGCTCTTTTGGGCGTCCTCAAGGAAATCCCGGTTACCGTTCCTTTGAAGCAGTGGAATTAGGGCTTGCAGGGTTCTTTGCGAATCGCCAACGAGGCCCACTTCCACTGGATATCTTAGGCCGATCCGGTCGCTCTTATCGTCGATCTGAACGCCCCGAGCCCTGTCCGGCTTTGGTAGATATTCCATGTAGGGAAAAGAGGTGCCGATCAACAAAATCGTGTCGCACTGCTCCATCGCATCTTGCGATGGGCCGGTGCCGAGAAGACCAATTCCGCCTGTGGTGAAGGGGCTGTCATCAGGGATGACGCCCTTGCCGAGCAAAGCTTTAACCACCGGCGCGCCGAGCAAATCCGCAACCTGCAGCACTTCTTCTCGGGCGCCAAGCGCGCCTTGGCCAACAAGGATGGCCACCTTTTTGCCTTGGTTTAAGACTTCGGCGGCACGAGATAGGTCGCTATGGCTCGGCATAGCGGTAGGTTTCGACCAAGTTGTGGTATCGCCGCCCTTTACATAGTGCATGGAATGCTTGCCCGTCACTTCCGCTTCTTGATAGTCGATGGGGAAGGTGAGATGGGAGACGCCGCGACTGTTTAGAGCATGCCGGCAAGCCTCGTTGATAAGCATTTCAACCTGATTGGGGTTAGAAACCTGCTGGTTGTAAACGGTGACATCCTCGAACAACAAGGTCATGTTCACTTCCTGCTGGTAGTGGCTTCCGATGAGGTCCGAATAGGTTTGGCCGGTGATGGCGACGACAGGTGCCTGATCGCACTTTGCGTCGTAAAGGCCGTTCAAAAGGTGGATGCCGCCGGGCCCTGAAGTGGACAAACAGCAGCCGAGTTTGCCGGTGTATTTGGCGTATGCGCATGCCATGAAAGCGGCCGCTTCTTCGTGGCGAACTTGGATAAATCTGATCTTGTCTTGGCGTTGGCGGAGGGCTTCCATAGGGCCGTTGATGCCGTCTCCCGGTAGCCCAAAAACTACGTCCACGCCCCAAGAAATTAGCCCCTCAATGAGGACATCCGATGCGTTCTTTTTTGCCATTTTCTCCCCTAAGCCATATAAGCGTTTATTAACGAGGCTGCCACACGGGGAGAGGTCGGGACGCAGCCTTGGCCCTTTCAGCGAAAACTGGCGGGGCTAAAAAGAGGACTTGGAGCGGAACGGCTATGTTCCACGTTTCATACGGAATGGTCCCCTAGGCTACTGGGTTTATCCGTTATGGGGTCTGGTAACCGCACTGAGGCTGAGAGACCTTACACACTGAGAATATGACCCTACTCGATCTTGAGCCAGTTCACCACGCGTTTTCTACGGTTCTTGCCAACTTTAAGGACCTTGTTCGCGACCGCACGCTTACGCGGAAAGGCGGGAAGGGGGAAGATCTTTATAATTTTTGTAAGGTGGTTGAGCAGATCGGAGCGACGGGCGAGATCGTGCGTGCGAAGACGGCTTTGTTGGCGAGGGGAAACTCGGATCCGCAGTATGCTCGGCAGCTTTTTGAGGCGCTGTTCAAACAGGCCAGGGAAGTTCGGGCATGTTTGGAACTGTCGGCAAGTTCCTCGGGGCCGTATAGAGCTTGGCTGGATAACGAGGAATTGGAGGCTATTTCCACTGCTCTCGATCTTCCCGTTTTACTTGTTTCTGATGCCGATTCTTTGAGGAAGTTATTGCTTAAGACTGAGCCCGGTGAGCGGGCGATCAAAGGGCCCGAGGATATAGCGGAGCGACTTATAAGCCTTGGCGATAACGGCCAAGCCTCGAGGGAGGTTTTGCAGCTTACGGCCGCCGTTAAGACCCGGGTGGGCAAAGAACGAGACCCCGGCGACGGGCGCGTTATGACGGTGAAACCGAGAAAAGGGGGGTGAGGGAGTTGGTGGACCGTGTAGGGCTCGAACCTACGACCCGCTGATTAAGAGTCAGCTGCTCTGCCAACTGAGCTAACGATCCACTGCTTCCAATTTTAGCCCAAACGGAGTCTTCTTCGCGACGGCGACCTTCAATCATGTTCCAAGAGCTGGGTAAGGAGCCGCGGGTATGGCCCCTGCCCAGCTTTTGAGCGCGCGTGCTTAGAGCGGACCGGATGGTGCCGCGTAAGTCAAGTTTCCATAATCATCGTACACGATAACTTCTCCGTTATCGAAAATATAAGTAGCGTAGACGGGCTGGAAACCAGGATCGCCGATGTTCTAGAAGTCGAATCGGTTTCAAATTTACCTCCGGCCACACCGTGCTCTGGTTGTTGTTACTACCCCCATTGTTAAAATATCCGCACAATTCGCTCGCTCAATCTGAACCCCGGCTGCTCCATTGCCGCCGCATCCGGTGAGGATTTGGACGCCAGTTGCTGCAGCCGAACCGAGATTGGTTTTGATCAAGTTGGCTTTCATTACGAGTCCTTTTTGGTTGTCCCGTGTGGGTTGGAGTCATGGTATCAAGGAAATCGGGAAATACCACCAGGAAGCTTGGGGGTCAGTAGGCCCGCCACGCCGAGATAGTAGTCGGTGCCGACTTTAGGATTTTGAGTCTGAACCGCGATCTGCCCGTTGGAGTTAATGTGGGTCGCCGAAACGATTGTCATTCCCAAGCTGGGATCGATTAGCTGATTCAGATTCAGAAATCCGGTCGACGCCGACCAATAGAACCCATATTGGTGATAGCCGCCGTCGGGCGAATAGTTGCCAACCGCCTGGCCGTTAGCGTTCAAGCCAGTTACGGCACCGGCGAAGCCAAGATCGGTGACCTTGCTTCCGTCGGCGGAGACGTAACCTGCATGGCCGTTAGTTAATGTTCCCAGCCACTCGCCATTTGCGCCGCTGTTGTAATAGCTGACCCCCGATAGGATTTTGTAGATCGCCGTCCAATCAAACACGCTCAGGGATCCATCAACCCATTTCCAGTACACCGCGCTGTTGCTGGTCGATGAGCCCAGGTATCCGTAAACCGCATTTATCGGTTTATGGAAGTCATGAACTTGATTAAACTGGCCGGTACCTGCTGTTTCGCCGATTGCGGTGTATTTTCCGCCAGTATAGGCAAACGCCCCAACTGAGTCCTCGACGCCAAGTTCAGAGAGCTGACCCTCTACAATTAGCTTTCCGGAGTTGGTGATCCCGTCGACTATAACCGAATCGCAGTTCGGAGGAAGGCCGGGCTTCTGAGGGAATCCACCCCCGATCACGAACGGTAGTGAGTAGTCTTCGCTACCGTTGAAAAGAGTGATCTCACCCGCTATGACGCCGCCGTTGTTTACGCTCGTGGCGCTCGCTGACAAAGTCGAGCCGAATGCTCCGAGATCGACAAGGCCCTCGCTTGCAGTCCACATAAACGCATGGGTTACGCCGCCCGAGGATGCTTCAGCACCTCCGACTAGCTCGCCCGAGTCGTTCAAGTCGTTCGCCACCGAGTTTGTGTTCGGCGCTAAGAGGCCGACCACGTCGAGCGTGTAGGCAGGAATGGCAACGTGTGAAACGGGGGACAAGTACCCGGGATCGCCCGCAGGTTGGCCGATATACACAAAGGAAGTGAGAACAGGAAGGGTCGGGTACTCGGTGCTGGCACCCAAGACTTGCGGCGGCGTGGCCGTCGTTGTAAATTTAAAGCCGCTGACGGTGGCTCCCGGGGCCAGCGCAGTAGCTGTTCGCCATAGAATCGAATATCCGTCCGTGGTTCCCTTATGGCCGACCGTTGGATACCATCCGGCAGCGGAGCCCATCGTAGCAGGGTTGAGAGGTAAAAGATTCTTCTGCGCCATGCCATCGCCGGCAAACCAGAAAGATTCTATCGGCAGCCTTCCTGTGTTTGTGAGGGATAGGTTGTAGGTATAGGTGGCGCCGCTCAGAGTCCAAGTTAGTTTTGCGGCTCCCATCGCGGTCGCCAAGACTTTGATGGTCGCAGTTTTGATGACGGCCCCATCCTTTACGGTGATAGTTACGATCGGCTCCGATGTTACGGTGTGGGCGCTCAAGGCTAGGCTAACCGAGGTAGTCTGCGGAAGCACCTTTACAGATGCCGGCGCGGTGATTGAAACGCTGCTGCTGCTGACGGAAAGGACGATTCCGCTGGGACCGGCCTTACCGTTTAGGACAGCGGATTCAAGCGCAGGAACCCAGGTTCCATAAACGCTTGCCGAAAGGCTTAGACTCGATAGGGTTGCTGGGTTAATCTCCAGAGAGGCGGTCTTCGTTACTCCACCGGCAGAAGCCGAAATTAGAACTGCTGTCGAAGCATCGACTCCAAGAGTGGTAACCGTGAACGCCGCCGTGCTCGCTGTTGCTCCAACAGTTACGGAAGCCGGAACGACAGCATTCTTACTGTTGCTTGCCAGCGCGACGACAGTTCCCCCAGTTGGCGCGGCCTCGTTCAGGTGAACGGTTGCCGTGACAGGATTTCCGCCAACAACTGTGCTCGCGCTGAGAGTTACGCTTGAGACTGCGGGTGCTGTGGCCTTGTGCCCAAACGTTATTGTGGGAACTGCGAGGGCCAGAATGACCAAAAATGTGTTCAGGTGAGAAAAGGCTGTTCTTCGAGAGCTGGTTTTCATTACGAGTCCTTCTGCTCACCCAGAGTTGGCAAGCTGATATCATCGTATCAAGGGTTCGTGAATTATCGTGAAATGAGAGTTTTAATGTAGACATTTGTTTCAGGTCTTGGGTTAAATCTACTGCATGGACATATCTGAAGCATTGCTTGAATCTTGGGACCGGCAGAGCCGAATCGTGAACGCAATGGCATCACGTGTGGATGAATCGAACCGGAAGG
>DASXZH010000069.1:0-56738 GCA_036502005.1 Fimbriimonadaceae bacterium
GCGTTAAAATAAGCCACCTTGGCATTCCCGCAGCCACAAATCTCTCCCGAATGGAGAGGTCGGTGAGTCCGCGAACCGGGAGAGGCGCGAGTCGCAAACCTTGGAAATTATCTCTGGAAGACCTTATTTTAACGCCTATGCGAGTGATGGGTGACGAGCAGCCTCCGATGACCAAGGGGTCTAAATATTAAAGCGAAGGGTTTTAGCCCTGGAACTGAAGCAATGAGCTAGTCTCCGGTCATCATAGTCCGCCCCGAGGAGGGGCAAAATTGAAAGAAGGTTTTCTGAGTGGGATCTCTTATGTTTACGCAGACTCCCGAATATTACGCCCATACAGGGCTACGGAATTTAGGTGGCGACATACCCAGGGCTCGTGACCGGAGCCACTCACCCATGGGCTATAGGAAGAACGACCCTTCGGGCCTACGGATTAACTGAGACTGCCGAGTCACTAGCCCGCCTACGGCGCGCTGCTGGTTAGGGAGTGTTGCATATTACTCCGAGCCCTTTAGCAACTCGACGCCAATTTGGTCGACGGAACTTTCACGTCCTCCAAGAACCACCACCGCCTTGCCGGTCTCTTGTTGAATCGCTATAAAAGATCTGAAGCCCGCGGTGCCGCCGTTATGCCAAACGCATGGTTTTTCGTTACTGCTAAAGATATGCCAGCCTAGTCCCATTTGGAAGGTGTGCTCTTTCCGAGTCCCGACTAGAGCAAAGGCGCTTGCAACCACTCCAAAGACAATACGCCCCCAGAATTCAGTGGAGTTGACTTGCTGCCAGATTCCGATCGATACCCAGGTAAAGGCAAGTAGTAGCGCTCCGGAGAAACCACTGGAACGCGTTGAATACAAAATGATGAGAACCGGTATCGCAAACAGCTGAGGCTGAATCACCGCAAGAGCTATCAGGAGAATCAGCCATAGAAGTGTGATAGGTGCGCCACTTCCAAGCGGCGCTGTCGTGGAGACTCGTTTTCGGTTCGACATGGCTTCTTGCAGGGGCCGAGGGATATCCGGTTTAAGGTGGTTTTTTGCAAAGGCAACCAGCGATTCGAGGTTGCTCGTGCAACCACCGGCAGGACCGAACGCCGCCATATTCCAGGGTTGGACGCGTGCGCCCTTTGCAGTCCGACCTTGTGCGGCAATTGCCGCATCATCAGGTTCCGGCAACCGAACACCCGGGCACTCCAACCGATTCGTGAGGTTGCCCAAAAGGCTAGAAAACGAGTTGCCAGTAATACCCTCAAGGGCTAGCCCCAATGTGGCGAAACCAAAATTCGAATACTCGTAAGTTGAGCCTGGGGGCCTTTGCAAGATGGTGGTTGAAATGGCGTTGAGAAGGCAATTTTTGTCCCATCTGGCGTAAGGCTGGTTGGAGCGTATCTCTTTACGGCTCATTTTCCTTGGAAGCCGGGGCAGACCTGATATATGCCTTGCAAGATGCTCCAACGTAATTTTTCGACCGAAGTATCTCGGTGTCCGAATGCCTTTTGGCAGGTATTTGTCTAGCGTGTCATCTAACTTGCATTTGCCCTCATCTACTGCTTCGCAGAGGAGGATGGCGGTGAGGACCTTGCTGATGCTGCCGATCTCGAATCTGGTCTCGGGTCCACAGTTGAAATATTCGGTTTCAACCTGATCTCCCTGAATACGCGCGACCGCAATGGGCACCCCTGGAGATCTCTTCACGTAGTTTGCAAGTTCTGTGTTTAGGATCGGCAACGGCTTTTATTATGAGAGCGGAAATGCATTGTGTCTTGTGTTTTGTGTCTTGTGAGGCAATCGCAACCCTGGCGATTTCAATAAGGCCCTTTTGTAGCACGCCTTTCAGGATGCCGGAGAAAAAACTGAACTTGACCCGGGGTCTTCGACCAACCGGGCTAGTATATGTCACCCCTTCGGGGTGGGTTTCGCGATTGCCTCTTATGTCTTTGTCCACTAATGTGGCAAGCAGCTGGTCCCAAAATCTCGGCACCCCGTCGATAGCCCTGGTCAAGACACAACGCACAACACATGCCCGATAGTAACACTCTCTCACCCTCCGAACGTCCATACCTCCAAAGATAGAGAGGAGGAATGGCTTTATGTTTCCACTACTGGCATTAGCTGCGATGGCGCAGCAGAATCAGCCGAATTTCAACGAGGTCACCATTTACAATCAGGGGTTTGGGCTGGTTAAGGAATACCGGATCTTAGACCTAAAAGAGGGGCGGCAGACGGTGGCGATCGAGAATGTCGCGGCCCTGATTCAGCCCAATACGGTGAGCTTTCAGAGCATTACCGACAAGGGGTCGATCAATGTTGAGCAGAACTACCAATACGATCTGATTAGTCCCGAAGCGATTTTGGATAAAGCGGTTGGCCAAAAAATCAGGTTCTTACGAACGTTGAACAACGGAGCGCACGAGGAGCTTACAGGAACGCTGATGAACGCGCCGACGAATGTGGTGAACCCGGGCACGGACGGGAGCGGAAGCCAAACCACCTACAACGGAATGGTTATCAAGACCAACGATGGGCGCGTGATTTTGAATCCGGTTGGCGAGGTAGAAGTTGAATCACTGCCGGAGGGCTTGATCAGCCGGCCAACCTTGCTGTGGGATTTGGAAGCGGCTAAAAGCGGTCAGAACACGGTCGAGCTTCGATATGTGACAAGCGGGATGACTTGGAATGCGGATTACGTGATGACGCTGGACGACGTCCTCGGACAGACCGCGGATTTGCAGGGATGGGTGACGCTGAACAACAGTTCCGGGGCTACTTTTAAGAACACGAAGTTAAAACTGCTTGCGGGTGACGTAAATCAGGTTCCGAAATCTTTTCAAACTTTTGGCAGGACGCTTAATGGCAGGGCGGTCGATCAGGCGGCAGCGCCTTCATTTCAGGAGCAGAGCCTATTCGAATATCACCTGTATACGCTTCAGCGGCCGACTACCCTCAACCAGCATGAGACGAAACAGGTTTCTTTGCTGGAGGGGCATAACGTGAGAGTGACCAAGCGAGTGATTGTGGATTCAATGCAGGATATGGGCCGCTATTATCCTTCAGAGGGTGCCGTTGGCACTGGGGACCTCAGCCCGCAGGTTCGGATCGAGTTTGAGAACTCCAAAGACAACGGACTCGGGATGCCGCTGCCACAGGGAACGTTTAAGGTCTATCAGAAGGACAGCGATGGATCTGTGCAGCTAATTGGCGAGGACGCCATTAAGCATACGCCGAAGGATGAGAAGGTTTCGCTGGTTATGGGGCGATCTTTTGATGTGGTGGCGAATCGAAAGCGGTTAGAGTTTCATGCGTTGGGAAACGACGACTGGACGGAAACGTTTGAGATCACGTTGCGGAACCATAAGACCGTTGACCAAGATGTTGTGCTGTTAGAGAGGCATTACGGAGATTGGAAAGTGACGACTACGAGTGACCCGTTTAAGAAGACGGATTCGAACTCGATGCAGTACGTGGTGAACGTTCCGGCGAACGGTTCGAAGGTGGTGAAGTACACGGTGGAGACTAAATGGTGACCGGGATTTTTGAGTTTTGATTTTTGATTAGGGAGGCTTAGTTTCCGGGTTGGTTTGCTCAAGCATTTAAACCTCTCCCCCAACCCCCTCCCCTCCCAGGGAGCAGGGGAGGGGGCTCTTCTACTCAAATGGCAGATTCGCTGGCGGGGTTGGGTGGGTTGGAGGTGCCTTCGGGGCGTTCATGCCACCCATCCCTCCACCGCCGCCCATTTTCATATCGAAGATCGAGATTATCCATACCAAAAACGCGATAAAGAGGGGAATTAGAAGCTTCCCATCAAATGCATTTTTGCTGAAGTCCGTTGAAAGGGCTTTACTGCCAAATATGTGGAAAAGTCCGGCGAACTGGTCCTTGTCGTGAAGAAGCCAAATGATGCAAACCAGCCAGACGATAAACATTGAGGCGCCCTTTACATATTCGCCGGAGAAAATCTGCCCCGATCCAGGAATGATTGCGCTAAAAATAGTGCCGGCCCTTCGACTGGAAGTGACCTCGAACTCCGAGTACAGAGCCGCGTTCCCCAGAGCAGTGGTGTGCAAAATGGTTTCCGCGAACTTGCGCTCAAGCGCAACATTTTTGGGCGCAAGTTTTAGCGCTTTCTGATACATCTCCCGCGCTTGTTTGAACTGTTTTCGCTCGGCGAGGTCGTCGCCGATGAATTCCAAAACGGCAGGCGCGTTGGGCACCGCTTGCTCGGCTTTCTTCAAGAAATCTGACGCCTGAGCGCTCTGGTTTCGCGAGCGGGCAAGACGCGCTTGGCGAATGAAATTGTCCGCGGCGGCAAGCTGCTCATGCGTGGGAGGTGGTAATTCAGGTTCCGGTTCAGGCTCCGGTTCCGCTGCGGCAGGCTCCTTGCTTAATTGCTCACGCAGGGCGGCCGCCTCTTTTTCGAGTTGCGCCAAACGCTGCTGCGCAATTACCTCTTCAACGGTTTGCCCTACGGCAGGTTTTGGTCGGGCTGCATCGTCTTCCAAAGGGTCTCCAAGTCATAGAATTGACGTTGTTCGTCCCGCATAATGTGCAGAACTACATCCCCATAATCTTGCAAAACCCAGCCGCTGCCGTCACCTTCGGTACGAAGGGCGCGTTCTTTGAGGTCTCGCATTTTCTTGTGGACTTCGTCGGCAATGGATGAAATCTGCCGATCGTTGGTTCCTGTGCAAAGGATGAAATAGTCTGCGATGGAAGTTTTTTCGCGTACATCGAGCGTTTCAATCTGCTCGGCCTTCATATCTTCTGCGATTTGCGTGATTAGAGCGGTTTTTTCTTTAGAGGTCATTCAACTCCTGCGTTGAGAGCTTACAGGTTCCAACAGTGTACCTTTCGCCAATTTTTGAGACTTCAAGTGCGGTACAGCTTGTTCGCTTCGATGTATTTGAGAACATCCGGATTGAGCCATTGGCCCATTGGTTTTCGATCCCCAAGGCGTCTTCTGATCTCAGAAGACGAGATCTCCATGGGCGGCATGGGGAGCCAATCAATCGCTTCGGGAACGTAGGCGGGAACAGACATGAGAAGCTGGTCCATATTCTGGCCTTCCCTAACCGCGACGGCGAGCCTGCACATTTTTAAAAGCCGCTGCGGCTGCTTCCATTTGTCGATCTCCTTTAGAGGATCGGAGCCTAAAATGAACCAGTATTCAGCTTGCTGAATGTAGGTGAGTTCGGAAAGGGTATCGACCGCGTAGCTTGGGCCTCCTCGGCTGACCTCGATATCGGACAGGGAAAGCTTAGGGTCATCTTGGATAGCCAGTTGAAGCATCTCCATGCGCTGTTTTGCTGGGGTGGTGTGTCCCTTCTTGAGGGGGTTGCGGTGAGCGGGGAGCATCATCACCTCATCTAGTTCAAGGGTTTCGATGGCCGAATGGGCGAGGGCTATGTGCCCCGCATGCGGCGGGTCGAAAGTGCCTCCGAGAATGCCTATTTTCATTCGTCGGCGAAAGCGAACTCCAGATCGCCGATCCTTACCGTGTCCCCTTCTTGAACGCCCATATCTCTAAGTTTATTGATAATTCCTAACCTTTCCAACCTTCGGTGCAGGTAGTGCAACGCCTCGTCGTTCGACATGTCCGTCATTGCCACCAGACGTTCTACCCGTTTGCCCTTCACTTCGTAAGCGCTGCCTTCTTGATCGACGTGCCATTCCAGGTCGGGCGCGGCAGACATGGCGGGAATCAGGACGGGAACGGGCACGACACTGGCAAGTTCATCCAGCATGCGCGACATCTCGCGCGTGAGTTCTTCCACGCCTTGGCCAGTAACAGCGGAGAATGCGAAAACCGGATACCCGAACTTTTCTAGCTTGCCTTTCAGGTCATCGACAAGTTCGGGCCAGGCTGTATCGATTTTGCTGAGGCCAACGATGCGCGGTCGGCTGCATATTGTTTCGGAATAGCTTTTGAGCTCTTGCTCAATGAGCTCGAAATTTGCGATAGGATCCGATTCGTCCATCGGCACGCATTCGACTAAGTGGATAAGCACACGCGTTCTTTCCACGTGTTTAAGAAACTGGTGGCCAAGGCCACGGCCTTCGCTGGCGCCTTCTACAAGGCCTGGCATATCGGCGACAGTGAAGCTGTTGTCGCCATAGCTGACCACGCCCAGGTTAGGCACGATGGTTGTGAAAGGGTAATCCGCAATCTTTGGTTTTGCGGCGCTTATCGCGCCTATCAGTGTGCTCTTTCCAGCATTGGGCAGGCCGATAATGCCGATATCGGCAAGGAGTTTTAGCTCAAGACGGGCGTTAACAGTTTCACCCGGCGCGCCTTTCTGGGCGAATGTTGGGGCTTGCCGAATGCTGCTTGTGTAGTGCAGGTTGCCAAATCCGCCTCGACCGCCTTTGCAGACAACGTAACGCATGCCATCCAGGTTGAGGTCGATGATCGGGGCATCCAGATCGACATCGAAGACGATGGTGCCGACGGGAACTCTTATCTCAATGTCGTCCGCGTCTTTGCCACGCTTGTTGCCGGCGGCATCGCTACCTGGCTTGGATTTGAACTCGTGCTGAATGCGGAAATCGTAAAGGGTTCTGCGGCCGCGGTCGGCGACGAGAACGATGTCGCCGCCTCTCCCGCCATCGGACCCGTTAGGGCCGCCGCGAGGGACGTGCTTTTCCCGATGAAAGCTGGCCGAACCTGCGCCTCCTCTTCCGGAATGGAATTCCACCAGTGCTTCATCTAAAAACATACTTTCTCCAGTTTACTTGTCCTAACTTTTTATGCCGAACTGCACTCATGGGCTTTGCGCCAAATGACCAAAGCCGATTCATTCGGCAAAAGGAGAGAGAGAAATGGCAAAAATTTACGCAAGCTTTGATACAGCCGCGCATGCAGAGAAGGCAGCAGGCGCGCTTTTGGACTACGGTGTTGTCAGCGATGACATTAGCCTTATTCGTGGCGGCAGTGAGGAAGACTACAACAATTGGCAGTCTCGCTGGCAGGGCTACGGAACTGAAGGCAATATTTCTGGCGTCGGCACAACGACTACAGGCACGGCCGGTTCTTTAACGGGCCAATCTGGCTTTGAGGGCGCAGCGACCAACGAGGATATTCATCTTCGCGCTGCAAACAAGATCGACGACACAACCTATGTTAACGAGTTGGCGGACGAAGACTCCGGAGTCCGGGAGGATTCTGGCTATACAGGCGACGATCCCAATCATTTGAGCGCAAAGACCGGCATTACCACCACAACTGCAGCCGACTCCGGTGTTGGCGCAGCGAAGGGCGCGGGCTATGGGCTCGGCGTCGGCATTATTGCCGCTTTGGCTGCTTTGTTTGTTCCTGGATTTGGAATGGTTTTCGGCGCCGGCGCATTGGCTATGGCCGTTGGCGGCGCGGTTGCGACGACCGGTGCTGGCGCTATCGCAGGCGCAGTCACGGGGTACCTGAAGGACCAGGGCGTTGAAGAGTCGGTTGCTCGCGATTACGAGGCAACCCTTACAAGCGGCGGCGCTTTGCTCGAGGTTAACGTTCCTTCCGGCAAGGTCGATGAGACATCGGTTCGCGACGTTCTGATGAAGTACGGCGCGGCAAACGTCGGCGGCTACGCCGGTCGAAGTTACGTGGCTTAAACGAGTATCGAGTTCTGAGTCCTGAGTCTTGGCGGTCTCGCCAAGGCTCGGGGCTCGTTATTATTTACCCACCGATAGTTTTCCCTATTCCACCGTAACCGATTTCGCCAAATTGCGCGGCTGGTCGATGTCGCAGCCGTTCAACCGGGCTACATGGTAGGCCAGAAGCTGCATCGGAATAATCGACAAGAGCGCACTCAGGAACGGATAGGGCGTGCTCGGAACCCGAATCGTGTACTCCGCATGGCGGTGGGCTGAGGTGTCCTCTTCGGTCGTCACGACCACAATCGTTCCGCCTCGCGCCTTGACTTCCTGCATATTGGAAACAACCTTGTCCCGGATATCCGGATCGGTAGCGCCAAAAATGGCGACCACGCCAGGCTGAATAAGGGCCAGAGGGCCATGCTTCATTTCGCCCGAGGGCGATTCTTGGGTTGGGATGTAGGCTATTTCCTTTAGCTTTAACGCACCTTCCAACGACACATAAGCGTCGGCCCCGCGCCCAAGGAAGAAACAAAGCGGCATGTTGCGGATCTCTTCTGCAAGCCTGATCACTTCCTGTTCCTGATCCAGAATCAGTTTCGACTTATCGGCGAGGAGTTTGAGTTCATCAACCACTTGAGGAACTCGGATTCCAGGCACTTCGCGGACCTGGGCGATGTAGAGCGCTAGCAGATTTAGAACCAAAACCTGGGCCGTATAGGCCTTCGTGCTGGCGACGGAGATTTCCGGGCCGGCTTGGGTGAAAATGGTCTTGTCGCACTCGCGGGCGATGCTGGAGCCGATGACGTTTACGATGCCGAGTGTGCGGATTCTGCGATCCTTACAGAGTCTGAGGGCGGCCAGCGAATCGGCGGTTTCGCCGGATTGGCTGATGAAAATGGCTAAAGAACGCTGAGACAGAACTGGATCGCCATAGCGGAACTCGCTGGAGTAATAAACATCGGTTGGAAGCCTTAGCAGCTTCTCAAACAGATACTTGCCCATAAGGCCCGCGTGGAAAGCGGTACCGCATGCGATGATATTGACGCGGTCGATCTCGTTCCAAACGTGCTCACCGAAGATCTGCTCGAAGCGGATGTTGTTCTTTTCGTCGATCCTTCCGGCGAGGGCTTGTCGCATAACATCGGGTTGCTCGTGGATCTCTTTGAGCATAAAGTGATCGTATCCACCGCGTTCGGCGGCGGCCATATCCCACTCGATGGTGATCGGTTTTACAGGCACTGGGCGGCCGTCGCCATCCATGATGTGAACCTCTGTATCGGTGAGCGTCGCAATGTGGTTTTCCTCAACGATAACAACCTGTCGGGTGTAGGGAAGGAGGGCCGGGATATCGCTAGCGAGCATGTTCTCGCCTTCGCCCATGCCTAAAACGATGGGGCTGGCATTACGCACTGTGACCAACTTATTCGGCTCTTTCTTGGACATAACGACCAAGGCGAACGCGCCGCGAAGGCGCTTTACGGCAAGCCGGACTGCTTCTTCGAGCGAGACGCCGGTTTCATAGACTTCGCCGATGACGTGGGCGGCAACTTCGGTGTCAGTTTGAGATTTGAACTCATGGCCTTTGTTAGCCAGCTCTTCCCGGAGTTCGAGATAGTTCTCGATAATGCCGTTGTGGATGATGGCGACGGTTTCGGTTCGGTCGAAATGGGGGTGGGCGTTGGTATCGGTGGGCGCGCCGTGGGTCGCCCAGCGCGAATGCCCCATGGCGGCACGGACATCGGCGGGGTGGGTTTCCAGAAGTTTGCCAAGTTCGTTGAGCTTGCCAGCGCGTTTGAGGACCCGAATATGCCCGTCGTTCATGTAGGCGATGCCGGCGCTATCGTAGCCCCGGTACTCCAGCCGCTTTAGCTGATCGTAAACAATGTCGACTCCGTTTCGGGGCCCGAGATATCCTGCAATTCCGCACATAGATTATTAAGTTTACCGTTCGGGGATGGAGAGCGACCCTGAGGGAGCTTAAAAGGGAGTGATGGCCTTAGGTTTTCGGCCCCCTTTCTGGCCCTAGGTTTTCGGCCTTAGGCCTTCGGTGCGGAGTCTTCGCCAACGGCCTCATTTAACGAACCGTTTCGCACGTGGCTCAAATCCTTTTTCAATGCCGAATGCCGAATGCCGAATGCCGAATGCCGAATGCCGAATGCCGAATGCCGAATGCCGAATGCCGAATGCCGAATGCCTGGCGCCTAACGCATATTCCCCCGAATCTGCGTTAGGTTCTAACCTTGCCCAACCAACAATAACAATGGTGGCAGGCGAAACCCAAAACGAAATACAACTGCACGTGGGTGGCCTTGATACGCCTGCGAAGAGCAAAAGCGAACCTTCAAGTTCCGAAGTGACCCAGGTTCGGGTGAAGACTTCGCGCTACCATCGCCGGAGCTACCAGACTGGAAAACGGGCGATGGACATTGTTTTCACCAGCATCGTTCTGCTCTTCATATTTCCAATTTTCTTTATCATCGCGGCAGTTCTGGCCATTATCGATGGCACGCCGGTGGTGTTTAAACAGAAACGCGTGGGACGGGACGGTGAGCTTTTTGAGATCCACAAATTCCGTACCATGGTGAAAAACGCGGAAGAGGTTTTGCGCTCCAGGCCCGATCTTTGGGAAGAGTACCGAACCACCTACAAGATCAAAAATGACCCCAGAATTTCCAAATTTGGGCATTTCCTGCGGAAATCCAGTTTGGATGAACTGCCCCAACTTTTTAATGTTCTGATGGGGAATATGAGCCTGGTGGGACCTCGTCCGATTGTGGAACCTGAGATGAGCATGTATGCCGATCAGGCGAGCGTTTACAAAGCCATGAAGCCGGGCTGCGCCGGTCTTTGGCAGTGCATGGGCCGGAGTTCTACCACCTATGAAGAGCGGGTTGAACTGGACCGCGAGTATTACGAGAATGCCTCGCTCTGGGTCGACTTTGTCATCTTGGGTCGGACTTCGATGGCGGTCGTTGTTGGAAAAGGAGCCAGGTAATTTTTGACTTTTGATTTTTGATTGCGCTGAGGGAGTGCCTGTTGAAGTTAACCCGCGCAATCTGACTGGCAAAGAATGAGCGCCCAGCATATTTAACAGTAACGTGATATCCTATTCAACCAAGGATGCGTGCACGTACATTACGCCAGGATGACCTGCGCTTTGCGCTTGTGCACGATTGGCTCACGGTTCCGGCTGGCTCGGAGGCCGTTTTCGAGCAGATGTGCAGCTTATTTCCTGGCGCGGTTTATGCCTCCCAAATCGATTCCTCACGCGTGAAGTTTCTCCAGGGAATGGAGCTGCATCCGAGCTGGATTCAAAAAATGCCAGGGGCGCTGACGCGCCACCATTTGTATGCCCCGTTTCTGCCGGAAGTGTATTCGCACATGGATATGAACGCATATGATGTTGTTCTATCGGACAGCCATTCCTTTGCCCACGGCGTGCAACGAAGGCCGGATGCCTTGCACATTAACTACTATCACACCCCGGCCCGCTCGCTTTGGGTTCCGGAAGTGGATAACCGCGCTTCAAAAACTTTCTTTCACCGCTGGATTGCAAATAGGCTGAAAAGGCTGGATTTGGTGGCTTCCAAGAGGCCGGATGTGATTTTTGCCAACTCCCACGTTACGGCCGAGCGGGTTACCAAGTTTTATGGCCGCAAGGTGGACCAGATTATTTATCCTCCGGTTCAAACTGAAGCTTGGTCGAAAGTCGAAAAGAAGGGAAGCGAAGAAGGCTTGGTTTACTGGGGGCGGCTGATTCCGTACAAGCGCGTGGACATCCTTATTGAGGCCATGAAAACGACGGGCCAGAAGTTGAATATCGTAGGCTCAGGCCCCAGCGAAGAAGAGCTTAAGCGTCAGGCGGAAGGCTCAAAAAACATACGGTTTTTGGGCAGGTTGACAGACGATGAGCTTCAAAAGCTGATAGCCAGTAGCAAAGCCCTCGTTTTTCCAGGCTATGAAGACTTCGGGATCGTACCGGTGGAAGCGATGGCGGCAGGTCTTCCGGTAATCGCGTTTGGCGCGGGCGGGGTTACCGAGTCTGTTCGGGAGCAGGACGGCGTCCTATTCAAAGAGCAAACGGCGGAATCATTTATTGAAGGGTTGAAGCAATTCGACCAAAAATCTTTTGATGTAGGCGCGTTAAAGAACCGAGCGGCGGAATTTGATGTTTCTCGTTTCAGGACGTTTTATCAAGAGGCCGTAAACAAGGCCATTGAGAACCACCTTAAAAAATAGCGGCCACCCAAATTATGAAGGATTTTATCAAGTTATTGAGACCCAAACAGTGGTCGAAGAACTTGTTGGTCTTTGCCGCGATTCTGTTCACCAACGAAGTTAGCAACAGACCGCTCCTATTAAAGACCCTCCTGGCTTTTGCCGCCATGTGCTTGATTAGCTCTAGCACGTACATCGTAAACGATATTCGAGACCGGCAGAAGGACCTAGCGCACCCGAAAAAGAAGAACAGGCCTATCGCTTCGGGGAGGATTTCACCGGTCGCCGCGAGTGTTGTAGCGGCCGTGATTTTTGTTGTCGCTCTCGTCAGTTTCCGCTTTATTAGCGAGAAATCGCTCATTATTGCCCTGCTTTATGTGGCAATACAGATTGTATATAACCTTGGCGCGAAGACGGTTCCGGTTTTGGACGTCTTTCTGATCAGTTCCGGGTTCGTTCTGCGCGCCATGCTCGGCGCGGCGGCGATCGAAAAAGAAATATCGGCGTGGCTACTGCTTTGCACGGGCGCGTTGGCGCTCTTGCTTGGCTTCGGGAAACGGCGACAGGAGTTTATTTCTCAGGGTGAGAATCGAGCGGCCAGCCGCGAGAGCTTGGCCGGCTACAGCAAGCCGAGCCTGGATGCTCTGGTGATCATGGCGGCTACGGCCTCCGCTCTTTGCTACGGAATTTATGCCTTGCAGAGCCCCACCGCAAAGCTTTTCCACAACCTTTTTATAACATCCGTGTTTGTTTTCTATGGAATTTGTCGATATGTGCTCATCGTTTTCTCGAATGATGAAGGCGGCGAGCCAGAGAGTCTATTATTTAAAGACCGACATATTCTGTTAAGCGTGCTCTTGTTTGTGGTGGCGGCCATAGTAGCGATGAACACTACGCAGTTTCCGTTGATTAACTGAGAAATATGGCAAATCCATTTCGGCACGCAATCGTGATTGGGGGTTCCTCTGGCATCGGCGAGGAGCTTGTAAAACAGCTTGCTGCAAGCGGTTATAAGGTTGCCGCTGTGGGGCGGAACGAGGCCAAGCTGCGTGAGATAGCCACACCCTACGCGGGAACGGTGATTACGTTTAAGCACGACGTGCGCGAGTACGACAAGGTCCCGGCGCTTTTTCAAGAGATAACAAAGCAACTCGGCGGGCTCGATCTGTTTATTTATTCCTCTGGCGTAATGCCCGACGTGGAGATGGACGAATACGATTTCGACAAGGATAGGGCGATTCTTGAAACAAATCTGTTGGGCGCGGTGGCTTGGCTCGACCAGGCGGCCATTCGTTTTGATAAAACGGGCGCCGGGACGATTGTTGGAATTGGGAGCGTAGCAGGCGACCGAGGCCGAGGCGGAATGCCGGCCTATTGCACCTCTAAGGCAGCCCTAGCTACATATTTGGAATCGTTGCGAAATCGGCTTTCGACGAAGGGCGTTAAGGTGGTTACGATAAAGCCCGGCCCCACCGCGACTCCAATGACGGTGAACTCGAAGTTTAAAAATATGATGCCGGCCGATAAGGCCGCTGCTCTGATTTTGCAGAAATCCAAGTCCGGGGGCGAGCATTATTTGGCGCTGCCTCACCGGGTGATTTTCTTTGTGCTGCGCAACGTTCCTTCATTCATTTTTAGGAGAATGCGCATCTAGTGCCGGGGCCTCTTCCCGCCGACTCCATTCGACGACTGACTGGCTTTGGAATGTCCGTCAGCGCGGACGGTTATGTGTACAAGCCTGCGAATGTGGCCGAGATAGGCGCCGTTTTTAAGTTGGCGCGCGAAAACAAACGCAAGGTGGTTTTACGTGGCGCGGCGCGAAGCTACGGAGACGCTTCGATCGGCGCAGAGTGCCTGATTTTGGACTTGTGCGGCCTTAGCAAGGTGCGTGTTTTTGATCCTGTTTCTGGCGTTTTGGAGGCTGAGCCAGGAATTACGCTGGAGCAGATTTGGAATCAAACGCTGCCGGAAGGGTGGTTCCTGCCGGTGGTCAGCGGGACCATGAGGACTTCGCTGGGCGGCGCGCTTGCCATGAACATACATGGCAAGAACAATTTTCAGCGTGGGACTCTTGGCGAGCATGTTCTAGAGATCGATTTGATGCTGCCTTCGGGAGAGATCCGCAAACTGCGGCCTAATGACGAGCTGTTTTACGCCGCCATAAGTGGGGCCGGGTTGCTGGGCGTTATCACACGGATCCGCCTTCAAATGAAGAAAGTTTCGGCTGGGACGGTAAAGGTTGAGGCGGTTTCTTGCCGGAACTGGGGCGAACAGTTTGCCGCGTTTGCGCGGTTTGAAGGGAAGGCGGAATACGTGGTCTCGTGGATCGATTGTTTTGCCCATGGAGATTCGGCGGGTCGGGGGATCTTGCACGCTGCTTGGCACGATGAGAATGATCCGTCTTCGCTTCAATTGTCTGCGCAGACCCTGCCAGACAAGATCATGGGGTTCTTTCCGAAGTCTTCCGTTTGGAAGGTATTTCGGCTGTTAAACAACCGGTTTGGCGTGCGGATTTTGAACGCGGCCAAGCAGGCGCAGGGCAGGGTTATGGAGCATGGAAAAGTGATCCACCAGAGCCTGGCGGCCTTTAACTTCCTTCTGGATTACGTGCCGGGCTGGGAGAAGTCTTACCTGCCAGGCGGGCTTATCCAGTGCCAATACTTTGTGCCTTTTGATAAGGCTCCTGCCGTGTTCAAGCGCCTGGTTGAGATGCAGCAAGAAGCAAAGCTGGAGTCTTATCTGGCGGTGATGAAGCGCCACCGCCCGGACAAGTTTCTATTTACCCATGCGGTGGATGGGTTTTCGTTGGCGTTAGATTTCAAGGTGACTGCTTCGAATAGGGCTGCCTTGTGGGAGTTGGCCCGACGCATGAACGATTACGCTTTGGAGAACGGCGGCCGGTTCTATTTTGCGAAGGATTCGACTCTAACGGCGGAGCAAGCGGCTTTATTCTTGGGTAGATCCTTGAAGAAGTTCAAGGAATACAAAAAGCTTTATGATCCCGAAGGGATCCTAACGAGCGGATTGGCGGAACGATTGAAGTTGGTGTAAAGACATTTAAGTCGATAGTCGATAGTCGAAAGTCGAAAGTCGATAGAGCTTCGCGATCGGAAAGCAAGTCTATCATGCGGGCTAAACTTAGCTCATGCAGTCTCTTCTTTTTTCGCTAGTTGTATCTTTGACTTTGAGTTCACCCCAGCAAAGCGTAACGCTCCGTCGAGATCTTAAAGAGGGCGATAAAGCAAGTTACAAGATGGATATGGTGGAGCATTTGGAATCCGCCGACGCCAATGTGACTTCGGCTTGGACGGAAATCGTTAAGAAAGACCAGGGCCAACTTCAACTGGTGGTCGACAACACCGATTACGCCATTGAAGCGGGAGGAATGCAAGTTCCCGCCCCACCTCCTGGCGAAATGACCTTGAGCATCGCTCCGGGCGGGCTCGTGGGCGAGTTTGTGGCGAACCAGACGAGCATCAGCAAGGTTTTGCCGGACCTCTTTATGTTGACCGTGCCCGAGGGCAAGCTGCAAGTTGGCCAATCAGATACGTTCACCTATAAGAGCAGCCTTCAGACCTCGAACGGAACTATCGGATCTGATATGAAGGGGACACGAACCCTGATAAGCGTGGACAACGGAGTTGCCAAGATCAGCATCGAGTTGAGCGACAAGACCATTGATGGCGACAAGGCTTTAAAGCTAAAAACGACCGCTTATGTTCGAGTTTCGGATTCGAAACTTGACCATATGGATGGGACGTTCAGCGATTTGCCAACGAAGTTGGCCGGGCGGTACAACGTTGGATCGGCGGATTTTAAGGTTAAGAGGGGTTAAGGGTGAGTGACGTGTGACGTGTGACGCGTGACGGGTGACGAGCACAGGCGTTGAAATAAGGCAGCCTTGGTCGTCCCACGGCCACAAATCTCTCCCGGATGGAGAGGCGCGAGCGACAAGTCTTTGATATTAGTCCTCCAAGTCCTATTTTAGCGCTATGGGGATTGGGGGATGTCGAATGGGCAGCTAACTCCGTGCCGGAATCGGAATTGTAGTTGAGCTGAGTTCCATGGTCTCAATGCATTTGGGATAACGGCTGTTGCCTGTTGGGGTGGTAGTGATCATTTTCAGGAAATAGCCTAGCTCGGGGGCGAACCACACGTTGTTCACCATATCCGGCGCCGTATTGTTTAGACGGCTAACTTTCCAGGCCTGAAAGTTTCCGCATTTCACCTTTATTGTTTCCGACCCGGCCACAACCGCGTCAAATTTTGTGAGATCAATCAGTTGGTCGTCTGGAACGCTCGTATTTGATTTCGGCAAGAGTCCGTAAAGCGGAACGCTTACGTAGCTCATGCCTTCAAACCATGCTCCAGGAACCATGCAGCCTACTTCTATCTTTCCGTCCCCACTAGGATCTTTACGATATTCCGTCACCTTGTTCGAGTCCTTGTCTTGGTCGAAATAGACGAGCCACGTGCGGTCCATGTCATTGTTCTTACGATCAAACCTTACTGTTTTAAGGAATGCGAGGTCAGTGGGCGCCCCTTCCTGGGCCTTGACCACTTTTACTGTGTAAGAGCCACGAAAGTCTAAGTAACGCCTAACGCGAATCGAGGAACCGTCTTGCGCCATGTGCTCCTCATATGGATATCTTGTTAGTACCGCGTAGGTCCAAGTGTCTCCAGGGCTAAGTAAACGCGTTTTCGATTCGGCTGGTTTCTGCTGCCTATCCTGACTCGTACTTAATGAGATTGTGTGTCCGGCTCGAACCGAAGCAGCCCCACACTGAAAGGCCCAGGTTAGGGATAACACGGTAGCGATCGCTTTGTTTTGAAAATTATTCAAAGTGCTTTTTGACGTCGTCATATTGGCATTCCAGGAACCCTAAGGATAACACAAAATACTCACCAGTCTTAGGAGGTAGTTTGCGGTTCGTCAAGCCCAATCCCATTGATGCACCCCTTTCGGAACCTCTCCCCCCGGCCCCCTCCCCTCTGCTTTAGCGCACAGGGGCAGGGGGAGCCTTAGATCTAATCCGCCGTCACATTTGACATCGGCCTTGCCACAGTTGCCACATTTTAGAAGCGCTTGCTCCTAAACACCTAACATCATCGTCAAGGAAATAAGCAGACTTTATGGCCCAAAGCTATAAAGAACTGTGTTGCTCAAGGAATGAGCAGCTAAGGTGAGTCAAGTCACAATGACGAGTTTTCCTCTATCAGGAGGTGGGCTAAACGCCCAGCACGGATGGCAGTCTGAGTTCGCCCGGCAGAGCCGTTGCTGCCCTGTGCATGACGAGTGTTACGGCGCGTCGGGAGGGACCAAGTGGCCTATGCAGCCATTTTGGGCTTTGAGTATCCCTTCTTTGGATGCTCTAGAAGAATGCGAGCGTGTTCACTTCAAGGTCGTACCCTCGAAAAAGCGCTCTCGCAAAACGACCACACCTCCGGGAATGACATATCCCCTCTCCCCTCGGTCTGAGACTGAGCCGGAAACCCTAACCACCGATGTGGCTTTTGGGTTTACGGAAATGATGGCGGAGCATATTGCTCGCGCTTTCTACTTCAGGTAAGTCGAGTAAGTCTCCCGCCGCAAGGCGGGAGCCAGATAGTAATTAGAACCTAGAACCTAGAACCTAGAACTTAGCACGAAGACAAAAGGCGAGCTCATCGAGAACAGGTGCGTCGCCAGAGCTTCTTTCTTTCTCCGTTCTACATTCCAAGTTCTGTGTTCTACCTTCTACCTTCTAAGTTCTTCCCAACTACTTACCCGGTATTCCCGGCTCCGTGAGCAGGGCCGGATCCAGCACCTTCTGGAGAGTCTCCTCATCCATCAGGTTCCTTTCCCTAACAACTTGGGGGATGGTTTTCTTTTCTTTTAGCGCTTGCTTCGTCACATCGGAGGCCATTTGGTAGCCGATGTACGTGTTCAGCGCGGTGGAAAGGGAGGGTGAGATCTCGGCGTAGTAGTTGCACCGCTCGACATCTGCTTTGATGCCGACCACGCAGTTCTCGGTAAAGGTGTTAAGCGTGTTAGTAAGAATCATCAACGCGAACTGGGCGGCGAAGACCATGCCGGGCATCATTACGTTCAGTTCCAACTGGCCTGCTTGAACGGACATATCGATCGCTTCGCACTGGCCCAAAACTTGGTAAAGAACGATGTTCAGGTTCTCCGCCATGGATGGGTTGACCTTGCCCGGCATGATGGAGGAGCCGGGCTGTACCGGAGGCAAAATGATCTCAGCGAAGCCGGTGAGGGGGCCGGAGGTTAAAAGTCGCAGGTCGTTGCAGATGCGCGTCATTTCCAGGCTAAACATCCTAAGAGCACTGGAAAGAGCAGACATGGCCAGGTTGCTCTGCATCCCTTCACGCAGATCGGGGGAGTTCCGGAACGGGATGGCCGTCCAGCTTTTCAGTTTGCTAACGAGGGCGAAGCGATACTCCGGATGGGTGTTGAGCCCCGTTCCTGCCGCGCTGCCGCCGATGCCGAGCTCTTCGAGTTCATAGGCAGCATGCTCAAACCACCTTCTGGATTTTCTTATGGCAGCGGCGTAGGCGGCGAACTCTTGGCCAAGCCTGATGGGAACGGCATCCTGGAGGTGAGTTCGAGCCGATTTTAGGATCGGATCGAACTCCTTCGCTTTGGCTTCAAAAGCTTCAGCGAGCTTATCTAGTGCACGGTACAGGTCCTGAAGCATGAGCCGCGCCATGATGCGCATGGAGGCGGGGACAGTGTCGTTGGTGGACTGGCCGAAATTGGGGTGGTCGTTCGGGTTGACCCGCTTGTATTCGCCTTTCTTGCCGCCTAGGATTTCTTCTGCTCGGTTGGCGAGAACTTCATTGACGTTCATATTCAACGAAGTCCCGGCGCCCATGTGGAAAACGTCGACAATGAACTGGTCTCGCAGGCTCCCGGCGAGGATCTCGTCGGCGGCTTGAACAATCGCGTTGCCGATCTCGGGATCGAGAAGGCCGAGTTCGGTGTTGGTAGCGGCAGCCGCCTTCTTGAGCATCACAAAGGCATCGATCATTTTCGGGTGCTCGCGTAGGCCGCTTATTTGAAAGAGGTTCGAGGTTCTTTGCGCTTGGCTGCCCCAATAGGCTTCGGCAGGCACCTCAACATCGCCAAGGCTGTCTTTCTCGATTCGGTAATCCATGAGGGAAGTTTATCCAGATTTTTGACTTTTGATTTTTGATTTTTGATTTGGAAGGTCGAAAGTCGAAAGTCGATGGAGGGATGGCGGATAGCGGATAGCGGATGACGGAAATGTCGAAGGTCGAAAGTCGAAAGTCGATGGATAGGGGATAGCGGATGGCGGATAGGGGATGGGGAATGAGTCGAAGGTCGAAAGTCGAAGGTCGAAGGTCGAAAGTCGAAGGTCGAAAGCCAAATTGAAATTGAATAAGAATTGTCGAGAACGGACTCCTAGTGGCATGAAGGAAACCGCCAACTCACCGACTAAAATGGCATTGAACGCCTTATTCGCCCTGCCTTCATCAACGGTTCTCGGCCCGGCCTTCGACATTCGACATTCGACTTTCGACCCCGTTTGGCAACCTATCCAGAACCCCGTCCATAGTCCAAACGGGTAAAACTTAACGTTAATGGAAACGATCGAATTTGGAGGATGGAAGAGATGCGCGAGGATCGTCTCCGGCGACGTTGAAGTTGTAGTCACCCTTGAAGTAGGCCCCAGAATCATCCGTCTGGGTTTAATCGGCCAACGAAACGAGCTGCACGAAGATCCCGACGAAATGGGAAAGACGGGCGGGGATAAATATCTCAGTTACGGCGGCCACCGGCTCTGGATCGCACCCGAAGACAAGGTCAAAACCTATCAGCCGGAAAACGAGCCCGTCGAATACAAAAGAGAGGGCGATTGGCATAGCTTTAAGCCGGCCCAAGACCGGTTTGGAATGCAGAAAGAACTGCGAATAAAGGCAGACGGTAAAGGCGGATTTCAGCTCAGCCACCGCATAAGCAACAACAGTAGCGAGCCGGTTACAATGGCGCCGTGGGCGATTACGGTAATGGCCCCGGGCGGGGTTTGCTTGATCCCGCAAAGCACCTATAAACCATTTCCCGAGGTGCTCACCCCGGTAAAGCCGATCGCGCTTTGGAGTTATACAAACATGGAAGATCCCCGCCTTCATTGGGGAAGCCATCTCATTCGATTAAAGCATGATGGCGGGATGGGACCTACAAAAATCGGCACGTACGTGACCCAAGGGTACGCGGGATACATTAACGGATCCAGCCTTTTTGTAAAGCGTTTTTGCTGCGACGCAGTCGAGGATTACCCGGATTTCGGGTGCAATTTTGAAACGTTTACGCGTCACGACATGCTTGAATTCGAGACTCTTGGGCTGTTGCGGATTTTGAAGCCGGGTGCAACGGCTGAGCACGAGGAAGCTTGGAAGCTTTACGGCGGCGTTTCTTTACCCGACGAAGAGCAGGCCTTGGCAGAGGCTTTGGAAAAGTATGCAGGCGGGGTTTCGATTGAGGGCAAGGAAAGCTAGAGTCGCAGATTTACGGAGGGAGCGTTTGTTTCCACTCGGTATTGAGCTGATCCAGCGTGTGCCCGGTTAGTTTTGGCCAGGAGTCATCCGTGTATGTGCCGTCGTAAAGCTCCTGATTTAGCTGCTTCACCAGGTTCTTGTTGTAAGTCTTAACTGCCCAATCGAGGAAGTTGGCGGTGGTTTGGTAGCTGCCGGTTGCTTCCGCCCGTGAAGCGTGCGGGGTATGCCTTTTGCTTACCGGTTCGTAGTTGTACCAACGCACATAATCGGCGATGCCTTCCACCAACCAACCCGGCGACTTGTGAGTGTAATGCTGGACCACGTGGGTGAGCTCATGAACCATTACCCCCGGGATGTCATCCGGGTGCTTGAGAGCGTAATTAGCAGAAACATCCGTGTGGTCGTGGGCCGTTCCGGCCACTCCCTTATAGTCATAGGTGATTGCGATGGTGAAGGTTGGCGGCTGGTAATTTTTTTGAGCACCTAGCAAGCGCACGATCATCTGGTACTGAGCTCGCGAAGTTGTGGCGGCCTTGTTCGCGATCTGCTGAAGTTCTTGGTTCTGCTGATCTGTAGGCGAGCCACCAGAGCTATCTACACTTGCGGATATCTGTGGAATCTGCACGCCTTGGACTTTGGCGATCGCGACGCCAGTAGCTAAAAGGCATACCAAAACGGCAAATGAAAACGTGGACCATTTGTGTACCATGCTTGGAGAATACCGCGTTGATCGCCTAAGGAATTGCCCAGAGACCGATCACTCCATGGCCCTTTACTCCGCCGGGGTGTTCGGCATTAATGCGATCCGCGGAGATGTGTTCACGGTGCAGATCGGCCATCAAAACATTGATTCCATCCGGATGCCTGGTGTAACTTTTGGACGAAAAGCCCATTTTTGCGCTATCGGGCGAGGCAACGCGCGTAGCAAATTTGGCGGAATCGTATTTCGTTTGAGTGCTGTCAGCGGGTGTGAAGTTTGTTGTATTAAGGCCGACGACGAAGCCATCGGGAATGAGATTTCCAGAAGAATCCTTGAACGGCAAGGGGTCATAGGTTCCATTCGAGCCCTCGTTCGAGCTATCTACTACCAGTGCAACGGACCCAGGCGACGAAATCGAATCGCGAGGAAAGGCCGAAAGCGCAGCGTACATGCCGTAATCCGAGGTGACGTTTGGGCCGTTGCTGCTGGGCAGATTCTGAACACCCTCGCTATCGATGGCGGCCGGACAGCTAAATGCCTCGGTCTTGTTCATATAGTGAGTAAGGAGTGAAACCCAGGAAAAGACCGCTTTCTTATCGAACACACGGGGCTCGATGCCGTCATCCGCCGTGGCGTAAACCGGCGGTAAGCGTTCGTTGTTATCCTCCATGTAGCCTTCCACAGCGGTGCCGATATCGAGAAGGTTTTGCGTACAAATATGGCTATTTCGCAGATCCATGAAGTGGTTGTAAACGGGGACCATGAGGATGCAGACCACCACAAAAACGATTCCGATCACTCGCCATTCCCTGGCTGATATATAGGCTGTACGCTTACGCCCCTCATCTTCTTCCGGATCGTATTGGCTCAATGTTGAACCTGCTGTTGGGCAAGACCGTTGCCGCCGTCATCGATGAAATGATATTGAGCAAGCACCGAAGGGGTTTTGGCTTCATCGATTCGAAGATCAAAGTGGGCATCGTTTGCATCGACTACCGGGAGCATGCCCATTTGAATGTTGTCGCTGCCAACCTTTTCCGCGAAATCTGCGATATACGCGATTTGCTCAACAGTGAGAGCGTGGCCGGTGAGGGCAACGGCCTTATCGGCCACGGATCCTAACTCAGTCCAGTGTTGTTTCAATGTGTCCTTGAAGGCGAGCACAAAATCTCGCTGTCTTGCTGTGCGGTGAAAGTCGTCGTCGGAATGGCGGAAGCGAACAAAGCCTTCCGCTTGGTCGCCGTTTAGATGCTGATGGCCCGCCTTGAGATGAATGTGGAGGTGGCCACGCCTGTCATCGTAGTTCATGTTTTTGGGAACGTAAACGTCCACGCCGTCCACCGCGTCGATCATCTGCTTAAAAGCATCGAAGTTGAGGGCCATGACTTTGTCGACCTGAATCTCGGGCAGGAGGGCTTGGACCGCGTCTTTTGAGGCGTCATTTCCGCCGAGCAGATGATAGGCATTGATCTTCTGCTCCTCGTGGCCGTCGGCGGCGACGAGCGTATCGCGCGGAATGCTGATTCCGGTGATACGGTTGTTGGCAAAATCAAGCCTGACCAGAAGCATCATATCGCTTCTTGCCTGGTGACGAATAAGTTGCTTGCCGCCAAAATACCAATCCTCATCGCAGCCCAGAACGAGGAGGGTAACCACGTCTTGCCCAAACGGGTTCTGGACGGGAATGTGGAACGTGCGGTCCACGCGGTCTGTGATGATGGCGCTAAGCACCTTGCTCTTTCCGATAAAGCCGCCTGCGATTCCAATAGCCAGAAAGATGGCGCAGATCAACACCCAAACGGTAGCGCTAAGAACTTTCTTGCCCGTAACCATGTTGGCCCTCTGCATGCTCCTCATTGTTAACACGATCACTCATGCCCTCAGTTCCAGACCGATGCCTCGTCGAATGTCGAATGTCGAATGTCGAATGTCGAAAGACGGAGATTAGAGGTCAGGCGTCGCAGAACCTGGTTAAGGTATCTGAATGGCTGTCCGAGGGAGGGAACATACCCCGGAATACGTGTTATTCTGTGGCTTTATGTCAGTCTTTCGACATTCGACATTCGACATTCGACATTCGACTCCCTTTGCGGAAATACAACCCGGAATGTGGAGCCCTTGCCCAGCTTGGAATCGATGGAGACTTTGGCATCGTGGGTCGCTGCCAGTTCCAGAACGATCTTGGTTCCCCAGCCGGATCCTCCGCCCTTGTCCCACTGGCTTTTGGCATTGCCGGAAAGGATCCTCTCGGCCGTCTCATCGGACATGCCAGGGCCGCTATCCTGCACTTCCACGATGTGCTGGCCTTCTTTGTATCGGTAACGAACGGTGACTTCGCCAAAAACGGCGTCGTCAACATCGGAGAACTGGGCCTCCCATTCGGCCGGAATGGTTTCCTTTACAGCTTTGATGGCGTTGCCGACTAGGTTTTGCACAATGCGAAATAGATAGAGTTCGTCGTGAAGGAGGGCCGGCGTATCGTCGGCGACATCATAGCGAATAGCAACGTGCTGGTTTCGGCCCTCGGATTCCAAATAGGCGGCGCTCGTTTTGATCGTCTCGGACATCGGCGCGAGAACCTTGTTCGGCCGCAGGGCACGCCCAGCAGAAAGGTCGCTAACCAGTCGGGAGTAGCCGACAATCCGCTCCACAGAAGCCTTAAGATCGCCGTACATTTCTTGGAGCGAATCCAAGTACATGAGGGCGGTTTCCGATTTTGCTTCTTCGGTGGCCAGATGGTCTCTCATGCCATCCATCGCCATTTCGGAAAACGAGATGTTGGCAAATAGGCTGGCGGCGAGATTTCCGATATCGTGACTGACCTTGCCCATTCCAAGCAGGGTCGATGCCCGGCTGGATTCTTCCATCAGTTGGGAGTTGAGAAAGGCCATAGTGGAAACAGCGGCGACCGTATCTAGCACGGCCAAATCGGTTTCGTTGAAGGTGCCGGATTTCTTGTTAATGAGCTGAACCACCCCAATCGGCTGCTCGTTTTCAAGCATGAGGGGCACGGTGACCATGGTTTTGGTGATGATCCCGGTTGCCGTTTCAACTTCTTTTCGGGTTTCGGCTCCCCCTCCACTGCTCCCGGGAGCCGAATCCATTCGGAGGGGGTTCAAGGGGGAAACCTGACCGATGTCTTGTGCGGGCTGGTGCCCCTTTGCCTTTAGGGGAGGGGGTTGGGGGGAGAGGTTAAATTCGCTCACCTGCGTTTTTCGGCTGTGGAATACTTGGCCGGCGACGCCGGCATCGTCCGGCATGTCTTTAAAGGGCAGCTTTTCGGCAACGTCCTCTGGGATCACATGCTGAAAAACGAGGCGCTTTTTGAGCGGATCGTGGACGTAAATGGTGCCACCGGTGGCCCCTACCGCATCGACGGCAATCTTCAGAACTTCTTTTAGAAGGGAATCGAAATTGCCGGTGCTAACCAGCTTACGCGTAGCGGTATGGACCGCTCGTATAAGTTGCTCATTGGTGTCCATTCGGGAACGCAGAGTTTACTTCTTTCCTAGTTCAAAAGTCGGAATGCCATTCTCATTCCGCCGTTTGTGGTTCCTGATTGGGCGCCCATTCCAGTGAAGTTCATGGTGAAACTGGCGGTGCCGTCCATGCTTTGAACAAGCCCCTGCGAGATGTTGAAAACGTAGTGTAGGTCGGCTGTCATTCCGCCGGTCGCTTTTGATCCAGATGGCATCTTTTGCGAGTTTTGAATGGCTTGCCCCATATCCAATTTTCCGAAGGAATGAATGTAGGCGAATACTTTGCCCCCCGAATGCTCGATTTTATCGACCTTGTTAGTAAGCTTGAATGCGCCGGGGCCACCCAAATTGGCACCTGGCATGTTGAAATTGCTTGACCAGGAGCTACCGACTTTGATGGGGGCAGTTGGGAAGTTGCTCATCAACTGCATGTTGCTCAAGCTGCCTCCTTGGTTTGATCCGGAGGAGGAAACGACCGTCGATTGTCCTGATGGCGTGATTTTAAGAATGTTTGACGAGTTCGCATTCTCGGTTCGGCTTTTGCCGTTTACTTGAGCAGACAGCTTTTCGAGGGTTAGGGCCACGGTTCCAGTGCCATCGGGAGCCACCGATTTTACGGATTGCTCGAATACGGAGGTGGTGTCCATCGACACTGGAACAGATTTTCCTTGGCCCGAAGCGTTCATTTTCATGGACATATCCATGCTGAACCTGTGGACTTCGCCCTTGCGGAATTTGTATTTGATAACGGCTGACTGGGCGCTGGCGAGGGCGCACGTGCCGAGAGCGAGTGAAGTTATGATAGCGCGGGAGTGCATGAATTTAGGACGGGCGGGACGTTAGGGAATTTTTGATTTTTGATTTTTGATTTGAGAGGGAAGTGAATAAGTGATCACTTGGGGAGCTGGACGGACAGCTTTACGTTCTTCGAAGGTGAGTGAGCGGCCTTTATTGTTGGTTGTAACCCCTGATAGACGTCCTTTGACCACGGGATGCAGGCCAGGGACGGAGAAGACTTGGAGACTGAGGGCTTTGTACTTTGTCGTCCGTTGGTGGATCCAAATCCTAACATGTAAATTTGTCATTGCGAGGAGCGGAAGTGCGCCGCAGGCGCACTGAAGCGACGGGGCAATCTGAGTGGTAAACCAACGGTTCGATGCTAATCGCTCATTATGCTCGGCGTTTTCACTAAAGATCGATATCACCAGTGCCGTCACCCTACCTAGCTCCAGTGGCTATTACGAGTAGGTTGCCGCGTCGCTTCGCCGCGACTTCGTCGCACTGAAGCTCCTCGCAATGACAAATTTCAAGTTATAGTTTGGATTCAGCGTTTGCCCATATTCTCAAAGCCTCAAGCTTGACGCACTCCACAGCTCCGGCTCGCTCTCGACATTAAAGGGAATTCATTACCCGACCTCTTTTTTCCTCGCCTCTTCCGCTTTCCCTCTTACCCTCGCTAACCGTTCCGCAATGGTCTTTTCCTCACCCCGATCTGTCGGTTCGTAATAGACCTTGCCCTCAAGACTCTCCGGCAGGTTCTGTTGATATACGTATCCCTCCTCAAAATCGTGCGCGTATTTGTAGCCTTTGCCGTAGCCGAGGTCTTTCATCAGATTGGTCGGTGCGTTACGGAGATGGTGTGGAACGGGGTCGTTGCGGGTTTCCTGAACGTCTGCTTGGGCCCTCTTAAAGGCCACGTAAATGGCGTTCGACTTAGGCGCGGCGGCCAGATAGGCCGTGATCTCGGCCAAAGCCAAAGCCCCTTCCGGCATGCCCATAAAGTGCACTGCCTGTTGAGCGGCCATGGCGAGGGGCAAGGCGTGGGTATCGGCGAGGCCGATGTCTTCGGTCGCCATTCTAACTAGGCGTCGAGCCAGGTAGAGCGGGTCTTCGCCTCCCTCCAGCATTCGCGCAAGCCAATATAGCGAGGCATCTACATCGCTCCCACGAACCGTTTTATGGAGGGCGGAGATTAGGTCGTAGTGCATCTCGCCACTTTTGTCGAAGATAACGCTTCGGCGTTGAACGGCGCTTTTAAGCTGCTCCAGAGTGATTTGATGGCTGCCGGGCGCGAGGCTTTGGGCGCACATTTCCAGCATGTTGAGGGCGGAGCGCGCATCGCCGTTGGCGAGGTTGACCATCGCATCTTCAGCATCAGGATCGAGAAGGATGCCTAACTCACCAAGGCCGCGTTTTGGGTCAGTTAGGGCGGCGCGTATGACGAGGCGGGTTTCCTCATCTTCCAAGGCGTTAAGAACATAAACACGGGAACGGGAAATAAGCGCGGAGTTGACCTCAAACGAGGGGTTTTCGGTAGTCGCGCCAATGAGAGTTACGGTGCCGTCTTCCACCACCGGCAAGATGGCGTCCTGTTGCGATTTGTTAAACCTATGAATCTCATCTATAAACAAAATGGTCTTCTGACCAAGCCTTTTACGGGCGCGTGCTTCCTCTATGATCTTGCGCAGGTCTGCTACGCCGGCAGAAACGGCGCTGACCTTGGAAAAGTGGGCTTTAGAAACGGAAGCTATGAGTTCGGCGAGGGTGGTTTTCCCCACGCCCGGAGGGCCCCAAAAGATAAGGGATCCGAATGAGCCATTTTCAACCGCTCTTCTGAGCGCGGCATCGGGACCGATGATGTGCGCTTGCCCAACAAACTCATCAAACGTGCGCGGGCGCATGCGAGCAGCCAGCGGCTGGTCCGTTTGGGGTGAAACGGTGGGGGAGGGTGATCCGAAAAGATCTTCCTGCATGGGTTAAGACTTCTACGAAAAAAAATCCCTTAGCATGACTGCCAAGGGATTTGAGGGAGAAAGAACCAAGCCTACAAAGCTAGTTTTTCTGGATGGTGATGACACCGGAGGTCTCTTCACTTACGGCCAGATTCAAGGGATTCAAAGCTGCCGTCGCCGATGCGACTACATCGTTAGAACTGAAATCCCACGAGGCATCTTTGTCGGCATCGTCTTTAGCCTGAATGATCACGGGTTTGTTGAAGTGGCCGGCAATTGCCAGGGCCAAGTCTTTCACCGTGCCTTTGCCGGAAGTGGTTGTGTTTAGAACCTTTCCAGGAACGGCCACGAAACTGACAGGGCTAGATTGATCACTAGTTTCGACGCTGACGAGGAAGGAGCTATCTCCCTGGTTTTGAATCGGCACATCGGTCAATGCTCGGTGATCGAGTTCGATCGAGTTGAAAACTTTGCCAGTTGCATCCTTAAAGATGATCGTTTGGTGATCAACGCTGGGGTAGGAAACAGCGACGGCACCCTTTCGAGCGGCGAATGAAAACTGCTCCGGAGCTGAACTGCCTGAACCCAAAACACTGGCCTCGCTGGAGCCATGGCGAGCCTGAAGGCCGAAACCTACAGCAATGCCAACGGCGGCGACGCCGACTGCGATTAAGCCCTTCCACCAATTTGCTAGCGAAAAAACAGGTGCGGCCTGCCTCTTCTGGTCATAAATGGCTTTATCGAGGCGGGCAGCAATTTTATCGTGCAGATCGCTGGGCGGTTCGACTTCGACACGGCCCAAAGCTTCGAGGCTCTGCATAGTTCGCTCGAACGCGCGGTATTCGGCCTGGACCTGTGCATCTTCCTTAAGCCGGTTTTCAAAAGTTTGCCTAAGACCTCTCTCGAGAGATCCCTCATAATAGGCGGAAAAGTGTTCTCTTGCCTTAGCTAGGTTCATTCTTTGTATCCTTACGTGTCCTCGAAAACTATGACTTCAACCTAATTTGAAAAGTTCCTCGTCGGCGACAAGTATTTCTCTTAAACTGAGTCTTGCGCGGTTTAGGCGGCTTTTCACTGTGCCAATAGGCAGATCGAGGGCCTCGGCGATCTCTTCATAGGAGAGGTTTTCCACGTGATACATGGTGATCATGGCCTGTTGATACTCGGGAAGATGGGCGACCGCTCTTTCCACAGCGCGCTCGCGCTCGCTTTTTTCCGCCTGAGCATGCGGAGTGGGAGCATCATCTTGAACTTGGCGCTCTAGGTCGCCATCGTCGGTAGTAAGCGCTGCTTCCAAGCTGGTGGTAGGCCGACTTTTCTCGCGCTTTCTCATATCCAGGAAGCAGTTGGTAAGGATCCGGTAGAGCCACGTCGTAAATGCGCTTTGGCCCTTAAAATTGTGGAGTGCGCTGTAGACGCGCACAAACGCATCGGCAACGACATCGCCCGCTTCTTCAGGGTTGCTAGTTAGGCGAAACGCGTATTGGTAGGCTCGCTTTTCGTGTTTTCGAATGAGGTCATCAAAGGCGTTACGATCCCCTTTCTGGGATCTTTCGATTAAGACTCCATCGTCCGGATAGCTCTGCGTCATAACGCCCCTTGGCGAGAGCTCATTAGTTGTATTACTGCCCATTGTGTTTTCCAGTCAGGACGCAGCCGCTTTTCCTCACACAGCATCAGCCAGATTGATTTCACACCATTTAAGATACAAGCGCGCAATTTAAAGGTACCGCATTCCGGTAAAACAATCAAATCCGGTACGGGAACACCGAGTGCGACAAAGTCGCCGAAGTTCTGCAAGTTAGACTGCATGAGATGTCCTGAAAGTGCGCTGATTGGGCCAGATTTTAGCCTGTTGCCGTAGATCAGAAGTATATTAAGGCTTGTTCGTTATCGTTATGGCTATAGATAGGGAAACAGTAAGCACGGATTTGGCTGAAAACAAGACCGGTGGGCCACCACAGAAAAAAAAGGCCTTGCGGAGATTTAGCTATACAACGTTGGTGTTGCTTGCGATAGCTTTATTTTTCTTCTTCAATTTTCACACGGTTGTCGTTTCAGGCCAGTCGATGGAACCCACATTTCACACCGGCGAGCGTTTGCTTGCTTGCAAAGCCTATTGGCTTGTGGGGCCAATTCGGGATAAGGACGTTGTAGTTATCCAGCGGCCTGGGGAGTACATCATTAAACGCGTGTATAAAACCGCCGGCGAAACGGTGGATTTTGTGAACGCCCCCGCGAACTGGGACATCAGCCAGGGGGAATACAAGGTTCCCGCCGGATGCGTGTACGTATTGGGAGATAACCGTCCGGTTTCTAGCGACAGCCGCGTTTTTGGGGCAGTCCAGGCTAGCAATGTGATCGGCAAAATTTTGAGGCTTTGAAATCATTTCCTTGTGGAAAATACGGCAGACAGACTCTGCGCTTTTACCCTGCGCCGTTTAAGGCGCCCCTTCGAGCATTCGCGGTTTTAGCTTTTCCCTGGCGGGATGAGGAAGTTTTGCTGTGCGATATCGCGGGCCGGGGCTGGTGCGTGCCAAGTGGCCGAGTTGAACCGGAGGAAAGCTCTACCGAAGCCGTGGTAAGGGAGACTTTGGAGGAAGCGGGAGCTTCTTTGGGCGACATTCAATACATTGGCTGCTATCAAATCACGGAGAAGTCCGAGGTTCGATGGGCGGACTGCTTTACCGGCCATGTGGTTGCTTTGGGGGAGATCACGGCGCGGGCGGAATCGAAGGCTCGAAAATTCGTGCAAGTTTCTGAGTTGCCGGGGCTATATCACCTTTGGAATGAGTTGACCGAGAAGGTGTTTGAGTATTCCCTGCAAGTCTTGAGAAGGGCTGAGGGGAAGTGAGTAGGGTGCTAAGGCTCTATGGCTCTAAGACTCTAGGGTTCATAGGGCTCTAGGGCTCATAGGACTCTAGGGTTCATAGGACTCTTGGGTTTCATAGGGTTCATAGGACTCTAGGGTTCGTAGGGTTCATAGGTCTCTAACTGGTTGGCTCAATGGGGGGTAAGTTCTGGTCTGGAGGTTTTCTATGACGAAATCATTTCGTGATCTAATCGTGTGGCAGCAAGGGGTAGCTTTGGTGGAGGATATCTATCGAGCCTCGGACGGATGGCCAAAATCAGAAGATTACGCTCTAACGTCGCAAATTCGTCGCTCGGCGGTGTCCATCCCCAGCAACATCGCCGAAGGCTCCGGCCGAGGAACTGTTAGGGACTACCAACACTTCCTAAGGATTGCAAGAGGTAGCGTTCGTGAGTTGGAGACTCAGATCGAGATTGCTTTTAGGGTTCGATATGTTGAGTCCGCGAAAGCCGAGGCCCTTCAATCCAAGTTGGCATCGGTCAGTAAGCTTCTTAACCGGCTGATCAAATCCCTTGAATCGGGTCAATTCGTCCGTGAAGAAATCGCGCTTTATGAACCATAGAGCCCTATGTACCCCAGAGTCTTATGAACCCTAGAACCTTATGGCCTCTAATGCCCTAGTGCCCTCTGCCCCGGAAACGGCCCATGCATCGTCCCAATGATTTCTTCCATGTGCTTCACGCGGTGCCCGTCATCGGGGTGGTCGTTTAACCACTCGGGCGGCTCTTTTCCCTTACCGAGAGCCGCTAGCATCGTAAACACATCGACCATGCCCTGTGGGTTGTAGCCTGCCGCAACCATCATCTGGAGGCCGCCTTCGTCAGCCTGGGTTTCATCCTTGCGCGAATACTTGAGGTCGTAGAGCTCGTTCACCATGCTGGTGAGGTCGCCTAGGGTGTAGTTCGCGTGAAGAGCAAAGAGGCCAATGTTGAGGAGCAGGTTTCGCTTTTCGCTATCGGCATAGGCATAGGCCCAGTGCTGGCGGAGCACGTGGGTCATTTCGTGGCCGATGATCCCGGCTAGTTCATCTTCTGTCTTGATCCGGTTGAGAAGGCCCGTGTAGACGAAAACGGGGCCGCCAGGGATGGAAAACGCATTGACCACTTTTGGGTCGTCGATGACGTCGAAGCTGAACTCCCATGGATCGCCCTTGAAGTCGGCGTTTGAGAGGAGGCGGCTGCCTACGTCTCTCAGTTCTTGAACTCTCGGATCGCTCGAGGGAAGAACTTTGGCATGGGTTCGCAGATAGACGGCTACGTGCTTGCCGAGGTTTAGCTGCTCATTCTTGCCGGGGCGCAACGGATCGCTTGCGGCACCAGCGCGTGCGGCCAGGCTTGTGGCCAACAAGCATCCGAGTATGAGCTTTTGGAGAGTTCCTCGCACGGTTACTAGTTTATTACGAAGTGAAACGTGAAATGTGATAAGTGATAGGTGATAGGTGATAGGTGATAGGTGATAGGTGATAGGTGGGACGGGGATTATTTGTGGCGCCTGTAGAAACACAGAAACCCAGAGACATAGAAACTTGATCGGCGCGGTAAATTCGAGCCATGCCCACCGCAAACGTGGATGACTATTTAGCTCAAATCGCTTCCGAAGAGGCACGGGCCTGTCTTGCCCACCTCCGTAAAGTGATCAAAGCCGCTGCGCCCGAGGCGGTAGAAAGCATCAGCTACGGCATTCCGATGTACAAACAGAACGGCATGGTGATCAGCATGGCGGCATTTAAAAACCACTGCTCGCTATATCCGGGCACACGGTGCGAGATTTTGCAGAAGAGTTGAAGGGCTTTAAGACCACCAAGGGCGGTTTCCAGTTTCCTTTTGGGAAGCCTCCTTCGGATGAACTCGTTTCGGCGATGGTGAAGGCGCGGGTGGAAGAAAACCGAGCCAATTTTTGATTTTTGATTTTTGATTTTGGATTCAGAAGGGCATCAAAGAAAAGGCCGCCAGCCCTGTTGGGTTGGCGGCCTTCTTAAGCACCGAGTTACTTCTTTTCCATTCGATGCATTTTGTTCATGCGGCGCATGGTCTTCATGCCCTTGCGGTGATGGCGGTGGTGGCGTCGCATCCGCTTCGTGTGCTTGGCGATATGGCGAGGGCCGACGTGGCCGAACGCTTCGTTCGTGGTCTTATGGGTGCCTTGGGCGAAGGAAGCCATGGGAACGGCTGCGAAGGACACCAATAGTCCAAGGGTCAAGAGTCGTGTTACATATCGTTTCATTTCAGATTCTCCTTTCTACAGTTCTCCGGTAGTTGGTTTTCTTGCCTGAACTATCGGTGCTTTCCTGTGTTACATGGGTTTCAACGGTTGTAAGCCCGGCGCGAGATCACGCCTAGCTTAAAATATTGTAAGGCAACAGCGGCTGACTTCCGCGCGGTCGCACAGGAGGTTCTACAAAATAACTCACAAGGTTAAACCTTTAAAATCGTTTACCACGTCTCGCTCCCTTGGAAGCCCATGTGATCCCTTTAAGGCTGCCATCTTAAGAGCTACAAAGCATCGCACCAAGGACGAAGAAAATAAAATTTTCAATTTGGCTTGAACCTATTCTGCGCCGCAAAATACCGCACAATCTATCTTGGTACTGCATGGATTCTGTTCCAAATGGCCAGAGAGCAAGCCGCCCCGCGTGTTACTCCATCGCGTAAACTAACCTTAATGATCTCAGTTCCCCCCGATGCCCGCGGCCGGTTTGGCGACTATGGTGGACGGTACGTTCCCGAAACCTTGATCCCAGCCCTCGAAGAACTTGAAAAGGAGTTCACCACCGCTTGGGCGAGCGAGGCATTTCGCGAAGAGTTTCACGGGTTGTTAAGGGATTACGTCGGAAGGCCGACACCGCTAACCGAATGCGAAAGGATCTCGGAGGAAACCGGCTACCGGATTTTGCTGAAGCGCGAAGACCTAAACCACACGGGCGCGCACAAGATCAACAACGCGCTCGGCCAGTGCCTGCTCGCGCGGCGAATGGGAAAACAGAGAATCATCGCGGAAACCGGCGCCGGGCAGCACGGCGTGGCCACGGCCACCATCTGCGCGTTGTTCGGCATGAAATGCGAAGTCTATATGGGCGAGGAGGACTGCGCTCGCCAGCAGCTAAACGTCTTTCGAATGAAGCTGCTTGGAGCCAAAGTGATTCCCGTCTCCAGTGGGACCAAGACTCTTAAAGACGCCCTCAACGAGGCCATGCGGGATTGGGTGACCAACGTGCGAACCACCCACTACGTGATTGGCACAGCGGCTGGGCCGCATCCTTACCCTTACATGGTGCGAGAGTTCCAAAAGGTGATTGGCGACGAAGCTCGTCAGCAATGCCTTAGCCGGCTCGGACGATTGCCGGATGTTGGGATTGCCTGTGTCGGCGGGGGCTCGAACGCGATTGGGTTCTTTAATGCCTTCGTAGGTGATTCGCAGGTGAAACTGATGGGAGTGGAGGCAGGCGGGTGGGGCATTCCTTCGGGCAAGCACGCGGCGCCGCTTTCGGCCGGTTCGCCGGGTGTTTTGCACGGATCCTACAGCTATTTGATGCAGGATGAGCACGGGCAGGTGATGAACACCCACTCGGTTTCGGCTGGTTTGGACTACCCGGGCGTCGGGGCCGAGCACTCATTTTTAAAGGATTCCGGCCGCGTGGAATACACATCGGTTACGGATGACGAGGCTATTTCCGCCTTTCGGTGGTTGGCCGAAAAAGAGGGGATTATCCCGGCTTTTGAATCAGCTCACGCCCTTGTCCCGCTGCGCACCGGCAGCTTCCCGAAGGGAAGCACCGTTCTCGTGAACTTAAGCGGCCGCGGCGACAAAGATATGGAATCCGCGGTTCGGATTCTTAACTTGTAAGGTTTTTGGATAAGGTTTCGTGGTAAATCCATCCAGTTTTTCAGCAATCGCAGCTTGAAAACTGAATTTGGTCCCCACCTTGCGAAGCTGTGGAGTGCGGGAGCTTGCTCCTGCTCAAAACGAGGAAGCTTGCTTCCGCCAAGTTCGCACCTTTCGCGGCAGTAAGCTGCCTGATTTAAGCGCAAGCAAGCTTGACGCACTCCACAGCTTCGCGCTCTCTCGTTAATTGTGCGAAATCGAAGGCGTAAAACTCCGGCGGCCAGGATAATTTAGCGAAGGGCGAAGCGCGTTTCGACGTAGTCGAACGAGCGGAGCCCTGGTAACCGATGCAATCCACCCAAGGCGCAAATCGATAAATCGAGCCCATGTCACTTGTGACGATGCGAAGATTTGTCGATTTGCGTACGGAGCGTCAGAACCTGTTCTTAACCCTCTTTGTTGGACCTCTGCGCCCTACGGTTAGTCCTTTGCCAGCCCCTCTAAACGAATCGGGAGGGATGCTTTGTTGAATGAAGCTAGAATGCATTTGTGAAAGCATCCATATTAGAGCTCTATCCAACTCAACTCGCTTTGGGCCTTTACGAAGTCAATGCGAAGATAAAAGAGTTCAAGGCGATGAGTTCCAACGAACTTCGCGACTACTTAAAGAAAAACCCGGTCCCATTCGTCCTTGGCCCCAAAAACAGACTATCCAGTATTTGACAACTTTGAAGAAGCTGTGGCGGAGGCAATGCAAATGTGCAAATCTCCCAAAGCAAAGAGCCTGCCTGGTTGCATCGGCTAGACTCCGGAGAACTTTAACCTAAGATTAAGAAGCATGCATGGCATCGGAGTGTATGCTAGTTGCGTTCGAGGTAAGTATATGTTTAAGTCAACTCTAGGTGTCCTGTTGTTGCTAGCTTTCGCTGGCGCATACGCCCAACAAAAAAAGCAGACGTCCCATACTGGCGGGCAAAGCCATAGCGGAGGAACTTCCCACGCCACCCGCAGTTCGGGCGGCGCTTCGCACGCTACCCGCAGCTCCAGCGGCCCTTCTCATGGTTCCACTGGAAGCGGTTCCCACAACACGGCGCGGTCCGGCAGCTATTCTTCCCATAGTTCCGGATCTCATCACGGAACGCATACCGGCACTCATCGCGGCATGCACGGCGGCTCGGGCGGTTTTGGCCACGCTCGGAACGTCAGCCTTCGACCCAGTAGCGCCGGCCATCCAAGAGACTGGTTCGAGCATCAGCACTGGATGGAAGGCCCTGCCTACCAAACTGCTCAGTTCTCGTGCTATGCGGGTTTTGTTTTTGGCTCCCAGCCTGCGGGCGCGGTATTGGTTTGGGTCTTCGACTCGACTTCGAATCAGTATTACCAAGCCTACTACTACCCGGCCTATGGCTACTACGCCTGGGTCTCCAACCCCTTGGTTGCAGTCGGCGAATACAGCCCTCAGATCGCGATCGTCATTCAGTAGTCTATGCGGCTATGAATGGATTTGGACTGGCGGTCTACGCCAGTCCAAAAATTTGTGCTTAAGCTAGCGCACTAGATCGTATTCGTCCGGACTGGTTCTCAGCTCAGAAGGGACGAGGCCAAGATATTCCTTCACCGATTCACGCAAGGCCTGCGTGGTGCCAAAACCAGAGGCAGCGGCTACTACATCGATAGGTGTATCGCTTGTGCAGAGCATATCGACGGCGTGCTCGGTGCGGCAACGGTCCACAAACTCGTGAAATCCATAGCCGATTAAGGATTTATAAACGCGTGAGAAGTGGAAGGGCGAGTAGCCAACCAAATCGGCCGCTTCTTTTAATGGCCAGCCAACATCCGGCCGCTGCCTTACTTGCTGTACCAGTTGGGAAATATTTACGGGTAGATCCGCCGGGACGGGGGCAAGCCCAAGACGGCTGCGGCTGCGAACAAGTCGCGGAAGCATTTCATACATCACCGAAACTGTAAGCGGCTCCATCAGTTCAGGGTTCCCGCCACAGGCATCATCAAATCGTTGAACAACGCTTTGGAAAATCGGGTTGTAGGGCATCGTTGCTAGCACACGTGGCCTATCGCCCTTTGTGCTGCGCACTCTTTGCTTTTCTAGCCAATCGTTCAACAGGGGCGTGTTCTTGCCGTGCCAGGCGATGGTTTCCAGCTTCTGATCCATTCTGGCAAAGCTCATTAGGAAGGTGACGGGCCCGCGGATGTAGGTCACGCTTTGGGGCGGCATGACAAACCAGCGCTTATCCGCTTCACCCCAGATGAGGGCCGTCCCGCCTCTCATAAGGAAAATGGCGAGCGATTCGGGGCCTAGCCTTAGGCGGGCCTGCAACGTTTTCTTGACTGTCCCTTGGTAGGAATCGACCTGGATGGCCTCGCCGCGAAACAGCTCTTTCTTAACCATCGTGCCGTTCAACGGCGACGATTCAAACTCAAATCTTAAGCTCGGCTGTTCCAATAGTTCTCCCTTTTTTGTTTTACCGATTTCCCTGTCAATCTGGAAGATTTTTGCGGAATAAAGTTCCGGCTTTTCCGGCAGATGTTGAAGGCTTTTAAACTATTCTACGTTTGTTTTGCCAAGAACAGGAAACCAACTGTTTTATATGCATGTGCATGTTTTCCGCCTTCTCAAGTTTTCTAGGCCTAACTGGCCCAGAAGGTAGTGCAATCCAGCTTTTTGGAGGTGAACCTAATCACCGGGTTAGGATTTAACAGCATTAACTACCTCTGTTCGATAGTCGGATTTGAGGTACACATAGGTTCGTGTCGAGCGGATTATCAGTTGCGGTTTTGGGTGCCACGGGAGCGGTTGGCCAGGAGTTTTTGAAGCTTTTCGAAGACCGAAAAATGCCAATAACCGATTTAAAGCTGCTTGCAAGCGAGCGTTCGGCGGGGCAGGAGCAGGTTTTTCGGGGCAAAACCTACACGATCGAAGCTGTAACACCCGAATCTTTTGAAGGCGTTGACATCGCCTTTTTCAGCGCAGGAGCCACGCGTTCAAAGCATTTCGCCAAGGAGGCGATCAAGCGTGGCGCGACCGTTATCGATAACTCCAGCGCATTCCGAATGGATCCGGACGTGCCACTGGTTGTGCCTGAAATCAATGGGCATTTGATTAACGAAGAAACCAAGCTTTACGCAAACCCGAACTGCAGCGCGATTATCATGCTTATGGCGGTTGCCCCTTTGCGCAAACTTGGAACCATAGATCGGCTGATCGTAAGCACCTATCAAAGCGCAAGCGGAGCGGGTGCCAAAGCAATGGAGGAGCTGGAAAACCAGACTCGACAGGTATTGGGCGGGGGTGAGCCTAAGCCCGAAGTCTTCCCCCACGCCTATGCTTTTAACCTATTCAGCCACAACACTCCCATAAACGATTACGGCTTTAATGAAGAGGAGTGGAAGGTGATGCAGGAGAGCCGGAAGATTCTGGACATGCCAGATTTGAAGCTAAACGTGACCTGCATTCGCGTTCCTGTTTTGCGGGCTCATAGCGAGAGCATTACAGTTGAGTTTGAGGGTGCCGCGCCAACGGAGGATCAAGTTCGCTCTGTGCTTTCTTCCGCCGAGGGAGTTAAGGTTGTGGATAACCGGGAAGGCAACCATTTTCCAATGCCGTTAGAGGCTTCGGGCGGATACGACGTGCTGGTTGGCCGCATCAGGCGGGATTTGTCGCACCCTTCCGCGATTTCTATGTTTGTGGCTGGCGATCAGCTTTTGAAGGGGGCGGCGTTGAACGCGGTTCAGATCGCTGAAAGGCTGCCAAAGCTTGTGCTATTGGCGCTTTAATCTTCTTCGTCCTCGAAGTGAAAACTCCCTTTTCGGGTTCCGGCTATCAGCGTTTCACCGTCGACCTTATCTAGCCTGATCACCTTGCAGCCAAGCCGATCTTGAAGAGCGGTGTTTAATGCTTCGGAGTGGGTAGTCACCCAAAGTTGGCTGTATTGGGACGCATGGGCAAAGGCATCGGCCAGCGCCCCGTACACACCAGGATTAAGGCTGGTTTCTGGCTCGTTGAACGCCATAAGCGGCGCGGGACGCGGAGCAAAGCACGCTACCACCAAGGCAAGAAACTTGAGCGTGCCATCCGAGAACTCTTTGGCACCGAATGCCCTGTAAACCCCATCGACTTTCATTTCAAGCTCCGTTCCGTTTGAATAAAAAGTGCTGCTTGGAAACGCCTCATGAAGTATTTCCCCCATTCTATCGATTTCGCCTTGCTTTTGAATCAGGAGCATGATGGCGGCCAAGTTGTCGCCGCTGTCGCTGAGCCTAGGGGAAAAGGTGGGAATGCAAGGACGGCGAATGGGCGAATCGGCGTCGGTTCGGAACTCGTGATAGAAGGTCCACCTAGCGACCATTTCCTTCAGGGTGTAAAGGTAGTGAAAGTCTTCGGGGTCACCGATCTGGGCGAAGATCGATTCGGAATCCAAAAGGTCGATCCTATCCAGGGCGCGACCTTGGGACGAGTAAATCCTCGCGATCGAACTCTTGCGGTCGACCATGACCTTGCGCGCCAGTTTCACTTTTTCTGCCTTTATCTGTGGGTCGTGAGGGAAAACGGGAAACTCACTCATGGGGCGAATGCCCAATTCCAGCTCATATTCAAAGGGTTCGGCTTCCAAGGCAATGCTTGTGCGGCCGGGGCCTTTGTCTCGAACTCCGGCCCACATAACCGACCCCATGCCGCCTTCTTCGGCAATCGACCTTGACAGGCGGCCCTCGGTTGCGGACTTCACCAACCTGAAGGCATTGAAGAGATTGCTCTTGCCACAGCCGTTCGGGCCGGTCACCACATTTACATCGCCGAAGGCGATGTCGAGGCGCCTAATGGAGCGGTAGCCTTTAACGGTGAAGGATCGAACATGGCCTAGTTGAGATTTGCCGCTCATCTGACTTCACAGTATCCTACGAGGAGTGCAGTCTTCGCGAATGGGCGTTCAAATAAGTCACCCTGGGCATTTTCGTAGCCACAAATCTCTCCCGGATGGAGAGGTCGGTGAGTCCGCGAACCGGGAGAGGCGCGGGTGAAAAAACATTCAAAAGTGGCAATCTAAAGCTTAATTTATCGTCTATCACTCCTTCGAGAGAGTTGGGCAATTAAGCGGGAATATACGTCAAGCGAATCAGGTCCTCGGAGATGAGATCGCTGGCCACCAAGTGGAGCGGCGGCGTCGGGCCCGCGAAGAATGGCGTGCCACTCCCAAGCACGACGGGGCGGAGATAGAGTCGATATTCATCGATCAGACCGGCCTCGGTCAGGCTTTGCGCCAGGACTGGGCCGCCAACGTCGATCTCGCCATCCAGGTCAGCCTTCAATTTGCGTATTGCCGGCTCGATGCCCTCCGAGATCAACGTGGCGTTGGGGCCAACCGTTTTAAGCGAACGCGACACCACCCACTTTGGCGTGCTCCGCCAGGCCGCCGCAAACTCGTGATCGGTTGCGTCCCAATCGGGAAGGTCTTCTTCCCAATAGCTCATGATCTCGTATAGCTTGCGACCATAAATGAAGCCCGTGAGGCCGCGCACATGCTCGATGAAGTGAAGATAGGCCGAGGGCGACGGCGGTCCCAACTTGATATGGTCGACGTAGCCATCCAAAGACACGTGCATTCCAAAGACGAGTTTTGCCATTGTAAATCAACTTTCAAGATCGTTCAGAATAGCTTGAGCCGAGGCCGCGTAGCAGCGAGGTTGAACACTTTAAATCCCGAGATTCAAGCTGAGACACTACCCGATAGCAAGCGGCAAATGGCTCAGGTATAATCTTCGACTGCGTCCCCAGTGGATGCCTAAGGTAAAGCAATGGCGAACATCTGTCAAGTAAGCGGAAAGAAAGCAAACAATGCGAAGAACATTCGCCACCGACACTCTGCGTGGAAGTTTCGAGCTCCCAAGAAGCAGAAGACGCAATTGCCAAACCTTCACGTAGTGAGGCTGAAAACTCCGCATGGCATTGTTCGGCTCACGATTTCGACTTCTACCCTTAAGAGCGCCGAGTTTGCGGCAGTGGTATCCGGGATCCGCCCCGTGCCCAAGGCTTGGCTGAAGAAGCCAACCTACGGCATCTGATCGCCTACGCTGTCCTATTAAATCATCACAGCAGAGCACAGCTAATTTAGCTTAGAATTCTTTAAGGTAGCCTCGCGCGAAAAGTTTCTTTTCTAAGCGTTCGCTGTCCCAATGTTGGCTAGCGATAATTGCGGCGCTCATGAAAGGTGTTTGGCAAAAAGACGGAGGCATTCTTAGGTTTACGGCGGATTCCGCCGGTGATCTGCTGTCTTACGTCGATAGAAACTTACGCTACCAATACGCGAATAAAGCCTATGAGGATTGGTTCGGGTTTCCGGCAGCGGATGTTTGCGACAAAACTATGGCCGAGGTCCTTGGGCCTGACGGTTTTGAAGTTGTAGAACCGTATGCCCTGCGCGCTTTAAAGGGCGAAAAAGTCTCCTTCGAAATCAAGGTTCATTACAAGCATGCCGGCCTTCGGCACATCGATGCGACCTTCGTTCCGGATTTCGATCCAGACGGAAAAGTGCTTGGCTTTGCCGCACACTCCCGCGACATCACGGAAGCAAAACGCAGCGAGGAAGCGCAGAGGTTTCTATACGAAGCTGACCTTATCTTGGCTTCTTCACTGGATTTTGAAGCCACTTTACAGCGTGTGGCGACTGCCGCGGCAGAGCATTTGGCCGATTGGGTTGTGGTTTCCATGATTGAACCCTCCGGCGAAAAGAGAAGAATTGCCCTCGCCCATCGTGACCCCGAAAAGATCCAGTGGGCTCTGGAGATGGAGAAAAAATATCCCAGGGTCCAAGAGGAAGATTCGGCCGAAGCCCGGGTCATAAAAGAAGGGAAACCGTTTCTCATGCACGATGTTCCTGAGGAGCTTATCGAGAAGGCGGCGCGTGATGAAGAGCATCTAAAGCTTCTAAAAGGGGCGCAGATCAAGTCCGTTATGATCGTGCCGATAAAGGCCCAATCAACTGTTTTGGGAACGATCAGCTACATCTCCAGCGAGATGGGGCGGTACGACGAAGAGACCCTCAAAATCGCGGAGGAAATGACGAGCCGGGCCAGTTTAGCCATCGAAAACGCAAGGCTCTATGGTGAGGCCAAGCAGGAGGCTGAGCACCGTCGCGAAGCGACCCAGCGGTTTAGGCTTATCGTGGCGTCTTCGTTAGACGCCGTAATATCGATCACTGAGCACGGCGACATTCTCTACTGGGAAGGCAAGGCAGAGAAGATTTTCGGCTGGACTTTCGAGGAGGTCGTCGGTAAAAAGGTTTTCGACTTTATCATTCCTCCCGAGAATAACGAAGCCTACAAAGCCGATTTCGAACGATACATCAAGGCAGGAAAACCGTCGATTTTGAACCGGACGATCGAGGTTGGGGCAGTTCGTAAAAATGGTGAACGCTTCCCGGCCGAGGTCGGGATTTCAAGGGTTACCTCGGAGGGTCGTGTCGTTTTCAATGCGTTCCTCAGGGACATTACGGAGCGCAAGGCGGCCGAGCAAGCCATCGTGGAAAGCGAGGGCAAGTATCAAGCTTTGGCGGCAGAGCTTGAGGAACGAGTGCTTGAAAGAACCGAGCAACTTGAGTTTGCCAACAAGGAACTGGAGGCGTTTAGCTACTCGGTTTCGCATGATTTGCGCGCGCCACTGCGAAGCATTTCCACCTTTTCCCAGATATTGCTGCTTGAGCAAATGGAGCGGCTGGATGAGGAAGGGAAGGACAACCTAACGCGGATACTTGACTCCAGCCAGAGAATGTCGAAGCTGATCGATAACCTGCTTCAATACGCGAGGCTGGCTCGGGTTGAGCTTGTGTTTGAGAATCTTGATTTGGCGACGTTATCGCAGGATATTATCGCGAATCTGCGGACCCGTGAGCCGAACAGGAACGTGGACGTCCAGATTCCGGAATCCTTGCCTATTTTCGGGGATAGAAACCTACTTTATGCGGCCCTAGAGAACCTTATAGAGAACGCCTGGAAGTTCACTGGCAAGGTTTCGGATCCCTGTATTGAAATTGGAACGGGGAACGAAAACGGAGAGAATGTCTATTTCGTGAGAGATAACGGGGCGGGATTTGATATGAAATATGCCTCGAAACTGTTCCGTCCATTCGAACGCCTTCACGGAGATTCAGATTATCCGGGCACAGGCATTGGCTTGGTGAACGTTCAGAGGATTGTTTTGAGGCACGGAGGCAGAATGTGGGCGGATGCAGCGCCCGGTAAAGGGGCCACGTTCTTTTTTACGTTAGGATCCTGAGGTTCGAACCAGTCATCAGTTTCAAAGAAAACTAAGGCAATCTATGGCTTTGTAGGCAGAGCGTATTCCGGCGGGGAAGTGAAGGTCCGGCCGCGTCTGTGATGATCTCAGATAAACGATTTCTTTCGAGCGCAATTTCTGAAACCTGCAGATTGCGTTTGCCGAGCTGCATAAGTTCACTCGGGTGCCGGCGCTTCGGCGGTGCGACTGGCACATATTCAATCGAAGAGAATTTGCGCTGGAGGACCCGAATAGGAGGCGCGAGATCTGTATCCGCCGAAATCACGTACACAATGTCAGCCACGCCATCGATCGCATCCTCGATGAGCTGAACCGCGATGTTCTCAAAAAGAAACCCCGCCGATCAAGTCAGCGGGAGCCCTGCAGCGAACTGCAGGGGACGTGTATATATTCTACGCCATCGCTCGGCAAAACTCAAGCCCTTTAATTCCTAAAGCCGTCATTTCGGCTCTAGGGATTAGAGTTAGCGTGAGAGAGGCAGGAAACCTAGCATTGGTAGTCATCCGAATGATTAGTGGCTTTCGAACAAACTGGTTCCCAGTCGGCGTTTCGACGAAGGCCGCTCTCGGAGGACTCGCTCTCGGAAAAGCGGGAGAGCTCGCCGCACGCGAAGTTCTATTTAGGTCAAAGCATGCTTATAGTCTTTTAAGCTATCTCTCAACCCTGTAAATCCCGACATTGGTTACCAAGAATAACAATGGGCTTTTTGCCAGTGGTGATCTAAATGAACGGACCCTACATGAACGACAATCGAAAATATGCTCGCTTTGAAATGCTCGAGTGCGCGATGCTGTACATTGCAGACGAACAGGAGCCCGTGCGAGTTATGATAGCCGACATCGGCTTAGGCGGAGTTCAGCTTAGATCTAAAGAGCATGTCCCCGTTGATCAGCCTTTGGTTCTACACATCGGTCGCGACGGCGATGATCCCTTGGCTGTGAAAGGCAAGGTCCTTTATAGCCACCCAGGCGAGCAGGGAATGTACGTGACCGGCTTCTGCTTTATGCCGGAGACTCATGAAGAGCGAATCGGCGTGGCCGAGTATGTTCACCGTGTTTTTCAGCAGCAGTTCGATGCCTTGGTCGGCTAACGCTTAAACAGCCATTTCGCCTCTTGGGCTACCGCACGCCCGAGGCCCTTGCCTACAGCAACGATCGGCGATTCATCGCTGAAGGCAGCCGCAATTGCATAGAGGGTTCTTGGCGAGAAATGTTCTTCCTTTGAGATGGCGTAGATCGGCTCCCATTCTTCTGGGTGGAATTTCGTTTTGAACCATTCTAAGCCGTCGAAGTTGTAAAAACGCCGGCCATGTGCCCGAACCCACTTAAGGATAAGTTTTAACCATGTTGGCGTGTTTGGGATTTGGTGCCCATGCGTGCTGAGGGGCACGAGCCCCATAGTGACGTACTCCGCCCCTGTTTCTCCCGCCGCTCGCACCGCCGTATCGATGAGGAGTTCCACAGTGCCGTTAGGGGCGTTCTTGCCTCGGGGAAACTGTTCGGTGAGGTAGCCGTTGCGTTTGGGAACAGGGGCGAGAACAGTAAAACCTACGGCCTTTTGGTTCCTGAGAGCGACGAAAATGCGGCGGTCTCCCACGTTTGCCAGGGTTTCGGGTTCCACTAGAAAATGAAGTGGTGGCAGGCCGCGAGTGGTGAGCCACTCTTGTAGGCAGCGCTGCAGATCCGCGTTGTTAGTCGCTTTGGCGGCGGGCCATTCTTCGACGGTCACTCCTTTGTTTCTGGCGCGGTTCAGTTGCGCCCGTAGAGAGGGGTCACTTTCGGTTTTCTCAATCCACTCTTGCGGCGTCCAAACCGGCTGCGCCCCGAGAACTACCGCCGAATAGCCCTTTTTTTTTCGAAGGAAGGATTCAACGCGGCCCGCCGCGCCGAAATAGCAAACTTTATCTCCTGCTCGTTCGCAATCTTTTTCCCACTCCTCTATGACTTGTTCAAGTTTTTCTTCGGCGCAGATGGGCGCGCCGGCAACCACGCGGACACCATTCTTTTTGACGTAACCGACGACGGCATCGCCGTCCCGCGAGAACCAGTGCCGGATCTTGGGGTTGACGATTTGGTAGGAGGTGGCATTCCACCCAAAGCGCATCACGAGTCTTTGGGTGGTTGCCAAGGTTTGGTCTATCCGCGCGGGGTTAACCGCAGCAATAGTGGCCATCTGTATTAGTTTGGACTGGATTGGGCTGTTTAGGGTTCAAAAGACTCTAGGTTTCTAGGTTTCTGGGCTTTGGGTTTTCAGACGTTGGAGGTTCACAGGGTGGAAAGTCTGATCCCTAGGCCCGAAGGGTTGTTCTTCCTATAGCCCATGGGTGAGCGGCTCTGGCCGCGAGCCCTGGGTGGGATTCCGTTTACGCCGAAGCCCTGTAGGGGCGGAATATTTCGCGATCACCCATCAGGCATTGCCGAGCGGTTATTTTCAATCGTTATGGAAGGCCAGATTGAATACGACGAACCCTGCTCGTTGGAGGAGGATTTATGCCGCCCATTCTGGGCTCCGGATGTTTGGTGGCGCGCTACCCAGGGCTCGCGGCCGGAGCCGCTCACCCATGGGCTATAGGAAGAACGACCCTTCGGGCCTGGGAAGGAAAAAGGGGCCAGTCTACGTGAAGGAACCCATGAACGCAGAGACTTAGAACCTAGAAACTTTCAGAGTCATAGCGATGTACATCTTGTGATGATGTATAATGATCATAAGGGGCATAGATGAGTTACAGAACAGATACAAAGGCGCTTGTGTTGGCAGTGTTAAAGGATGGGCCAAAGCACGGGTACGCCATTGGAAAGGCGATACGGGAGCTTTCGCAGGACGTGCTAAAGCTTGGCGAGGGCCAACTTTATCCGATTCTTCATGAGTTGGAAGAAAGAGGCTGGGTTGAAGGGAATTGGGAAATCCAGGATGGCGATCCTCCGCGCAAGGTCTACGCGATTACCGAAAGTGGCCTAACTGAGCTTGCGGAGAGAAGCAAGAGATGGTCTGCGTTTTCCGGCGCGGTGGCTTCCGTGCTTAATGCGTCCACTTTGAATGCCCAGGTAGACGCTGTATGAGTACACCCATTGACCAATATTTGCTGGCGATTGAAAAGAAGCTGAAGCAGCGGATTTCCAGCGATAGGCGCACGCAAATCATTAACGAGATGCGGGCGCATCTAACGATAGCCCAAAAGGAGCTTATGGCTCAGGGTCTCGCGGAGGAAGGCGCCAGCAGATTAGCAGTCCAGCGATTTGGCGAGTCAGAGGTTGTTGCCGGGGAGCTGGTTCGCCAGCACACCGGCGTTAACACCAAATCTGCCTGGAAGCTGGTGTGGTTGCCCCTTCTCTTACTGGTGGCTTCGACGGTCCTCTTCGTGGCCTTGTACTTGCCAGGGCGCCACTTCTACTGGTATCCAGTTTCCAGGGGCCTACAAGCACTCTCATTGGTCACCTTTCTTGCTATGGTGGCTAGGTCTCGAAGATGGCTTTTGACTCCAATGATCGCGGCCCTTCTTGTCCTATCGATTTCGAGCGCTTGTTTGGCGGCCTGGGTTGGGTTTGGTGCGCCAAATGCCGCGAGTTCGAAGTCAGCGCAGCTGGCAATTTTGGACCAAAGAGAGCAAATCCGTGGGGAGTTGGCTTATGCACATGCCGCACGGATGGCAGTGGAGGAAGGTAAGCCGGTTCCGTTCGGCGCAGTCTATCGGGCCAACAATGGCTTGCCCGAAAGCAAGGCACCCTTGGTGCCGGTACTTAACCGGCAAGTCAACGCCTACATGGTCTGGGGGATGCCCGTATCAGTTAACACTAGAGATATCGTTGACCTGGATCCGGCCGAACCAGGAGTTGACGCAGTCGCGATTTGGAGGCGAGACGGAGCGGCGGCAGAAGCCGGGCTGCGCGACCTGCGAGAAGAGTTTGACCACTACGCATCTGCTGTGAGCTCGGAAAAATTCGACGCCATGTTTTTTTCGAATAGCTTGAAAAGGCAAATGGTTGGTGCTGTAAGAATGGCTCTCGTAAATGCCTTTGTGCTCGCATTTCTCAACGGGCTATTTCTCTGGTTGGCCGCTCTGTCCGACCGGCTGCAGGGAAAACGAACGGCCAGAAGCTTTTCTTGATCGGTTCAACATCGGGCCGGGGTAACTCCCGGCCCAGTCCTTTAATGGATTTTTTGTCGCGGTCCTTCAGACCTTCGGAAAGGTTTTAGGGATGGCCCCAACCCAGCCCTGCGCGACGGGAGTCGCTATGACTGGGCTAACATGCTTCGGTCCTTTGGACCTGGGAACTTGCAGAGGTTCATAAAGTTTTTTGAACCGAGCCGATTTCAAAATGTCTGCGCGACAATGGGGACGGGGCCACCCCGGCCAGGTTCAGATAGCGAGTCCGCGAGCGTTATCACATCGAGCGAAGCGAGATGCGAGATGCCCTTCTCTTCAAAGGCAAATCGTTCAAGTTTCCTTAAAGCCACGCTAGGCTTTCGGAGACTTGTACGATTTACCGGAAATAGATTGGGCAGTCCTCGTCCCTCACTTCGGCTTAGCCTCGTTTCGGGATGACAACGCTTCGCTATTTGAACCCGTTTGTAAGTTGGCAACTCTGCACCAGCAATGCGGATTGCGGTTCGTCTCGCCCTAACGTTTTAGGCATTTCATTGGATGTCCAGCCAAATCGCTATCTAGATCGCCTTGGCTTCTCACACCATTTCGTCTTCTCAAGGCAATAAGCCTTCTGCCAATCCAACCGAACGTGCTCAGATAGCAGAGATAAAGAAACCAATCTCCGAATTGCTTGTAAAACGTGTCCCGAGGAGGTGGCACCGATGTGACGAGGATGCTATCCGGTTTGAGGCCGCTTTCCGCAAGAATACGCCCGTCCGAGCCCACGATCATGGAGTAGCCGGTGATATCGGCCCGGGCGATGCTGATGCCGAGTTCGGCGGCACGAAAGGGGGTGTAGGCAGAATGGATGGCCTGGACGACGCCGTTCGCGGAGGGAGGATCTTCGGTGGGCAAGGCGATCAATCCAACGCCAGGTGAATTGGCTGTCTCGCGCAAAACTGCTGGATAGGTGGAATCGAAACAGATGTTGAGGCCGATTGGAGTAGTCCAACTCGCCACAACTGCTTTATCACCCGCCTGATGAAGGGTCGCTTCACCCGCGAAGGGCTTTCGTTTGAAGTAACGCGCAGATTCTTGGCCCTGCCAAAAAAGGGCCGCTACGTTATGCGGCTTTGGCTTTGCGGCGTCCTCAAAGGTGGTCACGAAGGCGGGTTCGTCGGGACGTTTTGAAAGCTCAACCAAATCAGAAGTATTGCCGCCGGGGGCGATGGAGATAGAACTCAGCTCCGGCCAGACCACAATGCTGGCCCCAGCTCGAGAAGCCTTGTCCGTTAACGCGGCAAGGGTTTTCAGTTCAACGGATTGGGTTTGAACGGTGCCAACCGTTAATGAGCCTGGCTTTGCCTGTGGCAAGGCGACAAGGTTCGAAAATAGCGCCATTACCGCGCACCACGCGATGGCCGGAATAGAGGTGGTTTTTGGTTGCCTAGCAAACTTGGCGAGCAAGAAGACCGTTACCCAGAGAAGAAAAGAAACTGCCCAAATCCCGCCTATTGAAGCCAACACCAGAGCACCGGAATTGCGATATTGGCTTAGGGCAATGTGGACCGGAAGGACCACCATCATTGCCGACTCCATGCACACAGCTAGAGCGGCCAGGAGGGGGATATGGCGGAAGCGAATGACCTTCATCTCCGCGAAGGTGCCCGCGATGACAAAGAGCATAAGCCCGAAAAGTAGATAGCCAGCGTAAACCCAGTTTGGCTCACCCTTAAAAGTTCTAGAAACGCCGAAAAGTAGATAAAGCGCACCTGAAAGGGCGGTGACGAGTGAACCAACAACGCCATAAAGAAACCGCGTGCCAGACACGGCCCAGAATAGAGGCACAAGGGCAAACCAGCCAACAAAAGAGAGCCCAATCGGCGGCATAGAGACCGCAAGCAGGATTCCGCTAAAGATAGCGCCGACCAGGACGCCTAATATTCTTGACTTGAAAAAATTCTTAATGCGATTTCCCGAATGGACAACCTCCATTACGGGTTCGAACGAAACTTGGATTCAATTTCTCGCGGTTAATGGGGGATCCCGGAACCCCCATCCCCAACCCCTTCCCCCTCCGCTGCGCGCAGGAGGGAAGGGGCTCAGAGTCCTATTTCAGCGTAACGAGTTGACGGAGATCGGTCTCGTCGATCTCCTTTTTGGTGTCCGCCATCTTTAGGAACTCCTCGTAGAGGGATTCGAATCGCTCCTCATTAAAGGCAAATCCAAGCTCGGCAAAACGGTGGCGAAGGCCGTGGCGTCCGGAGCGGGCGGTAAGGATAATCTCGCTCTTTTCAGCCCCAACAGAATGGGGATCAATGATCTCGTAGGTGCTTCGCTCCTTGAGCACGCCATCCTGATGGATGCCGCTTGAGTGGGCGTAGGCGTTTGCGCCCACAACTGCCTTGTTGCGCTGAACCATCATGCCGGTAAGGCGGGAAACCAGTCGAGAGCACCTAAGAAGCTGAGTGGAATCGACGCCGGTGTCGGCCTTGTAAAGATCTTGGCGGATCCGAAGTGCCATCACGACCTCTTCCAACGCTGTATTTCCGGCTCGTTCGCCAATCCCGTTCACGGTGACTTCAACCTGGCGAGCGCCGCCCAAAATGCCGGCCAGCGTGTTCGCCGTTGCCATGCCGAGATCGTTGTGGCAGTGGCAGCTAAATACGGCTTTATCGCTGTTGGGGACATTCTCAATAATGCCTCGGATCAGGGCCTCGTATTCACCGGGGGTGCTGTAGCCGGTCGTATCGGGCACGTTTATGGTGGTGGCGCCAGCGCTGATAACTGCTTCCACCACTCGGTAAACGTATTCGCGGTTGGCCCGGCCGGAGTCCTCCATGAAATACTCAATGTCATCGGTGTATTTCTTGGCGACCTTGACGGCGTTTACGCCGGTTTCGAGCGCCTGTTCACGGGACATTTTTAGCTTAAATTGAAGGTGGTTATCGGAGACACCTAGACCGGTGTGAATGCGTTTTCGCTCAGCGAGTTTTAGGGCTTCCGCTGCGCAATCGATGTCCTTTTCCCGGGCGCGGGTGAGTCCGCAAATGGTGATTCCTTTGCATTCTTTGGCGAGGGTGTTGACGCTCTCGAAGTCGCCAGGCGAGCTAATTGGGAAGCCGGCCTCCAGGATGTCAACTCCGATTGCCACGAGCAATCGCGCAATCTCCAGTTTCTCCGGCATCGAAAGGCGCACGCCGGGGCTCTGTTCGCCATCGCGGAGGGTGGTGTCGAAGACTAAAACTCGGTCGCTCATTGGTATAGGGATTATACGATAGAAGACGGGAAGTCGAAAGACGAAAGTCGAATAGGGGATGGGGGATGGGGGGATGGTCTGAAGGTCGAAGGTCGAAGGTCGAAAGTCGAAAGTCGAAAGTCAAAACCGGTAGCGGGTAGCGGGTAGCGGGTAGCGGGTAGCGGGTAGCGGGTAGCGGGTAGCGGGTAGCGGGGGGTAGCGGGTAGCGGATAGGTTTCTAGCTATCTAGGTTTCTAGCGAAGTTTTAAGTTTCTAAGGTTCTGAGTTTCTAGGCTTCTGATCCAAACCTATGAACCATAGAATCTTACCAACCCTGGACCTTCCCTCTTTCCTACGAATCTTAGAAACCCAGAATCCTAGCAACCTGTGACCAAGGCTCTCTATGCGCGAAACTTGAACCGATAATTCATGATGGAATGAAGCGAATGCACCGTAAGCGCACCAGCGCCTTCACCATGGTCGAAATGATGGTGGCCTCAACCATCTTCGCCATTATTTTTGGGCTCTGCGGAATGCTGTACGTTCAATCCACCTGGCGAACCGCCAACGCGCTTGAGTTAAACAAAGTCGAAGGCCAGGTAAGAGACCTGGATCGGTTCTTGGAAAACTCGATCCAAAACGCCACAAGCTGTACCACCGTTTCGAGGGGCCTCCCGTTGCTGAGCGCGACTTCGCTTAAGTGCGTAATGCCGGCAAATGGCAGTTCTTATAATCAATTCGGGTCATACAGTTCTTACACTCCCTCAAGTTGCTCCAGTGGCGCCGTTCATTGGGGAACAGGATTAACCCGGTACATATTCTTTTCCGATAACACCGGGAAATATCCGAATGGAGGCAGCTACCTTTGGGAAGCGGATATGGTCGGTCCTGCCAACCCCGATTCTCCCCACACGATCACAAACTTCACCTATTACAACGGCAACACGAACATCTATAACTGGTTTCTGATCGACAATTTCACCTACACGATCAACGCTAACAACTCGGTTACTTACACGATCCATGCGACGGATCTAACTCGAACAGGCGCCGCTATGGGGACTTCCACGGATACCGCCAACAGCCACACCTGCCAGCTTACGAGGACTGTTTACTGGCGAAACTCGGTTACCTAGGCTTTTGCCGGGCCAGCGCTCCAGGGTTGGGCTTAAAACAGGCCCGCTCACCTTTCTAATGGTTGAATCCAAATTGCTGGGAATTATGTGCGATTGCACCCTTTGGCACAACCTGTGAAGTAATAGAGATCAAGTTGGGCACTCGTCAGAGAATACGAGTACTGGTGAAGTTGGATTCCTCACTGTGAAAAATGCCGTATTTGCCCAACCTCAAAATTTTGGCTAAGTAATTGCTTGGGTTCCTTTCGATATCTATCTTTTCGATAGTTGAGGAATCCAATGAAACGTACAATTCTTATACTCGCGATCTTGGTGGGATCAGGCAGCGCCTGTTTCGCCCAGACTATTCCTAACCTAGGCGCGGCCGGCCAATACTCTGTTTTTGGTCTCGGCAGCACTCAAATGACCATGAGCAGCGGCAACACCGTCGTGACGGGCAACGTGGCGGTCGGGCCAAACAGTTCGCTCGATTTTTCGGGCGGTGGCCACATTCTTGGCAACTTGGCAGTTGACCCCAGTTCCTCCGTTAATATTAGCGGCGGCAGCAGCGTCAGCGGCACCAACAGTCTAGTCAGCTTGGCGGCAGCTTCTCAGGCAGCCATGAACGCCTCGATGATAGCGACCAACGATGCGGCCACACAAACATTGAACGGCATCAACAACTCTGCCAATCTAAACTTTGGAAGCGGTTTGAACGTTCTTGATGTTAAGGGAAATGTCCAGATGCAAGGTGGCTCCAAGCTGACCCTGAACGGGGCGGCTAACAGCTTTGTTGTTGTGGACGTGACGGGTGGCATGACGCTTGGCGGCGGCTCGCAGATGGTGCTTACGGGCGGCCTTACCGCTAACCACATCCTGTGGAACTTCGAGGGCACCGGCCAGGATATCAACTTCAACGGCAACTCTACCGTTGATGGAACGATCCTTGCTGTAAATCGAAACATCACGGTTAGTGGCGGCGTCGTTAACGGAGCCGTGATCGGTTCTGAGAACGGCCAGTTGAAGCTTCAGTCCGGACCGAAGGTAAACGGCCAGCCGGTTCCTGAGCCTGCCTCCATGGGCCTGCTAGCGATCGGACTTGTGGGTCTGATCCGAAGAAAGAAGACTGCTTAGTCCACTCTTTCTTTAATGGCGCAACTTTGGGATGGCGCTGAGGTCCCAAGGTTGCGCCGTTCCAATTTAGTAGGTCAGTGAGACGTTTTCAGTGTAGGTTCCAATGCTGCTGCACGTTGCCGTGATAGCCCCGGTTAAGACCCCGCCGCTCTGGGTCATTGTTCCGCTTGCTGTCCAGGTGGAACCGCTGTAAACATAGGTGGCGTTGTAGACGCCCGCGCTTGTAAGAGTTCCGGTAACGGTGCCATTACCTTCCGAAGCGTCGTGGGTCGTTCCGGTAACGACGCCACTATTTGAAACAGTAATTGCCAATGTTCCCGTATCCGATTGGCTCGTAACCGTATAAGGGCCTGACCAAGTTCCGGCAAGGAAGTCGTTCGTATTCCAGGTGTAACCCGGAAGATGAAGAAGATTGCCGGTGGTCACAGAGCTCTTGACCGTTGGGTCCATCACGGAAGTTGTGTTCGCCGAGAAGGATATCGTGTTGGTGACTAATGCTCCTTGCGTAATATCCAAACCTCCGCTGTTGATGCTGGTGTTTCCGGTGACAAACCAGTACCCCACCATCGCGCCACCGTTCACCGTAAGGTTGCCATTAACGATGAAAACCGCTGTTGACGAGGTGTTGGCGTAAGCCATCGCACCGCTGATGCTTACGCTGCCGTTAAGAAACACAGTGCCAATTCCACCGAACGTACCACTGACTGAAACGCCACCGTTGCTGTAATACCAAACTGGGTAGGGGTTGCCGGCGTAGACGGTTGGGAAGGTGCCCCCAGTGAGCGTATTGTTGCTGCTATTGACCGACGCAATCGCTTGATAGTTGGCTGCGGTTACGCTCGGGAACGTGATCGCGGTGTTGTTCTTGGACGTAGTCCCTGTTACCGTGAGTTTTGACGTGGTGATGTTGCCTGACGAGTAGATACTCCCGTTAACGACATTGCTTCCTGCGCTGCCCAGTCCCGTAATCGAAATGTTGCCATTGGCAAAAATGTCTCCATTCGCGCTTGAGGCACCTGTGTTGAAAGTATAGTTGTTGCTCGTGAATGCAGAATTGACGAAAAGGGCATAGTCAAATGGTGTATTGGGGACAGCTTTGCAAAGAATGGCCCATTCGGGATATGTTCGCCCGTCCGGTGTTGTGAGGGTCGAAGTTACTTTTATGGAGTTTGCGAGGCTGGAAGAGTTGTCGACGGTGGCGAGGGTTCCGCTGACGCCATTCAATGTGAATGACCGGCTATCGGGGAGCGTAAGCGAACCATTTGCCTCTAGATCGTCAATCATCGAAGTGGCAGCATCCCAGGTGCGCTGGGCAAGCTGCTGATCTTCGTAGCGGATTTCCTGACGCAGATCGCTCATGCCCAATTCGGCAGCCAGCACAACCACCCCCGCGATGGCGAGCACCATAATCAGCACAAATATAATTGCGCTGCCTTTTCTCTTATTGGGCTTGTAAGGGCCGACTCGTTTGACTTGTGCCAGTAATAGGAATTATCGGTTTGTTTGGGGATAGGGGATAGGGGATGGGACGGAGAGTCGAAGGTCGAAGGTCGAAGGTCGAAAGTCGGATAGGGGATGGGGGATGGGGGATAGTCGATGGGTTGAAAGTCGAAAGTCGAAGTCGAAAGCTGGTAGTGGGTTGCAGAAGGTGGATGGGCTCGCTACAACTAACGAACGAGCGCGAAGCTGTGGAGTGCGGGAGCTTGCTCCTGCTCAAATCAGGAAGCTTGCTTACGCAAATGCCATTAGTTTTCAAGATCGAACTCAAATGTGCCCATGCGATGCAGGCCCAACGGGCCGAGCAGACTTAGCGAAGGCCGAAGGCCTGGTAACTTAACGGCCACTATCCTAAAGCGCCAAAGGTGCGAAACAGGAAGTCTAGGATCTTAGGAAACCTTTAAGGGTGCTTGGCTCGTCGGCTACTAGGGCTTGGCATGTGCCAGGGCCTTTCGCTCCTTGAAATTACTAACAATAAGTTGCAGAAATCCTTAAGTGGTTTTCTTTTCGAAAGATGATTAGTGAAGCTAAGGACAGGAGCAAAAGTGAGCATAAACGAGCACAAGTTAGCATAAACATTACCAAGGTGCGGACGGTCGGTTCGGCACTCACCCAGGCCCAAAACCCTAGAACCCTAGCAACTTAGAACCGTAGAACCCTATGAGCCCTAGAAACCTCCGGCCCTATGCCGCGTGGGTTTTCCGATCGTTCTTGGCGAGGACGCCGAGCTTGTGCTCGGTCTTCTCCTGATACATGTTCGTATCAGCGAACGAGATGAGGCTGGTGCAGTCTTTGCCGTCATCCGGGAAACAAGCCAATCCGATGCTGACATCGATGCGCAAGTTGCCAAGCTTGTAGTGGACCAGATTCGGGTCATAGCTCTGAACGCTACGTTCTATTCGGCTCGCCACTTCAACTGCATGGGCCCTCTCAGCGCCATCAAGAAGGATCAAGAATTCATCGCCTCCATAGCGGCAAACAACGCTTTCGGAGGGGACCGCCTCGGTGATCAACCGGGCGACCTCTCTAAGGACCTCATCGCCCTTCTGGTGGCCGAAGTTGTCATTGATGGGCTTGAAGCTGTCGATATCAAGGCAAAGAAGGGCAAATCTGTTTGGCATCTCACCTTCGGGGGGATGCTCGTGGCAGCGCAGGTCGACTTGCTCGGTAAGGTGCCTGATGTTGAACAGATCGGTAAGTGGATCCTTAATCGCGTGGCTCTTGGTTCGCTCGTACAGCATGCCGTTGTAGAGGGCGAGCGCTGAACGCTCGGCGATCATTTCGAGCAGATCCTTATCGTGATCGGAGAATGCGTCATTTTGCTGGTGATACAGGTTGATCGTTCCAAGGGCTTCGCCTTGATAAATGATTGGCACGATGAGCGAGGTTTGAACGTTGTGCCAAGGCTCGTACTCGGAAGTCATGAGCATAAGATCCTCGGCATCAAACTCGCCTATATAAGATCCCATTTGCTCCAAGACGTTGACGCTGGCAGTGCCAGCTTTAAAGGTGTATGCGCCCAGCATGTAGTCCCGGTTAAGTCCTGCTGCCGCGATCACATGAAGCGAGCCATCGGTTTCCTTGAGCAGGAAGGACGTGGACGCATCGGGGAAAATGGCCTCAAGCTTATGAGCGAGGATGTTGACGGTTTCCTGCACTCCAAGACTGGTTGACAGGCTTTGGGCGACCTCATAGAGAGCCCAAAGCTCTGAGGAAGCGCGCGAGATCTCTCGCGCGGCAAGACCCGCTTTATCGCTAAGTTCGGGCGCGGCACGAGGGGCAAGCGGCCCTTCGCCGTTAAAAGCCATTTTTGCAACGACATTATCGATTATTACTTTGAAGGCTTCGACCACGAGCGGATCAAAATGGGTGCCCGCATCGTTGATGATGGATTCCTTCGCCTTTTCGTGAGACCAGCCCTTTCGATAGGAACGGGTTGACGTGAGAGCGTCGTAAACATCGGCGACGGCCATGATTCTGGCCGTAAGCGGGATATCTTCGCCGGCCAAACCGTCTGGATAACCGGTGCCATCGAATTTTTCGTGATGGTGGCGCACGACGGGCAGAACAGGCCATGGAAACTCTACGGGGTCCAGGATGGCAGCGCCGATCTCCGGGTGTTTCTTGATCTTGTCGAACTCATCGTCGGTTAGCCGACCCGGCTTCAGAAGAACGTATTCAGGAACACCGAGCTTGCCAATATCGTGAAGGAGGGCGCCCGTGTTTACGGCTTCCAGTTCGATTCCTTCCAAGCCCATTTGTTTGGCGATGGCGACCGAGTAGGTTTGTACGCGAAGAATGTGCTGGTGGGTGTACTGATCCTTCGCGTCGATGGCGAGAGCAAGGCTCTTAATGGTGGCAAGATAGAGCTCAGCCAGGTGATCCTGGTTCACTTGGAGGGCCTCAAAATGCTGCTGTTTTTCTTCCGCCCTTGCTTTATATCCCTTAAAGGAGATGTAGCTGAGGTAGGTCAGCGGGGTGATGAACAACAGCATTACGCCCGTGTTTTCCTTTAACAGAAGGATTGCCAAAGCTCCCAGGATGGCTGCCGCGAAATAGCTTGGGGCGGTGCAAAGGAATGTGCGCTTCCAAAAATCAAATGTTCGGTTTTCGGTGGTGAGTCCAACCATGATCGACACACCGAAGGTGTCGATCGTGTAGATAAACAGGATCGCGCCAAGAATGCCCATAAAGGTGGGCAGAAGCTGCAGCTGCATGCTCCAGTGGTTCACGATGAGGAACACGAAACCACCGACCGCCGTTTCGAACGCGACAAGCGCGATGTTGAAACAGAGCTGATAGGCTTGGAGCCTTCGCGGATAAAGGCAACCGCATAAGCAGGTGAGCACGCCGACGACAACCGCGTAGGATGGGCCCAGCCTAATGAGCGCGGCAAAAGTGACGGCAAAGCCTAGATTGATGTTTCCTGCTTCTTCACTTAACAGGTCTTTTAAGATGGAAACATTCTTTCCGCCAAGGACGATGCTCAGAGCGGTAAATAGGAGCATTTCCGAAACGGTGGCTTGAGATCCCGGAATCTGCAATGCGGTCAGCCAGATGGTCGTGGCAAGGCCTGCTATGCACATTGCCATTAAGTAGATTCGGGCTGAACTCGGAAGGGCGCGCATAAAGAAGTACCAATTCGGCAGGTGCCTCTTCAATTTCGGAATTTTTGCGGCTGAAAATTAGGAGGCTTCGCGTGATAGGTGAAAGGTGATAAGTGAAAGGTAACAAGTGATAGGTGATAAGTGATAAGGAAAATGAGGGGCTGATTTCAGAATGCTTTCCTTGGCGGAGGTGTGAAATTTTAGTTGGCCCTAAAGGCTTTCCCTTCCGATCACCTATCACCTATCACCTATCACCTATCACCTATCACCTATCACCTATCACCTATCACCTATCACCTATCACCTATCACCTATCACCTATCACCTATCACCTA
>DASXZH010000070.1:0-12020 GCA_036502005.1 Fimbriimonadaceae bacterium
GAAAGCCGGAAAGCTGGCAGTTGAATTGCGATATTTAATTCTGGGTCCATAGGAGAACCCCCTCCCCACTCCGTCTTACATTCGACATTCGACCTTCGACCTTCGACTATTGACTATCACACTATCGACCAGAGCAATTCCACCAAATGGTGACAATTCCAGCCCACCATTTGGTTACATTTTGAACCTAAAAGACGCGCGGGAGGGTTTTAGATACCCCTCGCAATTGTTTCTCAAGAAACAATTTGAGACCCGGTGCGAGTGAAGAGGTCTCGGATCACTTCTTCAATCTCAACCTCCTCAATTCCCACATCTGAAACCGGCAAATTCTGCAAAACCGCAGTTGTAACAGCGGCGGTCTCTGCCCGGGAAACTTCCAACGTAGCCCCATCTTCGGAAAATTTTACGACTTTGCCAAATCTGGACACATCAGGTTCCTGAACCGGCTCTGAGAAGGCCAAGCGGACCCTGCGTGTGTCGCTAAACTGCCTGCTCAAAGAATCCAGCGTTCCTTCAAAAATAACCGTTCCGTGGTCTATAACCACCACTCGATTACACAGCTCTTGCACATCCTGCATGTAGTGGCTGGTGAGCAGGATTGTGCAGTTCTCTTCCTTATGCAACTGTTTCAGGAAGTCCCGGATACGCTTCTGGGAGACCACATCGAGACCTATTGTTGGCTCATCAAGAAACACAATTTCGGGCCGGTAAAGGAGCGCCGCAACCAGTTCGCACTTCATCCTTTCGCCCAAACTGAGCTTTCGCACCTGGGTGTGGATCTTGTCTGTTAGCTGGAGAGCCTCCAGCAGATTGTCGATCCGGGTCTTGAAAACGGCCTTGTCGACGTCGTACAACTCCCGCAAAACGACGAAACTATCCCAGGCGGGTAGGTCCCACCAGAGTTGCATTTTGTTGCCCATTACGAGGGAGATGCGTCGCAGCATTTCTGGCTTGCGATCGCTCGGCGTATAGCCCAATACTTTGGCCGTACCGGAAGTGGGATAAAGAATGCCGGTGAGCATCTTGAGGGTGGTTGTCTTCCCGGCACCGTTCGGGCCCAAGAAGCCAACTAGCTCGCCCTGCTCGATACTGAGGCTCACATTCTTAACGGCGTGGACTTCAGTCGTTTGGCGAGTAAAGAGTCCCTTGATTCCACCAATGATCCCGGGATCTTTCTTATGCGAGACGTAGGTCTTGCAGAGGTCCTGGGCTTCGATTGAAGGCATGGTTGAGACTACCTAATGGACAGGAGCAGGGCCACCGGGATGGCGGTGAAGAGCATGCTATCGATGCGATCCAAAATCCCGCCGTGGCCCGGCAGAATTGTGCCGCTATCTTTCACATCAACGCGGCGTTTCATCCAGCTTTCAAAGAGGTCACCAATTTGGCCCAAAAGCCCAATACAGGCTCCGCAACTCAAGGAAACCCCCACCGAAACCCCCAGGGCGCGACCCAGAAAATAGGCAGCAACCACGGCGGCAACGAAGTTGCCGATACCACCCTCGACCGTCTTTTTCGGTGAAATGGAAGGGGCGAATTTATGCTTGCCAAACGCCATGCCGACAAAGATCCCGGCGATGTCCCCGCACCACAAAGGCACGAGGGCCATGAGAGTTAGGTTCTTGAAATCCCAAGTCGTTGATTTCCAGTCTGCGCCGTGCAGCAAAAGCAAAGCAATGAGTGGGCATCCTATCCAGCCAAACATCTCGGACATGACGATAAAGGGCGGTTTACCCAAGTCTTGGCCGGCCTTCAACTTTATGAAAAGGCTCAGGCAGGAGAGCAAAGAGGCGACAATCAGAATGATATAGTCCGCTTGGCCTTGCCGGAACAAACTCCAGCACAGAGACAACACGGCAAAGAGCACGATCGAAGAAGGCAAGAGGCGCTTATCCGAGACTCTGGCCAACTTTAGATACTCCGATGCGCTAACGGCAAAGATGATGTTGGCTAACAAAAAAAGGGGTAGTGGATGCGTGAAGAACACCGCAGCCACTACCACTGGCAAAGCAATTAGCGCCGTCGCGACGCGAGCTTTCAATAGGTGCTTCGCGCGCTAGCGCTTGGCCTACCGGAAAGTCTCAAGGCGACTTGGACGCGATTCTCGCAGTCCAGTTTGCGCATCACTGCGCTCACAAGATTCTTAATGCTCTGCTCTTGAAGTTGAAGCACGGCTGCGATCCTTCGGTTCGGCATGCCTTGTGCAACTAGCTGAGCAACTTCGAGCTCTCTCTTGGTCAAACTTCGAGGAGCTCCATAGATGTTCACCGGCTCGTGAGCGACCGGAGCGGGCTGAGCCGCCGGCTGCGTCGAGTAAGGGCGATACATCATAGGTCCAATGAATCGGCGAACCACCTGAATCAGGGCTGCCGCGCCTTCACTTCTGCGGACTACCGCATCAGCTACGCGCTGGCCAACCGTGGAGGTGGAACTCGATACAAGTAAGATAATGTGGACGTTGCCACCTGCTTTGATCTGATTGAGCTGAACCCAATCATCTGTATCAAGCATATCGGCAACTGCCACAAGAACATTTGGACCCTCGTCCATAAATGCTCTTGTAATGCCAGCGACGTGTTCGCCACCGGCAGCGACTTCGAACGATCCTTCATGAGCCAATAAGCTCAGGATCCCATCACGCAATAAAGCGTCTCTACAAACTACTGATACCCGCATGTCAACTAGATAGTACGGTAATTAGCTAATAAAAATCACCGGTTGAAAGGGAAATTTGCAAGATTTCTGAAAAATATTCCAGGTTGCAAATTCACTAGGAAGGTTTGGCAATGGCATTAGAACGTACCACGGCAGTTGCCAAATATTTCTTTTAACGACTCTAGTGGGGTTTTTGGAATACGATCGTAAGTTAGAAGACCATTTAACTCTTGTTCTACATCCGTAAGCTGCGTAAAACAAAAGCCCGAAAAACCAGGATTCTCGGTCATCTGCCTGGTAAGGAACTTGATTTTCTGCAAAAACTTGGCCGGAGTTTTAACGCTCTGGTAACCCCACCATTTGATCCAGGTATGACCTTCCACGGGCAATGCGATGCCGCCATACTCGCCAACCCACTGTGGAATGGGTGAATTAACCTTAGAGTATTGCGCCAGATTGTTCGTGTAGTCATGGTGGTCTATGACCTCAGTCTTAGACCTTTGGCTCCATCCGGAAGCGTCGATTAAAAGCCTTGAAGGATCGTAAGCTTTTGTGAAATCGGCGATTTGGTCCTGAAACTCGCCGGGGTTGCCCCAGTTTTCGTTGAAGGGCACCCAAAGCGCAATGCAGGGGTGGTTCCGAAGGTAAAGCACTACCTCTTCCCACTCGTTCTTAAAGTTTGCCCTTGCTTCATCGGTGGATAGGTCTTGGCTGCTCGGCATATCTTGCGCAACTAGGAACCCATGCCGGTCGCATAGCGAATACCAAAGCGCCTCTTCAACTTTTGCGTGCTTTCGAAGAGTGTTAAAGCCCATTTTCTTGGCGGCAATGATGTCTTCAATGAGCGCTTCTTCTGTGGGAGCAGTGTAGATCCCGTCCGGCCAGTAGCCTTGGTCCAAAACGCCGCGAAGCATATACGGCTTACCGTTGAGGGCGATCTGCCCATCGACGATCGAGATGGTGCGAAATCCGCAGTAGCACTTAAGGCTATCCGTAGTCTGCTTCCCGCGCTTAACGGTAATCACCACATCATAGAGGATCGGATTTTCCGGGCTCCAAGCTGCCACGTTCGGAATTTGCAGATCCAGAGATGCTTGCCCGTCCCGCGCGTCTCCCGCATACACAACGTCGGCGCGGCCCGTTGCAACCGTCACATTCTCCCTTACGACCTTCACGGAAACCGTTTCGGCGGCACCGAATAGATTCGCGGAAACCCTTAACTGCCCGGTTTCGAGCGACGGTTCAAGATGGTGGGACGTGATATACCCGTCGTTTACCGGTTCAATCCAAACAGTTTGCCAAATGCCGGTGGACCTTGTGTACCAAATGCCCATGCTGCCAAGCTGCTTGCCCATGGGCTGAAACGCCGTTTGCGTCTTAGGTAACAGGCCGAATGCGTGGGGTTCATAAGCCGCCGGATCAAAGACCTGGACCTCTAAATCTTGCTCGCCATCCACGAGGAAACTGGAAATGTCGAAATAGAAAGGCGAATAGCCACCGCGGTGCCTGCCAACCTCTCTTCCGTTTACTCGGACGATTGCTTCCCAATCGACTGCGCCAAAATGCAGCAGTATCCGTTTGTCCGCCCACGCTTTTGGTATACGGAATTTGCGCTTATAAAGCAGATGTTCGTGTATTTCTTTGCCCCTGCCGATTCCCGAAAGAGCGCTTTCGAATACAAAGGGAACCAGAATGTCCGTTTCTTCCTGGGCCTCGGTGAACTGGATATTCCAGAGTCCGTTTAGGGATTTCCACTGATTGCGGACCGCAGCCGGCCTAGGATAGGAGGGCCGCGCTTGTCCAGGCGAAACATCTTTCGCCCAGCGTGTCATAAGGGGCGTTGCGGCGGGCATCCATACCCGTGCTATCTGTTGTGCTTCAGTTTCTTCGGAGGTCAAGAACTTGGTCAAAATTTCTTCCAAATATTCGGGTCAAAGAGTCGGACATAAAAACCTTTCTACGCTTTTCATTAGAGCAGTCAAGCCAACCCATCCTTAGTTTTCGTTAATGAACTCGCACTTTGTAAGGGATTAGCTCCTTTTTGAATCGGACGAGTCATCTTGTTTTCGGACGGGCTAAGGTCAAGCTTTGCTCCACGAACAGCAAGTTTTATGTTCTTGGGCGAGCTGATGTTAAGAATGCGCTTCTTGTGGAGTCGCTAGTCGCGACGGGCCCGATTGCCACCCCCTCGAGGAATTTTCGATTTTCGATTTTCGATTTTCAATTTTCGATTTCGGATCGGACGCTTTTACACCGTTCGTTGTCTAGACTGCAATGAGCCCGGGCGCCAGGGAAGGTCTTATTAGCCGGCTGAAAAGATCCGGCCGCGAATATGGTAGCTGCCGCCATCATGAGCCTTAACGGGAACACCCTTCACTACGTGGCCATCAACAACGTCGGATTTATTGATAGTAAGCATGAAGTGAGCCTTATCAGGTCCTTCGAAGTGCAGCACGTCAGGATTATCAACACTTAGTTCAACTTCGACAGGAAAGATTGAAGGATCAGCGTTCTGCAGCCCATCGACTTCAACACCGATCGATGATTTCTTACCGGAAAGGACGGCCTGCGAGGGGGCCATGAAGTTGAACCCGACCGCGTTTACCTGCTCTTCGATGGTCGTTCCCTTTTGGTGAACCCGAAGTCTCTGGGGACCGCGCCAATCGGCAGGAATCGTTACATAACAACAGTCGCTGCCTTCCGCAAGAATGCCAACCTCGTGACCATTGATAGAAGCATAGGTGTGCTCGCGGTCGCCATCGAAATGACCTCTCAGTTCCACCGAACCGCCCGCTTGGACAACTTTCGGGCCGGTGTTTCCGGTTACGTCTCCACTTAACCGGTCGGCAACCGCCAGGTTGTAGCTGGAATAGACGGTACCGGCGGAGTCTTCAATATCTATCGGCAACTCGTTTCCTGATGGGACCTGAAACTCCAACATGGCGTGGCTAACGGGAAACTTAGCTGCGCCCACTCTTACATAGAGGTGGGAAAGCCAATCGTAGGCTGCGTGTTGGGAGTTCCAATCCGAGCCGCCGGGGTTTGCAAAGGCAGAACCGGAAACGATTTCGCCATAAACCACTTGCCGTGGCAGGTATACGTCGACGCTGCCCGCGCTGGTTGTGAAAACCAGTTTCTGAGGCGCTGCCGCGTCTGCGAGATACGCATCGGAGACAGTTGACGACGAATGGGAGAATAGGGCTAACGTGAGAAATAATCCGGTCATTTTCTTCAATCCTTTGAATCAGGGCCGCTTGAAGAACTTGTTTTGCACATTCCGTGCCACCGGCTACAGCGTCGGGCCTTTTATCTTCCAAACCGTGCCTTCGGGCGTATCTTTAAGCTCAATTCCCTCTTCATCAAGTTGCTTGCGGATCTGGTCGGCGACGGCAAAGTTCTTTGCCGCTTTCGCTTCTGTCCTTTCGCCAATGAGGGTCAGGATGCGCTCTTCATCGACTCCGGCTGGTTTGTTGTTACCCCCGCAATCGCCCGGATCCTCGTAGGGCCGCACGATGCCGAGGAGTTCGTTGGTCTTCTCCAGGAAAACCCGGCCGCTACGCGCCGACGCTCCCGAAAGGGCGGTCTCGCGCAAGATCACGCGCGTTCCTTCCAATGCTTTGGCCAAGGCGACGGAGGTGTTCAGGTTCTCACACATGGCATCGAGCATCTGCTCATAGAGCTCGTTTAAGGATTCGCCGATCACGTCCTCACCGGGGCGGTCTGCTTTAGCGGCACCTTCAATCTCGGCGTCGCAAAGCTTATATCGTTCAATCTTTGCAGTTGCGTCTTTCAGCAGGTCCATCGTGAAGTTGTGCGGCACGCCAAAATTTTGGGAGATCAAAGCGTAACGAAGCGCGAGCGGCTCGGCGCCCTTCCCCTCCACAATGTCGCGGACCGTAAAGAAGTTGCCCAGACTCTTGGACATTTTTTCGCCATTCACCTGAAGGAACTTGGTGTGGACCCAGTGATTAGAAAAGCGTTTGCCGGTTAACGACTCGGATTGGGCGATCTCGCATTCGTGATGAGGGAAAATGAGGTCTTCGCCTCCGGCGTGGAGATCGATGGTCTCGCCGAGATACTCCATAGCCATGACGCTGCACTCGATATGCCAGCCGGGGAAACCCCAGCCCCAGGGGCTGAACCACTGCATCAGATGCTTGTCGTCTTTCTTCCAAAGTGCAAAATCGCGGGGATCTTGCTTGTAGTCGTCTACAACCACGTCGCGGACGGCAGTATAAAGGCTGTCCTTATCGGTGTTTCCCGAGAGTTCGCCATAGTTAGGGAAGCTGGCAACTTTAAAATAGGCACCGGTAGGAGTCACATAGGCGTGGCCGCTTTCAATCAGATTTCCGACAGCCACAATCTGCTCGCGCATGTGCTGGGTTGCTTTGGGCCAAACGAGCGGACGCCTTAAGTTCAGCCTTACCCAGTCGCTCTTAAAGGCTTCGGCATAGTAATCGGCAAGCTCCCAAACGTTGGCGAACTGCTCGCCTTCTTTGGATTTGAGCCCCTTTTCCATCTTATCTTCGCCGGATTCGGCGTCATCGGCGGTGAGGTGGCCAACATCGGTGATGTTGGAAACATAGCTGACCTTCCAGCCGATAGCCTCCGCCGTTCGCACCACCAAATCCGCCGTTAAAAAGGTTCGGAAGTTGCCGATGTGGGCGTAGCTGTACACGGTTGGGCCGCACGAATAGAACTTTAAATGCCCGGGCTCCATGGTAGTCAGCTCCCGAACCGAGTGCGTGTAAGTATCGTAAAGGCGAAAGGACCTATCAGCCATTGGGTTCAATGTTACCGTTTCAAAACGTTGCGGTCGAGGTCTATGTCCAAGAGGACAAACGGCTCCTCGTTCACGTCTTCGGGTTCCGGTTGGTAGTCATCGGGGGTGATTGGACCGTAGAGCGCATGATCGTGGCCGCCTCGGTAGGCCCAACCCTGGTCTCCGTAAGTCCAATGCCAGAACTCACTAGGATAGTTAGTCATGCCGGTTGGGGTCAGCGCATCCCATAGCATCTGCCTCGTTTTTCTAGCTTCTTCGGATAGATTTGACGCGGCAAAAGCGAAGCTTTTCGGCTCGTAGTTTTCATAAGGGCTGACATGATCCTGGACGACACCGTCCTTGCTTGCCAGCACCAAATCCACCGCCCCGCCAGTGCTGTGAGGGGGTGGAACTCTGCCGTGTAGAGGCGCGGTGTAACGGTTAGCTACCCGTCTCAATTGGGCGTCGCTCCATTCCGGATGCCGTTTCTTGAAACGGTTCCACGTCCCTAAATACATGCGTTTCTGGATATGGGGAGGTCGCCAGCCTTCCACGATGGCGAGTCGGTAGCCTCGTTCCATCAGCCAGTTATTTGCTTGGCATAGCTTATCGGCAACCGATTTGCGAACCATGGTTTCTCGGCGGTATTTGAAACGGGGGTGGTCCATGACCAGTTCGGGGCAGACTTTAAGGAAATCGACCAACGGCTCGCCGTTGTCGACGATCTTTACGTGGCGAAGAAGGGTTACGGGTTCGGCTAGGGAAATCTTATTCATTAAGCGCTTTGATTATTTAACCGCAGTCCCTTGGGGATTAGCGCGAGGTCTAGCAAGTCAAACACCCAACCGGCGACTAAAGCGAGCACGGCAGCGGGGATTGCGCCTTGCAAAATGGTGCCTGTATCATTTAAGGCCAGACCCGCAATGATGGGATCTCCAAGCCCGCCTTGGGCGATAAGGGCGGCCAGCGTGGCCGTTCCGATATTGATAATCACGCTCGTTTTAACGCCCGCCAAGATGGTTCGTGAGGCCATGGGGAGATAGATTTGGGTTAGGCGCGCGAAGGGCTCTAGTCCGAGCGCTTCCGCTGATTCCTTGAAAGACGCGGGAATGCTCTGCAGCCCGGCGGCGGTATTCCTAACAATTGGCAACAAGCTATAGAGGAAAAGGGCAAGGATAGCGGTGCCGGTTTGAATCCCGATAAGGGGCACCAGCAGCGCCAGGAGGGCCAAAGAGGGGATTGTTTGCACCATCCCCGTAAAGCCAAGAATCATTTGGCTTGTAAGCCCTGGTTTGGCGGCCCATATTCCCAGTGGAATGCCAATGATGAGGGCCAAGAGCATGGATATTCCAACCAACTGCAAGTGGCGGGCTGTGTTCTTGGCAATATCCCCCCATATGCTCTTTTTCGCCACCGATTTTTCTTCTTTGAAGAAAATGGCGGCCGCGTGGTCGAAGTCTTTAGTCTTTTCCGCATCCACGTTCATCTTGATCATGAGGGGCTCATCGATCTTGCCGGCGAGCGCGTTGATGGCATCGACTGCCTTTTGCGGCATATTCAAGCGGTAGAGATAGAGGGCGCGATATTTGGGAAAGAAATTCAGGTTGTCTTTAAGAACTGTTAGGTTGAACTGGCCAATTTGGGCGTCGGTCGAGTAGGCGTCGGTTAGGTCGATTGCTTTGGACTTGAGGGCCGTATAGGCGATGCCGTGATCAATCCCCTGAACATCGGGAAAGTTAAGCCCGTATTTGGCGCAAAGTGGCTCCCACCCGTCTTTTCTCTTAAGAAACTCGTGGGAAAGTTCGATTTTGAGGTCGGAATGCCCTTTAAGATCGGATATCGAATGGATGCCAAGCTGGTCCGCTTGGTCTTTTCGCATGACGAGGGCGTAGGTGTCATCGAATCCCAACTCCTTGGAAATCCCTATGCCATCCGGTTTTAGGGCGGCCGTTATTTCGTCGTCGGTTAGCGGGTGTGGGCTCTTAAGTATTTCCTCGCTGATAGTGCCCGTGTATTCGGGATAGAGGTCGATATCGCCTGATTTAAGGGCCTGCCAAACGATGGAAGTTGCTCCGATCCCTTGCTTATGCTGAGCGTCAAATCCGGCTTTTTCCAGTTGGCGTTTGGCCAGATTGCCAAGAACATAGGACTCCGTGAATTTCTTCGACCCAACCGTGACCTGCTGTTTATCTTGGGCCATCGCCATTGAGGTTGCAATGGCGAGCAGGAAAAGAAGAAACCGTTTCATAGCGCCACCAAGCTTCGCTGAGCGCTAAGAAACTTTGTAACAAACTCGGATGCGGGTTTTTCTTGGAGGTCTTTGAGCGACCCTTTCTGCACGATCGCTCCTTCGTTCATGAGAACGATCTCGTCGCTGAGGAAACCGGCTTCAGCGAGATCGTGAGTCACAAAGATGACCGTTTGCTTTAGCCTCTGGAATATCTCCTTCAAATCTGCCTGGAGCTGGACCCTCACCATGGGGTCAAGCGCGCCTAGTGGCTCGTCCAGTAAGAGGATTTGGGGCTCCAGCATAAGAGCCCGCATGAGGCTAAGCCTCTGTTTTTGGCCACCGGAGAGTTCGGCGGGAAACCGTTGCAGGCCGTCTTTCGGAAACCTTGTCAGTTCGCAGAGCTCATTTATCTTACTTTGGATTTGGCTTTCTGGCTTCTTTAGGTGACGGGCCATGAGCCCCACATTTCTTTGCGCTGTGAGGTGGGGGAAGAGTCCGCCATCTTGGACGACGTATCCCATTTCCCGCCTTGTTTGAATCCAATCCGGTACAGGTGCTCCGTTAAAAACAACTTGCCCAGAAGAGGGTTTTATAAGTCCCATCAACAGTCGCAGCAAGGTTGATTTGCCGCAGCCGCTGGGGCCTATCAGAGCCGTGGTTTTGCCTTCCGCAAAAGCGAGGCTGAGTGGGAGCAGCGCGGCATTATCGCCGTAGTTTTTTGAAATATTTTCGAGTTGGATCATAGCAGAGCCGACTAAGCAGAAACGGTAAACGGTAAACGGTAAACGGTAGTAAGAACTGAACCTGCGAGAAAGACTTCGGACGGCCGGCGTTTACTGATTACCGTTTACAGATTACTGCTATCAGTATTATCTAGCTGCTCTAAGCCCCAAAAAGCCCTGCCTGTAGGTTGGCACGTACCAGTTGCGGAACGTGCACCTTAGAATTGGTGCGGCAGTTGCCCAAGAGCCACCCCGGCAAACATAATGCTCACCCTTCATGTGGTCCTTGGAATAGCCGTCATAAGGAAATGCCTCAAATCCAGGATAAGGAAAGAACTTACTCGAGGTCCACTCCCAAACGTTGCCAGCCATGTCCCGAATACCGAAAGCAGACTCGCCGCTGGTACGGCCAACAGCTTGAGGCCCCGAGTTGCTTATGCCGTGATTGGCGATTTCACGCGTAGGCTCTTCTTCCCCCCAAGGGAATTGGCTGCATTGTGAAGCATTCGGATTGAAGGAGGCCGCATATTCCCATTCCTCTTCGGTTGGAAACCTCATTCCGGCCCACTTCAGATAGGCCTCGGCTTCGTACCACCCAATACTGCTGACGGCCTCCTGCGGATCCATCGCGCGCAGTCCCTGCGCCCCGATGTAGAAGTAGTCTCCATCCACTAAGAGCCAATACTCCGGGGCTGTCGCGCCCTCCGCTTCTCCCCAAGCCCAGCCCGCGCTCGACCAGAGGTCGCGCCGTTCGTAGCCCCCGTCACGCATGAAATCAAGCCACTGGTTGGCGGTTACCTGTGTGCGTCCCAGGGCAAATCCTTCCACGGAAACCTCATGCAACTGTTTCTCGTTGTCATAAACGCACGCCGCGCAACTCCCCATGTTGAACTTGTCGGCGGGAATTCCTACGAATTCTGTGGGTTGCGCAACACCCCAGTTTCGCGTTCCATTCAAGTCTCCGATACCGGTTGCAACGGGTAAATAACCGGTTAAAGCGCGCTGTTTTTGGATGAGCTGCAGCATTTCGCAGATGGTTTCTTGGTGCTGACACTCATGTTGGAGGGCAAAGTCCCAAGCGTAACCTTCGTCAAAATAAGCCGATCCACAAAGCTCACAAGATTCCAAATCGTGCAAGGTCGCGCGGCGGGTATCGAGAAGATATTTCTTAATCTCTTCCCGGGACGGAAGATTCACCCGGTTATCCTTAGGATTGTCGGGCAAATCGGCAAACAAGAAAGAAAGATGCGAATCGGATACGGGGCGGCCAAAAGCCTTGTGACTAATCCAATACTCTTCAGTCCGCCCGATGTGGCCAAAATGCCAGCCGATCGGGCTGTAAAAGCTGTGAACCCGAACCTTCAGGAACTCATCCGGGACCTTATCAAGCAGCCACAACGTTTTAGCGCGCGCCGCCTCCAGATCCCTCACGAGACATCTCTTGCGGTAAGAGCTCTCTATTTGGACGGGCGAAGTAAAAATAGTCCGAACCACCTCTTAGAATCAAACCAATACTGATCAATCGCGTAGCCCGCACGCTCCGCGATGGAGGTGAATCCCGCTTCTGAATACTTACGGCTAATCTCCGTGTGAATATACTCTCCAGACTTAAAATGGAAGCTCTTTTTCAGCTCAGAGACATAAACAGTCT
>DASXZH010000071.1:0-64773 GCA_036502005.1 Fimbriimonadaceae bacterium
GAAGTACAAAACGAAATCGTTCTTCCATTACCGAACACTCCTTCCATGGCATTGACCTTGACCCTCCTAAAGGATCAAGGACACACCATGTGTAACCTATGTGTCCGGAACAATGTGTAACCTATCTGTCGGAACGCTCAAATAACAACTGCTTTGAAAGGCTTCCTTCCAGCTCTTAAACAATCAGCCCCCTATGGAGCGAGAGACTTCTTGGGATCGATCAGTTTTCAGGCACGAAACGCGCCGGCGGAAAGGCCCGCAAGAACTCTAACACGAGCGGCCCCAGCTTCCATTCGCTCGTCATTCTTCATTTCATAATACTAAGATGTATTGAGTTATTCCGAGTCAAAACACTGGTCCTCATGTCATGTTGTGAGCCACTAAAATGAAGAAACGCGAAGGCTTCAGAGTGAAACGAGTTCAGCCAGAATCGGAGATTGATCATCCCGAATCGTCTTCAAAGCGTAACTCCAAATACGCGGCAATATTCTATATTGCCCTTGCCGCGCTGATCGGTATTCTCGTGTTCGCACTATGGCTCGAAAACCAACACTCCCACTTCTTAGACAAGTAGCGCGACGCTTTGTGATCACGGCTGTCGAAACATTTGGGGCAAAGCCGCCTTAAGCTTATAGGCGGGAATGTTTCTGGGCGAGACCGGGGATTCATTTTAAGTTAAGCAGGAACCGTCTCTTCAAACCCCTCATTTTTGAAGTTTACAGATTTTCAGTCCTAAGAAGGACTCGGGGGTTCGAGTCCCTCCGATGGCGCCAATCTCAACCTCACAGCACTAGAGCGCAAAGGGATAGGCAAACTACATGGTAACATCGAGCCAACAATCCCAAGTAGTAATCAAGGGATTCATTTGGATCTAAAGATTAAAAGCGCAAGGCTTCAGCCGGCGCCAAATTGAACGAGGAAACACAATGATGTTGAAAAATTTGATACGCCACGTAGCGGTCGTTTTGGCCGCCGTCGGCATCCTTGCGGCAGCACAAGCCCAAGAGAAATTCCATCTCAAGGTGCTTTATGCAGGCGTACAGAACGACGCTCGAACGCCAGAGTTTATGGACTTTCTGCAGCAGCACTTCGACAAAGTCGGGTTCGCTCCCTACTCAGAGTTCAAGCCGGAAATGGCCGATGGCTACAACGTCGTCATTTTTGACGCGGCAGCGCATCCGACCGCACTGAGAATAGGCCTCCCGAAGGCCCCCGTGCTTCCCCCGACCTACGATCGCGCCACCCTTCTCATCAGTGGCGGCGGCATCATGGTTGCCGAGAATTTAAAGCTTAAACTCGATTGGCTGTGAATGTGTTTAGAAGGATGGGCCCACGGGTTGGCGCCTCAAAACACAATTTTTAATTCACCACTTCCGGTCGACATCAAGTATACAGATCGTCCGACTCCAACGGCCTATGCGGCCATTCAGCCGCCTAACTCCTTGCCCAAAACGCTGCCCATGTGGCGCGTGCTGGAAAAAGACGGGACCGACAAGTCCTCCGGCCTAAGCTATGGCGTAGTTGCCAGTGGCAAAGGCTTCCTCGATTCGCCCGACACTGAGGTTATCTCGAGCGGCGTTAACGAAAAGGGGATCGACGCCGTCGCTATCGGCCGTCAGGGCTCATTCATGTTCTGGGGCTTCGAATCAGGACCCAAAAACATGACCCCCTCCGGACGCAATGCTTTTCTAAACAGCATCGTCTACATCTCCAAGTTCGACCACGCTCCCGTTCTCGTTCACAAGGTGGCCGAGTCGCGCGATTGGACGATAGCTCGCGTCAACTACGAGCAAAACCTTAGCGGCAAAGCCGGCTACGAGCAGAGCCTTGAGCAACATGCGTCGCTTGAGAAGATGGCTGACGAGTACAGAAACAAGGCCAAAACCCAAAAGCTGACGGACAACGAGGAGTCCTTCGTCCGCATGGCTGACAATGAGAAACCTCAGACCTACGAGGAATATTTGAGCGAACAGAAGAAATCGCTTTCACGGATGTTTCCCGCTCCGATCTTAACGCAGTGCGGAAGCAATCCGCAGGCCCTTAGAGACTATTACAAAGCCAACTACAAGTACCTTATGCCGTCCGGGCCGTATGCGACCATAGCGGATGAGGATTGCAAGGCGCTTGGCATTGGCAATAACGACGTGCGGCTCCTCGACAAATGCGTGGACATGGACAGCAAGGGAGAAGATAAGGATCGAGCTCTGCGCATTCTTCACCGGTACACCACCGTAGATTTCGCCACTGCCGGTGAATGGCGGGCCTGGCTGAATGAGAACCGCTCACATCTATTCTTCTCCGATGTGGCAGGCTACAAGTTCCTTTCCAACAAGCCGATGGTGGCGGCTGCCGCCGTTTCCAAAGAGCAGAAACTGGTGGTGACGCAAGATAATCCGGTCGCCTTCGGCGCTTCCGCGACTTGTAGCGGAAGCGTCGTTACCCTCAAAGTAAATATGGCCTTGATGGACGGTTGGCACATCTACGCAAGCGCGCCGGAAAACAGCGCTTACATAGTGACCAAGATGGACGCCGAACTTCCAAAAGGAGCCACCTTTGAGGGTGACTGGAGCAGACCGATCGAGAAGCTCTTTGAACCGGGAGTCATGATTATCGAGGGGAGCGCCGTGTTTAGCCGAAAGGTCAAGTTCCCTGCGGGGCTAACCGGATCGGTGACGATACCGGTTACGCTTTCGTGGCAAACCTGCGACCGGGAGCGGTGTCTACCCCCCGACAGCAAGACGTTCAACGTCACCGTGGCGCTGAACTAGCGAGAGCCGGGCTTGTTAGCCCGGCTATTCTTAGCCGTTTCGAAGTGTTTAGATTTTGTGGTGTCGCTGGTCGCGACGGGCCCAATTGTAACCCCTCCAGCTTCGTTGGTTCCCCTTCCGCTCGTACCTCGCTAAAGGGGGCACCATTTTAAAATCGGCTTTTCAAAATAGCCCCAGAACCAAGATTGAAATTTTACGGCCGTATCCTCGGTGTATAGTTGAGTGGTGACACGAAGACGTAGCTGGGTGCATACATGAATCCCACCTGGTCTGTGCGAGTTCGCACAGAATCGAAAGGGACGTCGGTCGCTTACGCTCGCAATCACCGCATCTCGGCTGGGCCGCCCCTAAGTTTCGAACCCAAAGATGCCTTGCCATGCGGCATTGAGCTCATGCTAGCCGCCCTCGGCGCGGATATTCTTTACAACCTCAGCGCCCTCCTTTCAAAAAAACGCATCGAGATCGACGATGCCGAGCTCACCCTCACATGCCGGCTCCAGAACGCGCTCGCCCACCTGGGTGTCATCGGCGAAGAGGGCGCGCCCTACGCCGAAAGCATCGAAGGAGTGCTCTATCTCGCCGCCTCCCCCTCCGCATCAGAACTTGAAGCTCTGCTTGCGGAGAGCCTTACCAAGGCCCCAACCTATCTCACCCTCGCGCGGGCCACGAAAATTAGTCTGCGCCTAGCCAAAACCGGCTGAACAAAACCAAACATGTACCAACTCAACACTCGTCAAGAAGAAATCGTAAATCAGGCCGGCACCATCGCGGACAATGTCATCGGGCCAAACGCGGCCGCTGTGGACCGGGAAAGCCGGTTCCCCACCGAATCAATGGAGGCTCTCCGATCAGCCGGATTACTCGGGCTTACCGTTCCTGCCGAACATGGCGGAATGGGCGAACCGATCCGAACCGGCTGCGCCGTGCTTGATGAGATAGCTCAGCGAGACGCTTCCGTCGCCATGATTTTTCTCATGCACCTGTGTGGGTTGGCCTGTTATGCTTCGAATCCAGAAGCGGCGGGGCAGTTTCTTCGAGACGCCGCTGCCGGTAAGCATCTCACCACCCTTGCCTTTAGCGAAAGGGGCTCGCGCAGCCATTTTTGGGCGCCCGTCAGCCAGGCTCAGACAAAAGATGGAAAAGTTGTCATCAATGCAGAAAAATCGTGGGTCACTTCTGCCGGCTTCGCGGATGGGTATGTGGTTTCAAGCCGCTCGCCAGGGGCAACCGGCATCGTTGAGAGCACTCTCTATCTTGTGCTCAAAGGCGACCCAGGAGTTGCAGTCGACGGGGCGTGGGATGCTCTTGGAATGAGGGGTAACGCGAGTGCGCCGGTAAGGCTTTCGGATTGCACGTTAGATGCCGGTCGCGCTCTCTGCGAAGATGGCAAGGGGTACGAGGCAATGGTCAATATCGCGCTTCCCGTTTTTCAACTTGGGAACGCCGCCGTGTCGATTGGAATTGCGGAAGCGGCCATCGGGGCGGTAACACGGCATCTTACCGCCAAGAAATTCGAGGAATCGAACACTAAACTTGCGGATCTTCCCAATCTGAGGGCGCGACTTGCCCAGATGAGGATCGAAACGGACAAGGCCCGCGCCCACCTGGCATCCGCCGTAACCGCCCTCGAGAACCCCGGCCCCGCCACCATGCTCATGTTGTTAGAATCGAAGGCTTCGGCCTCGGATGCCGCGCTTAAAGTTACCGATCTAGCGATGCTGGCATGCGGCGGGGCGGCCTTCAGCAAGCACCTCACCGTCGAGCGGAATTTCCGCGATGCTCGCGCCGCCAGCGTAATGGCGCCGACCACCGACGTGATACATGATTTCATTGGCCGCGCGCTTTGCGGTATGGAGCTGTTTTAATGGAACCAACCCGAGTCGGGGCTGTCCTTTACGATCCAAAGGTTTCCACCATCTGGCAAATCATTCGGGACTTCTTCGAAGCCAACAAGTGTCCGATGGATGTCTCGTTCTACAGCACCTACGAACTGCAGGTCGAGTCGATGTTGCGCGGCGAGATCGACGTCGCTTGGAACTCCCCACTCGCCTGGCTCGATTCGCAACGGCAGAGTGGAGGTAAATGCAGGGCGATTGCCATGCGAGACACAGACCGCGACCGGGTTTCCCATCTGATCGTCCGCGCCGACGGCCCGGAAAAGGTTGAGGACGTCAAAGGGAAGACATTCGCAACCGGAGCCAAAGACTCGCCCCAGGCGAAGCTGATTCCAATCGGACTTCTGCAGCGGGAAGGCTTAGAGCCCGAGCAAGACTTCACCGTTAAACGCTTCGATGTACTGGTAGGTAAACACGGGGACCACATCGGAGGCGAGAAAGACGCGTTCGAATGCCTGCGCGCGGGCGACGCCGACGTGTGCGCCATGCTCGACTTGAACTGGCAGTCTTGGAGCGCCGACGGAACCATCGATCCCAACCGGTTTCGCATTTTGGCGACCACCGATCGCTTCGACCATTGCGTGTTCACCGTTCCCGAGTCGTTCTCCGAGGAGCGCGAGCAACCCTGGCTGGAAACCCTCTATTCGATGTCCTACGAGAATCCGGACCACCGTGAAATGATGGATTTGGAAGGCCTGAAGGAGTGGCTACCGGGGCGGACCTCTGGGTTCGCGGCACTCGCCGATGCGACGAAACGGCAGGGATTCTTTTCGTGAGCGCAGAGAAGACCCCACTCTTTCCCGTTACCACGGTCGGGAGCTTTCCCCGATCTCCTGAACTCCTTAAAGCACTAAAGGCAAGGCGCAAAGGCACTCTTGCCCAGGCGAAATTCGACGATGTCGCGGATCGTGCCGTCGTCGAGATGCTAGCTCTCCAAGAGCAGGCAGGGATCGACATCGTCACCGATGGCGAACAGCGGAGGGACAACTTTTACTCGTTTGTGGCCGAGAAACTCGACGGCGTGCAGATCATGACCTTGGCCGAGATGCTGGACTACGTCGAAGATAAGGCGAGCTTTGAAAAACTTCTGCAAACCTTGGACGTGCCTGCTTACTCGATCAGCAACCCCACCTGCGTTGGCCGCCTTGCCCAGCGGCTGCCCCTAGCAACTGACGAGCTTAAGTTCACCAGGGCTCACACCAATAAGCCTATAAAAGTCTCGCTTCCGGGCCCGTATCTGCTGACCCGGGCAATGTGGCTGCCCGAAATCACGGGGAAGTTCTATGCAGACAAGGAAGAGTTGGGAGGCGAAGTGGCAGCCCTTCTCCATCGAGAGGCTGAAGAACTCTGCGCCGCGGGTGCAGAGTTCATCCAATTCGATGAGCCCGTGCTGACGGAGCTGGTTTTTTCACAAGGCCAAACCCGGACCTTTATGTGCGCCGCGCTGGCGGCAAGAAACGACCCAGCGGAAGAACTCGCTTTCGCAGTCGATTTAATCAATCGGGTAGTAACCGGACTCCAAACGAGAGTCGGATTGCATGTCTGCCGCGGGAACTGGAGCCGCGATGAGACGACCCTTTTGAAGGGTTCCTACGCCCCCCTAAAGGGTTATTTCGAGGAGCTAAACGTGGACCAATTGGTGCTTGAATATGCGACGCCACGAGCGGGCGACCTCATGCCATTTGGCTCAAAAGAGTTAGGCCTGGGGGCTGTAAATCCGAGATCCGACGAAGTTGAGACGCCGGAAGAAATCGTGGCACGGGTGGAAGAGGCAATGGAAAGCGTGCCTAAAGATCGAATCTTCCTTAATCCGGACTGCGGATTCGGCACGTTCGCGGCGAGGCCTATGAACGACCTGCCCGTAGTCGAAGCGAAGTTGGGCAGCCTTGTAGAGGCCGCCCAGCGGTTACGGGACCGGTATTCAGCCGAAAAGCGATTTACTGCTTCAGAAGAGTCTCGGTTACCGGGCTCCCAGAAAAGTTGACCACCGCCGAGAGCTTCGTCGAAGTAGTCAACGTCATCGCGTAGCTGTAATTGCCCTGGCCCATGTTGCTCACAAAGTTAACATTCGAGCCGGATAGGGACCACGTGCCAGTGTCGGCCATGTTCCCCGTGATCGAATAAGTCATATTTGAGTTCAGAACCAGCAGGTCATTCGCGCCGCAAGTGTCCGTGGTTCCTCCGCCCATATCAATCTGCCCGGGGCAAGCGGAGGAATTCCCATTGCCGCTAATGTTTGAATCCTTCCAAGTTCCGGTGAGTTGGGCAACGGTCAGACCTCCGCCGCCTCCGTTTCCGCTGGTGCCGCCAGTGTTTGTCGTCCCGCTGGAACCGCCGCAGCCAGATAACGCCAAAACTAGGACTCCGGTCGAAACGTTAAGAATTCTTTTTATCATAAAGCCCCAGACGAACGGCCTTACCCAATAAGTTTCGCCTAACGGGTTTACAACTTCAACTACAGGTCCGGGTATGGCTTGCGACTCGTAAACTCTGGCTGCCGTGTGACCAGCGCAGGTCCAAAGGCGTCCAACACGGTTGTGCAAACGGGTGCCCCAATGAGATACGTGCCCCGCTTCTTTACAGCGCATCGGAAGCACAGCAATACGCGGGCAATTTGCTGGCCGGTAGGAGCAGCCATGGCACTCTTTCTTTGCCTTGCCACAAGCGCCCAGTGCCGCTCGCATTCCGAGCAGCCAAGGTTCCGTCTCCACTTTCCACCCGAGAACGGCGTTGTCTACGGGCGGCCCCATGTCTTAGTGATCTTTGATATCATTGGACTCTTTGATAAGGTCGAAATAAAACTGGATGGGCGCGTAATTCCAGCATCGGTGTTTACCTACTGCAGGATATGCGCGGGCGACCACACCGCGATTCTCACTGCCGATGTCCCGTGGGGCGCGACCAAGGGGCATCACAAACTCGCTGTCGAAACGCAAGAGAGGCCAACGCAAAACGGCGTCGAGGGCTTGAAGGCAACGATTGTCCGCAATTACTCTGTGGACGATACACGCCCCTCTCTTGACGGTCTCACCGGGCACATTCTTTTTCCTGATGGCTTCGTAGATTCGACACCATCTCTGATTTTGGGTGGTTCTGTTTCCGATCGGCGAACCCAACATCTGGGGTTCGTTGGCTTTGCATCGGGTGGCCCCGTGCCGGTTGAGGCCGCCGCAACTGCTGGAGATAGAATCGGGCTATCGTGGAAGGCGCTAATTCACGAACAGCCCGGTCGCTGGAGCCTCGACGCCGGGCAACTCGAGGGACACACTTTTGGAGCTCTAAGTGTGAAGCTGGAGAACCCCAAGATCGAACTCACGATTGGCTCGCGCGCAGGAAGTAGCCCCCGTAGTTGGCTGGGTGCATCCTATGTCCTTACCGACATTTTCCGAAAAATCCACGCGAGTGGCACCCTTGCGGACCTGCTCGCCGTTTCCGAGTTGGTTGCTTTGGAGGGCGAGATTGATGAACGCGGCCGCGCAGATTTCGGGATTACGCTAATGCATCCATACGGCTGGTCGGTTGGCATTTATCGAGTAAACGGCGAATTGAAAGCGGCTTGGCGGCTTGGATTGGCGTATCGTTTCCAACCTCGATAACGATTGGCTAGAGGCCTCACGATTGCGTTGATACGGGAAACACACAGTTGCAAAAACCTTCTGTTAAAATAAGGTTGCACCAGATTTAGCGAATCTGGGACAAGGAGGGAGAGCCTTGAAATCAATACAGTCCGGCACCCTTCATCATTGTGCCCTCGGCACCGTAGCGACCCCAATTGCCTCGCCCGGTAGCCCTATCCGAAATCCCCCTGGAACTCTTATGCAGGTGTTGAAATGAAAGAAACTGAAGAAAATGAAATCTCTCGCAGGAGCCTTCTCGCGTTAGCTGGCCTATCGGCAGGAAGCTCTTTTTTGAATCTCAAACCGCTTTTCGCTGAACTGGATGGGACACCGGCGAAAGCAAAACTACGTCAAGGAACGGCTACGCCCCTCGGGCCAATCAAACAAATCGATGCGGGCCCTCTCAATGTTGGATACTTCGAATCCGGCCCGGCCGAGGGTCCTCCCGTGATTCTGCTCCACGGCTGGCCGTACGACATCAACAGCTTCGCCGATGTCGCCCCTTTGCTCACAGCGAAAGGCTACCGAGTGATCGTGCCACACACAAGGGGCTATGGAACGACTCGCTTCATTTCAGCCAACGCATTCCGGAACGCACAACAGGGCGCGGTGGCTCTGGACACGACAAACCTTATGGACGCGCTGAATATCAAAACCGCAGTGATAGCCGGATTCGATTGGGGAGCGCGCACCGCCAACATTATCGCGGCGATTTGGCCGGAGCGTTGCAAGGCCATGGTTTCCGTGGGTGGCTATTTTCTTGGGAGTCCGGCCGCCAACAGAAAGCCGACATCGCCGGCGGCCGAGTACCCGTGGTGGTATCAATACTACTTCGCCACGGACCGCGGCCGGGACGGTTACGCCGCCTACACCAATGAGTTCGCGAAGCTTATTTGGCGACTCGCTTCACCTAAATGGAACTTCGACGAGGCCACGTTCGAGCGAAGCGCGAAATCGTTTGAGAACCCAGACCACGTTGCCATCGTGATCCATAACTACCGCTGGCGGCTGGGCCTGGCCAAGGGCGAATCCAAATACGATGCCTTGGAGAAGAAGATCGCAGCAACGCCCACAATCGCCGTTCCCACCATCACCATGGAGGGAGATGCGAATGGGGCGCCCCACGCACCTCCGCCTTCTTATGCGGCGAAGTTCACGGGCATGTACGCGCACAGGGACGCGAAGGGAGGCATTGGGCACGACCTGCCGCAAGAGGCACCGCAGGCGTTTGCTGACGCGATTGTTGAGGCGGATGGGATGGCAAGGGGTTAATAGCCTGGCTGCCTCTGAGCCGGATCCGCCTTGAGTCAGGCTGCATTTGAGATATCATCTTGTCTTGAACCGGTCGTCAACTCTAACTGAGCACGCTCAGGGGCAGTCGAAGAATGAAGCGAAGCGAACTTGAGCGGCATCTAAGGAAACCTGGTTGCCACTTAGAACGCCAGGGCGGGAGACATGCCATTTGGTTAAATCCAGCCAATGGGGCGTCTGCGGCGATTCCTCGGCACTCGGAACTCAAGTTGGGCACGGCCAGACGAATTTGCAAAGATTTAGGTGTGGCGGCCGCAACGGGCAATTGACTTAGAACGCGGGAACGATGCGCTCGATCAGCGCTTTAGGGCCTTTGCTCTTCAGGGCAACTTCTCGCCGATAGGCAGTGAGTTCATGGAGCGCATCTAGCACCATTTCGCGAGCTTCTTCGACCGTTTGCCCTTCGGAAATAGCTCCTGGCACCTCCGGAATATAGGCAGTATAGCCGCCTTCCTCCGCGGGTTCGAACACAATAGTGAGTTCGTTGTCCATGGTTCATTATACGTTGGTTACGGCGCAAACAGAGGGCCGGCCGGGCCAGATCTCTATTTCCCAGGCGTTCCGTGACGTTACTGCCACGGCACAGGGCACTCGCTTCGTCTTCCCAGCGATCTTGTTGTGCTCGCCCGAGTTGCCGCCATGGATGAAGGGCTAGGGGCAACTTTGGATCCTGATTTCAACCTTATCGTTTTTGCAAAGCCTTACCTCAAACAGTCTTGGCTAAAAAGCCACTCGGTAGAAGCGATTGGCAAACGCCTTCGCGATGGAGCGATCGACCTTGCCGACTTCGCGGCTGACTTCCCAGCGAAAGTTATGCGCCTTACGGGGATGGCGGAACGCGGAGAGCTCACCGTTACGAGCAGATTGGAGTTGCAAGATCCGCTCATTAAAGGATTTCACCAGGCAGCGAACCGAATTGCAATGAGCGTGCTCACTGTTGGGCTGATCATTGGGCTGAGTGTCCTCGCTCTGGTTTATCGGCCCACCGGGTCAGAGGGCTTGGTTTACCAATTGTTAAGGGGCTTTCTCGTTTTGATTGTTGCAACAGGGCTGGGACTGATGATCAGCCTTTGGCGGTCGACGCGATAGCTAAATATCCTCTATCGGCGCCTCGTGATCGAGCCAGTTCCATTCGCTGTCCCGAATCACCTGATTCGGCCAGAACTCGGCTTGAGGCCAGGGGTGATAGTTAAGCACAACTTCCGCCAAGGCGGAGGCGGACGCAGCAGATGGCGCACGCGAGAATGCGTCCAGCAACTCCATAATCCCCTCAGGCTTAAGTGGGCAGTCGGCGAGTGCTCTTAAGAGCCACTTATGGTAAGGATAAAGAATCCGGTTGTGGGTCAAAAGCAGCCGCCCACAAAACAAAACTATTTTGCTTGCGGCCAGATTCATCAAATACGGATTACCACGCTTTTCGGCTTCGCGCGCGAAGAACTCGGCGAACTTGATTTGGCTTACAAACCGGCTCATGCGGTATTCGCGGCCCGCTTCCGGGTACTTCAAAATCTCGAGGCACAACTCTGGCAAGCCAGAGATCCGAGACCAAGGCACCTCAGCGCCAATAAAAGCGGAGCGAGCTGGTTCGCTGCCACGCTCTTTCACAGCTTCCAAGAAGCTGGGGGCCACGCATTTGGCATCGATATAACCACCCTCGTAATCGCACAGGTCGGTATTGAAAAAGAACAGCTCGCCCGTTTGCTTCCGCCTGGCAAACTCCTCCTCGGAAACGATAATGAAGCCGTCCACATCGCTGGTTTCTAGTCCATAGCCCTTGGTTAACGAACCGGCGACGATGACGGCAAGGAAATCAGGAATCTGCTGAGCGTGCTCTACCCAGCGGTCAACCGCACGGCGATGGTGGTCCCACATTGGCTCAGTTTACTGGAAAATCATTTCGTGTTTTATCGAAATGTATGATATAATCATTTCGATGACATACGAAATGAACCAAAAAGCATTCAAGGCTTTATCCGATCCGACACGACTGCATGTGGTCGAGTTTCTATCAAAAATGTGCTGCGGAAAGGCTTCGATTGACGAAGATGGCGGTGTGGAGGGCCCCACTGCAGGCGAAGTCTGCTGCCATATTACGGGCGCGGAGAAAATCACATCCACCGTCTCCCATCACCTTCACGAGTTGGAAGAGGTTGGCATTATCGATATCGAAAGAAAGGGGAAAACTATGCTTTGCACTCTGCAGCCGAAGGTTTTGGAAGAACTCGGCACCTATTTAACTGATTTATCGAAAGGGCACGGCCAATGCTGCTGCGGGCCGGATTGTGGTTGCGGACCCGATTGTAGTTGTGAACGGGTTTGTAACTGCGGATCTGATTGCACCTGTGGCCCTGATTGCGCCTGCAAAGCATGAAGACTGTCCTCTTTGTGTGCGTCCACAACGCGGGCCGCTCTCAAATGGCCCAAGCTTTTACAAAATCCATGGCCGCGGAGCGCGGCCTGGAAGTTACCGCGCTCTCGGCAGGGACAGTGGGTGGCAAATCGCTAAATCCAATCGCCGTTGAAGTCATGAACGAAATTGGAATTTCGATGGCTGGCCAAACGCCAAAATTAATTACGGAAGAGATGGTCATGCAAGCAGATAAGATTATTTCGATGGGCTGTGGCGTCGATGCCGAAGCTTGCCCAACCCGTTTTATACTGGCGGAAGATTGGGAACTTGACGACCCTGCGGGTCAACCAATTGAGAAGGTACGCGAAACCCGAGACCAGATAAGAAGCCGGGTAAGCGCACTGCTGGACGAGTGTGGAAAATCATGATTCGACGCTACGCGGCGGAGGCTCTTGGAACCTTTGGGATTGTTTTCGCACCGGTCGCGCTTTCAGCGACCGGGAAGATGCCGGGAGGGGATTCGGGATTGATGGCGGCTGCACTCGTTTCGGGCCTCGCCGTTTTGGCAATGGTTTATGCGCTAGGGCCTATTTCGGCGGCCCACTTTAACCCGGCCGTGACGCTGGGCTTCGCTGTTGCCCGCCGCTTTCCTTGGCGCTTTGTTTGGCCCTATTGGCTATCACAATTGGTTGGTGCCATCTTGGCCGCTTCTTTGGCAGCTCTTTTGTTCGGCCCGGGTCATGGGCTTACCCTTCCTTCCGATCTTTCGGCTACCGGAAAGAACCTGGGAACCGAGATTGTTCTCACCTTCCTGTTGATGCTCGTCATCATTGCCGTTGCGACTGATCGCCGGGTTTCAGGCGCGGTTCCTGGGATCGCGATCGGAATGATGATTGTGGTGAATGTCCTTATCGGCGGGCCAATTACAGGAGCTTCTATGAATCCCGCTCGGTCACTCGGGCCTGCCTTATTTGCACCTAGCAGTTTGGGCAACTATTGGATTTACATGGTAGGCCCGTGCCTTGGCGCCGTGATCGCAGCCCTATGCTTCGAGGCACTTCGTATAGATCAGAGCGAGGCCAAAGGCGCGCCCAACGAATTGCTTGAAGCGCTGAAAGCGGTGGAAATGGAAAGCCATTCCAGCCAATAATATCTTGCCCTCAGATTCAGACCGATCTAAACCGATAAATTGGTAACCTATTGCGGTTCGAGGGATGTAGAGAATGCTTATTTTTGGATGGGGAAGAAGAACGAACACAAAGCTGGGCCAGTTTGGGCCGGCGCCATGCCCTCGCTGCCATAACAACGCTCTCTATCAACACATCAAGCAACGCCGATGGTTCAGCCTGTTTTTTATCCCGGTGATCCCGTATGAAACGCACGAGTTTCTCGTTTGCGAGATTTGCAGCAACGGCTGGCTAATGAGCGCGGGCCAATCTCCGGAAGCCATGATGCAGAGCCTTTCCGATCCGTACTCGTTGCCGCCTCAGGCTGTACAAGGCACCCCTGGGGTTTTGGTTCCACCTTTTCAAAATCCTCAGCTGCCAAGCGATAGCGCACCGAACCAATAACCCGTGGGGTAGCGTTCGAATTATTACGCCCATTCAAGGGCTGCGGAAATCATGCGGCTCTGCCCCAGCCTCGCGGGCCCTATGAGACCTATCGGCTCACAAACGTAACTAGCGTCCGCGAATCCAAGCTAGGGCCGGACATCCAGTTCTAAAATTACACTCCCAACCTCTCAAATTAGTTCAGATAGCGAAGCGTTGTCATCCCGAACAAGGCCCTCAGGCCGAATTGAGGGACGAGCGCGGTCCAACAAATTAACGATTTGCAGTTCAGAGTTAGGCACCTCGCGTTCTTCGCTACGCTCAGAGTGACAACGCTTCGCTATCTGAACTATGCCGATTCGCGACGTTAGTGACGGCAACTAGTAGACTCACCTAGGCCGTTAAAAGCGAAAAGCGTGATGGCAGTTGACCCCGTACGTCTTGCCGCGGTTAGGTATGCAACTTACTAGACCGGCACAAGAAAAAACCACATTCGATCAGTTCGTTAATATAATGAACCTTATGAATCGAACCTTCATAAATTTCTTCGTTGCCATCTCCACCGTATTTGCTCTTGCCGTGGCCGCAGGCGCCCAAAGCAATCCACCTGCGTGGAATGCCTCAACCATTTACAAAGTCGGAGATCTTGCCAGCTATGTGGGCAACACATTCCAGTGCCAGATCAACGAAACATCGACCAATCGCCCAAATCCGCATACGGCCAGTTGGGGCGCCTATTTCCTCTACTCCGGGCCGTCTACGATTGCGGTTGGGCCTAGCGAGACCTTTAAGACTCTTGAGGCTGCGTGGAACTACATCAAGGACGCACGCATCTCGGCCAACTCAAGCGTGACCATTTCTTTTGATGCTAACTTCACAGAAAACATCGCCACTTCATTTTCGCTCGACCACCCGTACGGCTCTCAAATTCATATCGTCGGGAACCACAAGGGGCAAGGCATTAACTTCAACGGTTCCTACGGCGGCTTACTCATCGATAATGGAAACTCGATTGCCGAACTTCGCGGATTCAAAATCAGCCTCGCAAAGAATATTCAAGGTTCTAAGGGGATCTACGTGGGTGATAGGGCGCACCTAAACTCTCTAACCTCGGTGGACATCATCGGATTCGATAATGGGGTCGTATGCGATGACGGCCGTATTAACGACCTCGAATCCTTAACCTTTCAGGGTTTTGGGACTAACGCTGTGGAGGCCGAATCTGGAGGCTCGATAACAGTTAATGGCGAACTCCGTATAGATGGCAGTTTGGCCACGTATTCGCTCAGCGAGCCAGTGGGCTTTTATGCCACAGAGGGAGGCTCGATCCATTGTGGGAGTTGCATCGTAAGTAATTGCTTTGTTGCATTTGAAGCAAAGGACAATGGCACCCTTTACGCCGATGAATCGACCGCAAACGGTTCAGATTCGGGCGCAGACGGATACTATGCAATAAACCACAGCACAATTTTGGCTTTTGGAGCAACAAGCAATGGCTTCGGTTACGGGTTCAACGCGACTCTGGATAGCTTCATCAATGCTGAAAGGGGAACGGCCAATGGGTACCTAACCTGTGGCTATAACGCCGTATACGGCTCCAAAGTAGGGGCTGTCAACAACCAGGGTGGATCTACCAATTCGGATTCCACTTCGCTCATCTTGCTTGAGGAGTAGTGGTGATCAGCTAAGTTCCTGAGAGGGCATGGTCATAGCTATTAAGTTAAGCTCGGAACCGCCTGCTTCCAAGGGCGTTGTCCGTGACCTCCCCCGGTTCGCGGACTCACTGCACTTAAGGGGGCACCCAGTCCGCACAAGCCATCGGACGGGTTTCCCCCTTGAACCCCCTCCGAATGGGACGGACACCACCCCTCCGCCCGAGAGGGGTGATGGGCTTTGCGATACTCAAGAATTCCTTAACTTAATAGGTATGAAGGGCATGGTGATCCGGATCGGGACTTGGAATCGATGCTAGAAGCGTCTTCGTATAGGGATGCTGGGGCCGGTCGAAGACGTCTTCGACCGTTCCCCGCTCCACGATTTCGCCGTGCCGCATCACGCACACCTCGTCGGCCAAATACTCCACCAAAGCAAGGTTGTGGGTGATAAAAAGATAGGAGAGCCCAAAATCTTTTTGGAGATGCCTTAGCAGGTTTAAAACCTGGCTCTGGACAGAAACATCGAGCGCGCTCGTAGGCTCGTCCAGAACGACGAACTTGGGTTCCACGCTAAGGGCTCTAGCGATGGCGATTCGCTGCCTTTGGCCGCCACTGAACTCGTGGGGGTAACGTGGCAACGCTTCTTCGCTAAGGCCAACTTGAGAAAGTAGAACCCGGGCCCGTTCCCTGCGCTCTTCGGCGTTCTTGCCCAGCTTGTGGATGATCATTCCTTCGGTGACCGACTCCTCGACGGTCATGCGCGCGTTCAGGCTGGCGAAGGGATCTTGGAAAACGACCTGTACCTGCCGCTTAAGCTCTTTGCGATGATTGCCTCGCGCATCCAAAATGGGCTTTCCGTCGAACTCAACCACGCCCGAAGTTGGATCAAGAAGACCAAGCACCATAAGGCCCACCGTTGATTTCCCCGAGCCGGATTCGCCGACGATGGCAACGGTAGCCCCATGCGCAACGGAAAAACTAACCCCGTCCACCGCCGTTTTGAGACTGGATGCGCGCAGCAGGTTTCCGCCCCGGCCAAACACCTTTTTCAGGTCTCGGGCTTCTAGGATCTGGCTCAAACCGGCTGCTCCTTGAACTCTTCCTCAAGCGATTCATCGAACAAATGGCAGCGAACGAAGGCACTGCTAACGGAAAGGTTGGCGGGGACTCGAGCCTGGCAAATCGATCTGCCAAGTGCGCAGCGGTCTGCGTAGCGGCAGCCGTTCGGCCAAGCGGTGGGATCAGGAACGGTGCCAGTTATCACGGCCAAATCTTGTCCCCGTTGCCCCCGGCTAGGCAAGCTTCTTAGGAGGTCCTTTGTGTATGGATGCTTCGGGTTTTTAAACAGTTCGCGCACGGAGGCGTCTTCCACGATCTGACCCGCATACATCACGGAAACGTCGTCCGCCATCTCGGCGACGACGCCGAGGTCGTGGGTGATGAGCAAAACGGCCATGCCGTATTCGCGCTGCATCTCGCGCAACAGGGAGAGGATTTGCGCTTGTACCGTCACATCCAGGGCCGTCGTTGGCTCGTCCGCGATAAGGAGCTTCGGCTTATTGGCGAGGGCCATGGCGATCATCACACGCTGCCGCATGCCGCCTGAGAGCTGATGTGAATACTGTCGCAGAGTGAGAGCGGGATTCTCGATGCCGACCTTTTCAAGCAGATGAAGAGCGAGGTCGGCCGCTTCCACTTTGGACTTGCCATGGACCAAGGCAGCTTCCCTAACCTGGTTGCCGATGGTAAACGCCGGGTTTAGACTGGTCATCGGTTCTTGGAAAATCATGGCGATGCGAGAGCCCCGCAGTTCGCGCATTTCCGACCAAGAAAGCTCAAGAAGGTCGCGGCCTTCGAAGAGAATGGAGCCGCCTTCGATGTACCCGGCGGGCTCGGGAAGGAGTTGGAGGATAGATAGCGCGGTCATCGATTTGCCGGAGCCGGATTCGCCCACAATGGCGCGGATCTTCCCTTCGGCAACAGCGACGGAGACACCGTCGACAGCCTTTACCAGCCCCCTCGGCGACCGAAAATAAGTGCGCAAACCAACGATTTCAAGGAGGGCGCTCAATTCATGAACTCCTCAGGCGCGGGTCGATCGCGTCGCGCAGGGCATCGGCCAGCAGGTTTAGGGCCAATACCATGATGAAAAGAGCGGTAGTCGCGGCGACCAAATTCCACCAAACAATCGGTGCCCGCGTGAGTTCGTCGCGCGCCCCATCGATCATGTTGCCCCAACTAGGAACGTCAGGCCCGACGCCAACTCCCAGGTAGCTGAGAATCGCCTCGGCAAGAACGATGTTGGAAAACGAAAGAGTGACCGAGATTATAACAACAGGGAGTAAGTTGGGCAGAATGTGCAGAGCCATAATGCGCGAAGGGCTCGCCCCGAGCGCCTTTGCCGAGCGAACGTAGTCCCGCTCTTTTTGACGCATAGTTTCCCCTCGAATTAGGCGACAAAGGCCAACCCACGAGGTAACGCCAAGAGCAAAACAAATTGGAAACAGCCCCTGCCCCAAGACCATGATGATGGCGATTAAGAGCAGGATATCGGGAATGGATGCAAACACCGTGTAGATGTACTGAACAACGTCGTTCGTGAACTTGCCGAAGTAACCCGCTATCAGCCCCATAAAAAGGGCGATTGGAGTCGCTATCAGCATCGTAAGTCCGCCGATAAAGAAGGCGGTGTGGCATCCTTTGATGGTTTGATAGAGAACGTCTGCCCCGATCGCGTCGGTTCCCAAAAGATGGCTGCCAGGTGCAGCAAGTCGGGTTGGATTTTTATTCTCGGCCGTCATTGTTGCAAGCGGGGCCGAATAGGTGGTTTCCATTGGCTTGGAGAACAACACGTCGACCACGGATACTCGCCCGATTCGACCCGGCTGATGCCAGGCGACGCCGTCTAGTAAAGCGATCAAAAGATAAAGGCACAAAATCGCAACCGAAGCGACCGCGATCGGACGCCGCACAAGCTGTCGGTAGGCTTCCCGCCATAGTGGCTGACGTTTGGCGCGCAAGACAATGGCGCTCAAAAAGACCGGGATGAGGACGACTCCCGTATCTTGGATCCAATCGGAACGGTCCATCATTCGAGTCTCACCCTCGGATCAACCACGGCGTAAAGCAGATCGGTAGCGATGAACCCCACGATGTACAGCACCGTGCCCAGATAAACCAGCGCGCGGATAACGGCAAAATCCTGATTCGAAATGGCGTCCTGCAGGTAGCTTCCGATGCCAGGAATACCGAAGAAGCTCTCCAAAATAATGCTCCCTAAAATGAGCATGGGGATTAGCGAAACGGAAGTGGTTATAACGGGCACCAGGGAGTTCTTCAGCACGTGCTTGAACAGCACAATGTGTTCGCGGACGCCCTTGGCGCGGGCGGTGCGAACATAGTCTTGATTGATCTCATCCAAAAGAAACGTGCGATAAAGGCGAATGTCGCCGCCGATACGGGCGGTCACGCCGATGATCATCGGAATAATCACGAATCGCCAGGATTCAAAGCCCGGTTGATAACCGGCAAGAGGGCCATACCGCAGAACCTTGCCAAGCAAAAACTGCATGGTGATGACATAGAAAACGTAGCTGATGCTAAGGAACGCCACGCACAACAAGGTTATCGTCTTGTCAACGTAGGTGCCCCGGAAATAGGCCGAAACCATGGCCAGGGTCAGCGACGAAATTAACGCCGTAAGCAAGACCATGGATGCGACCTGCAACGAAGGGAGAACGCCTGCCCGCAGGCGATCCGCTATCGGCTCCTTCGTCCGGTCCGATTTCCCAAACTGGAAGAGGAGCAGATTCTCCATGTAGCCTTCAAACTGCTGCCCCGCAGGCTTATCGTAGCCATGCTGGGCAAGCCATTCATGGATCTGGGCCTGGGTCGGGTTTTTGGAAGAAAGGTTGCGGCGAGCGAGGGAATCCGGGCTGCTCACAAGGAAAAACATGGCGAAAGTCAGGAGCATGACGCCAAGCAAAATGGGTATCGCATACAGGATCCGGCGTATGAGATAGCGGATCACTTTGCAGCCTCCTCTTTGGCTGCTCGCAGCTTTCGGTTAACTCGGGATCTGGCGGTTAAGAACGCCGGTGCCAACGCGCAGACAAAGATGGCAAAGATAACGGCGACGGGCCACAAGACTGGACGATTCCACGATAACTGAAACCGCCTTCGAAGATCGGGGTTAACTCGCACGTACTTCATCTGGCTGTTATCCATCGGGTGCGCCAAAACATTGGCGACCCAAGGCTGCAGCATTGTACGGTCTTGCGAATGGTACGTGTAAACCCAGGGGCAATCTTCCACCGAAATCGCCCTCATCTGATCGATGATCTTTAACCGCTCCGGCCCATCGCTCATGGAGCGCATCTGCTCGAAGAGGCGATCATATTCCGGATTATGATAAGAAGTGTGATTTGGCCCCGGCGGCGCGTTGGGAGAATAAAACAGGAACGCGAAGTTCTCGGGATCGGGATAGTCGGCGAACCAGCTATAGCCCAAAATTTGAGTCTGCTTCTTCCTCACTTTGGCATCGAACTGTGGGTAGCTTGTGGCGCGGATCTCAAGCTGAATGCCCAGCGCCTGGACCATTTTTTGAATGAGCCGCGTTGATTCCCTTCCCGCCGCTGAGTTCACGGAACAGTCGTAATGAAGCACGAGCGGCTGGCCGGTTTTTGGATCGATTCCGTTCGGATATCCGGCTTCGGTAAGCAATTGTTTGGCGCGCGTAAGCTTTGGATCGTACTGCCGATACGGATTCTTGTAGTTGGGATCGAAGCCAAAAATTCCCCGGAGCATCAGCCATTGGGCCTCGTGGCCCAGGCCACCCGCATTCAACTCTATGATGGTTTTGCCGTCCATCGCCAGGGAAATCGCTTGTCGCAGCTTGCGCTTTTCTGGCGTATAACCGCCGACCACGGAGTCGACCATGTTGAAACCCATGTAGTAGGTGGTCACGTTGTCGCTCGTGTGAAGGGTCACGCCACGCTGCTTCATCTCATCGCTAAGGCCGTTGGTGACGGGGTCAATGGCGGAGCTATTGGAGCCGACCGATAGCTCATCTAAATAGCCCTCTTGAAACAGACTGTAAGCCGTCGTCGATTCTGTGAGAATCGGCATGTAAATGCAGCCCACAAAGGGCAGTTTCTTGCCGGCGTCGGCAAGCATGGACTTAAGATTCGGATCCGCGTCGGTAGGAAATCGCTCGTCGTAGGCGTTTGGGTTGCGAACAAGCATTACGTCCTGGTGCGCGCGGTATTCCTGCATCATAAACAGCCCGCAACCAACCGTGTGATGCAGCCCATATTGGTCGCCGTACATCTCGACGGCCTCGCGAGCCTGAGGGCTCGTGTGATGCATGGCCATGATGTAGCGAAGTTGAGGATAAGGCTGGGTTAGGGTGATGATGAGAGAATAGGGATCACTCGGATCGACTCGGACTCCCGGCATCTCCTCGTCATACTGCTTGTCATTCTTGGTAAAGCCATCGGCGTATTCTTTGAAATCGAAGATCTTGTCGGCGAGGTAGGAAGCGATTGGACAGTTGACCTTTGGATCAGCCATCCTTTTGAAGGAGTAGGCGACGTCCGCCGCCGTGACCGGTCTTCCTTTTCCTCCCGGAAAACATGGATCATCTTGAAAGCGCAAGTCCTTGCGGAAGGTGAAAGTCCATTGCTCACCCTTAACCTTTTTTGTTGATCCGTCCGGTTGGGTTTCGTCAACCATGATCGGTTTCACGGTAACCGGTTTAGCCCCTAAGTCCAGCTCGATTTGGTATGGATTGCGTTTCAGGAAGTGAAAGCGATAGAAGCTTGGATAGATTTGGCATATGATCTGGTCGGCAGCCGGATCGTAGGCGTAGGTCGGGTCGAAGGAGGCGGGTTCGGCGTCAAGTGAGGTGACGTAGGTGTTGCCGCGCACAATCGCGTTGGGAAACGGCTCGTTGGAGCAGCCCACCAAAACGAGCAAGCCGGCAAATGCAAGAGCCAGCCGAACGAGGGTTAGAGCTTTACCTGACGCTAAGGGAGAGAGCATGCGAAACTGGGGCTACAGTTGCATCTTACACGAGGTCGATAGTGTGCAAGAACTTACTGTTGAGTAAACCAGTGCCCAAACTTATCTTCTGGCGGCGTCATCGATTCCGGATAAATGAGATAGACGGTCCGTTCCGATGTATCCCACGCCTTTTCAAAGTCGGCGCGCTTGTAGGTCCGCCGCACATCGCTGTGGGCGGGATCGTTGAAGATCGGATCGCCATCGGCTGAAAATCCGACTAAAACAACCAAATGGCCGGCATCGTCCTTCGGCCTTGGTTTGCCCTCCAACAATGGAAGGCTCGCGGAGGTGATAACGGGGAATCCACTCTGAAGCCACTCTCGGATCTCATCGACAGTGGCGAAGCGCGTAACGTAAGCTCGAAGCCCGGGGAAAGTTGCAGCGTAAGCGGTGTTGAAGGGCCAGTTGCCGGTGCCTTTGAAGCCGCTATCGAGCACGCCTGCTACTACGTCGGGCACATCCTTGGCAAGTTCGGGGCGGTTCAACTTTTGCGACCAATAGTTGAGCACCATCGAAACGGATGTGGCGCTGCAGTAGCCGCCTCCGTTCGGGTAGTTCATCTGACACTTCTCGGGGACATCGAGGGGGGCTAAGGTGGGAACGGCGGGGCCGACTGCGTCCGGGTGCGACGAGTTATCGGCGAAACACAATCCCAAGAACTTGACGGTTGGTTCAACGGCGTCCGGGCCGGGGCGCGTAGCGATCAGAAGCTGGACTTGATTTGTTTTCTTCTCAAGAATGAGGGTGTCGATATCGACGGTTCCGTCGGCATCCTTTTGGCCCTTCAAGCTTGTTCGATCGGGAGAGCTTGGATCGGAACTCCATATGCTCAACACATAAAACTTCGACTCATGGTCGGGGTAAATCGCCCTCGCCATGACTGAAACTTTTGCCCCTGGCGAAGCTTGCACATCCCAAGATGCGACCAGCTCGTTCCAGTCCATCTTCGCATCAATGACGGGCGACAGATAATCCGTCTCGCCGGTTTGCCAAGGCGATATCTTCGAAAAGGACGATAGGTCCGTAAAGCCCTTAAACGCGCAGGATTGCGCCGTCTGCGGAATAGCCGAGTGCGACAGTGTTGCCATAAATAGTCCAGCGATTACGAGGGAAAGCCTCATTTTTAAATCCTAACCGGTTTTTCCCGGTAACCCGTAAATAAGATACTTTGCGCGCATCTTCAAAAAATCCCGGATCCCTTGTTCGCAGCTTCGCTCGATAGATTCCGCATTGCGCCCCGCTTCGATCTGCCTGACTACGTCATCGCTGCCGATCAGGAGCCGGGATTTCGCCCAATCCGTTTTCCCCGGATAAAGCTTGTGGAGGGTGCAGGCTATCTTAAGACCGAGCCCGGTCGCGTCTAGCTTTTCGCGGTCGACGATCTGAAGGCGGACGCCCTCGATCCACTGTCCGGCGAACTCCGAAGAATCGGGTTTGAACTTAGTTGGATAAAACCGAATTCCCGGAATGTTTTGCCGATTGAGGTCTTCCGCAAGTTGGCCGCCGTTAATATAATCAGCGCCGAACTGCTCGAATGGGGCATCAGTCCCGCGTCCGACCGAAATCTTTTGGGATTCTAGAAGGCAGATGCCGGGATAGAGCATGGCAGCGGTTAAGCTCCTCATATTCGGCGAAGGGTTCACCCATAAAAGAGAAGTGGCATCAAACCAGTCGCCACGCTCCCAATCCTCCATCTTTATCACATCGAGCTTTGCACCAAAGCCCATCTCGCCGTTTTCCATCTGGGCGAGTTCGCCCATTGTCATGCCATGTCGAACGGGCATTCCGGCAAAAAAGCCGACGAAGGAAACATTCGCCTTATCCAAGATAGGACCCTCAACACGAACGCCGGTGATTGGATTTGGGCGATCCAAAACCGTGAACGGAATGCCCGCTTTACCGGCCGCCTTTAGGCAGTGGCCCATGGTGGATTCGTAAGTGTAAAAATGCACGCCGACATCTTGGATGTCGAACACCAACTCATCGATTCCGGTAAGCATCTCCGGGGTTGGGCCAACATGTTTGCCGTACAGGCTGAAAACCTTTATCCCGGTCTCCGGGTCGATGGTGTCCTCTACGTTCGGATGGTCGACTTCACCAAGGAAGCCGTGCTCGGGCGAGAAGAGAGCAGCGATATTGACTCCTGCCGCCCGCATGAGATCAATATTGCGTTTCCCGTCGCGGTCGACGCCAGTCTGGTTTGTGATCAGGCCAATGCGTTTGCCCATTAGAGGGGCAAACTTCTCAGCTTCCAAAACATCCAGCCCCGTAAGGGTTTTGGCATTTCGCTCAATCGTGCGACGCCGTCCTGCATTAAGGTTCGTTTCGTTGTATCCGTTTACAGTAACCTCTTGGTTTCGGATACCGAACGAGGCAGCAACAATCGTGGCAACTTTCGAACGCAATGCTATCACGCCAACCTTTCGCTCATGGGGATGCACCGAGTTGCAAAGCAAAATCACATAAGTTTTTGAAGTTGGATCGATCCAGATCGAGGTGCCTGTAAATCCTGTGTGGCCATAGGATCCTATCGGGAAAAGCTCTCCGCGATTGCTAGAATAAGGCGAATCGATATCCCAGCCCAGGCCTCTAAGAATCGGTTGGTCGGTCGGGGTTTGAGGCTCAGTGAACTTTTCAACCGTAAGTGGACTGAACATCCGCACCCTATCGAGAGTGCCTTCGTTTAAGAAGCACTGCGCGTACCGTGCTAGGTCATCGGCGGTTGTGAAAGCTCCGGCGTGGCCGGCCACTCCGCCCATATTTCGTGCGGTGGGATCATGAACGACGCCGCGGAGAGGGATCCCCGTATCCGGATTAACCTCCGTGGGCGCGATGCGCGGGAGCAAAGATGCAGGCGGAAGATACATCGTGTCCTTCATCCCAAGGGGTTCAAAGATGTTTTCACGAGCGTAGTCGTTTTCCATCTGGCCGCTAAGGCGGTGAACCAGTTCTCCAAGGAGTTCGAAGTTTATATCGCTGTAGACATGCTGGCGCCCTGGAGGGTGCTGGGGCGGATCTTCGCAGGCCATTTTGATGGCGGTGTCGTAACCGGTCCAATGGGGTTCAAGAGGCAAGTCCGGCCGCAAGCCGGAAAAATGGGTTAACAGGTCCCGGATCGTTATTTGGCTGTGTCCGCCCTGAAACTCCGGAATATATTCCGTTACCAGGTCATTGAGCCTAAACTTGCCTTCATCGTAAAGCTTCATTAGGCAGGGCACGGTCGCCACCACTTTTGTCAGGGAAGCCGCATCAAAAATGGTATCCAGGCTCATCGGCTCATGGGTCGGCATGACCGATCTCTCACCATAAGCCTTCTTGTACACCACGTGGCCGTTATGCCCAATAAGAACCACGGCCCCGGGGGTTTTGCCGTCTTTGATCGCCTGATTTATTGCTCCGTCAAGAGCTTCGGAGCCGGAAAATGTTTGCGCTAGGGTTGCCATTGATAAAAAAAGCAAAGCGCCGCATGCGAGGAGCTTCATATGCAATCAGATTACCGGGCTTCCATCTCAATCTTGGCGATAATGGACTTAGCAATATAAGGAACCGGCTAGGTTTTACCGTATGCTTGTTGAATGCTTGTACCTGCATTAGCCCTCTTGCTCGTTGCCCAAACGCTAGCCCCGCTACAATCGAAACTCGATGCCATCTGTGCCGGCTTTCATGGCCGCATCGGCTACGACCTGAAGATCCTTCCAACCGGAGAAGAAATAGGCAGCCACGAAAATGACCGATTTCCGACTGCTTCGACGATTAAAACTGGCGTCATGGTTGCCGTGCTTCAGGAGATCGACGAAGGCAAGCTGAAGTTTACGGATCAGCATGCATTACCCTCGCCCGATAATCGCGAGGCGAGCATGTGGTCTTACTTCTTAAAAGAAGACGTGAAGCCCGACGTCGATGGCTGGGTCAACCTCATGATCACGGTCAGCGACAACACGGCCACGATTTGCCTACGCGACTGGCTTGGCACTGTTGAAATCAATCGGCGATTAGAGGCACTAGGGCTAAAGGACACCAAGATCCTCGGCAATGCGCCCGCTTTGGCTGAGCTTCACACCATCTACGGAATGGGAATGACTACCCCTCGAGAGATGAACAGGCTGTTTGAGATGATCAATGCGGGCAAAGCGGCAAGCCCTGCCGCCTGCGACAAGATGATCAGGATCCTTTCACACAACTATTGGGACGACGGTATCCCGTCATCGGTGCCACCCAGCGTTAAGGTTGCGAACAAGCCCGGCGCGGTGAATAGGTCAAAGTCGGAAGCGGCCATCGTTTACTGCTCTAAGCCGTATATCCTCACCGTTTACACGGCGGATCAACAGGATCAGCGGTGGGTGCCAGACAACGAGGGAAACATGGCGATTAGAAGGATCGCGGCCGAGGTTTGGAAATATCTGAACCCGAAACAGCCTTATTCGCTACCGCCCGGATATCGCGATAAGTTCGACCCAACCGGCGGTGGAGTCTAGCTGTCGAGTTCGGTAAATTCGCCTAGCAGGCCTTTAAATCTTGTTCGTCGATTCACAGAACTGCTGTAGATCGGCTGCCGGGCTTGCCAAAAGCTGGGGGTGCCAATGCGCCCTTTGCTTACCTCATGCTGGAGGCAAGCTTCTTCCCAGTCGAGTCCGAGGAACTTGATAACCTTTCTGGTCGTGGCTTCGGGTTCTTGGGCGAGATCCTCGTAATCGATCTCGATCATGGTTTCTTCCGGCAACAGAGCACGCCAATGGTCCATTAGCCGCAAATACTCCTTGTATGCGAACACGATGTTTTGCCGGTTGTAACTAAAATCGGCGGGTATACGATAGGGAGTCGTGTAAGTGGAAAGGCAGTTATCGATCGGATTTCGACGGCAATGAATAAATCTTGCTTTCGGAAAAGTGAACCGGATCTCGCCCAGAAATCGGAAGTTGAGAGGATCTTTTTCGGTTATGTATGGCTTGCCTGGGCTGATTGCGCCCAACATGCTTAAGTATTCTTCGGCAATCTGGTTTGGGCTGGATGGTCTTACGCCTTCGATGTTGGGTCGAACCGCTTGCACGCCCTTCCTCATCCAGAAACCGGTTTCCCCCCCCGCACCAATTTTTGAGTGGCGGGAAAGAATCTGTTCAAGGAGGGTTGTTCCCGATCGCATCATGCCGATCACGAAAATCGGGGTTTTGCTGGGCGAGCCGAGCGGTGTGGCCTGTTCAAGAAAGCCCTTTGTGAATTGCCTGATAGATCGATCTACTTCAGCGCTGTAGGCCCTCCTGTCGAAGACTCGTCCGCCAAGCTGCAGATCGAAGGCAGCCCGATTTGCCAAGTCGTAGCGTTGCATTGCCTTTCCGTATTCGCCTAGATCCTCATAAGCTTTGCCCAGCGCGTAGTTTAAAAGCCGCTGCTCTTCCAAGGTGCGCTTTCCATTTACCAACACTCTTTGCATCGCTTCGATTAAATCTTGATCGGTTTGACCGGCCTTTTTCCCATAGAAAAGCTTGAAATAGGCATCGGCTTGGTCGCTATCGATTTGAATGCTACGTTCGAGGGCTTCTTGAGCCTCAGAAAAACGCCCCAGTTCCTGAGCTGCCGAAGCAAAAACAGTATAGGCTTGAGCGAGCGACGGATCTAACGTAAAGGCTAGCTTCGCGCATTCCGCTGCCGACTCTGGGTTTCCGCCCTCGAGATATGCGCGCGCCATTTGCACATGCCCCCAGCCGCTTCCTGGAGCCATATCGAAAGCTTTACGAAAGCAATCTACGGCACCGCCTGTGTTGCAGTGCTCAAGTATTAATTCGCCAAGAGATGCCAACGCAATCGGAGATCGGGGCTTTATGGAGATCGCGCGTCGGAGAGCATGGGCCGCCTCGACATCGTTGCCTTGCTTTCGCAACGCTATACCGAGGTTTTCATGGTATTCCGAGTTCTCCGGCGCTAATCTACCGGCCTCCTTGAAGCAAGCGACAGCATCCGCCCATTGCTTTTTTGCATTGAACTGAAGGCCGTTCTTATTCGCCTCTTCCGGTTGTATATCTTTTCCCATGTTTTTGACCAAATGGTCAGCACCCTGAAAATTAAGTTTACTCGTGCGACATTGGGCTGGAAGAAGTTAGTGGATTCCCGATTGACGATAGTCGATAGTCCACCTCGGCCCGGTGCCAAACAGCGTTCTTTCTCAGAGGTCCCTTTCAGGGCTTTGCGGCAGCCTTCAAAAATTAGGTGGCAAGTCTAATCCCAAAGCTAGAGGTACATTTACTTCTACAAGATGCCTCCTCAAGAGTTTTCACCTGAGCAAAAAGCGGCCGCGGAAGCTATCGGAGCAAAGGTGTCGAGAGGCTTGGCGGAAGACTTGAGCGCGTCACGACTTGCCGAAGTTGGCCGAGGAGTTATGGCAGCACTAGACCGCCGAATCCAGCAAATTCAGGCGCAGACGCCTTGGGGCGTCAAAGTTGACTGCAAAGAGGGATGCAGCCACTGCTGCCATATGGCCTTTTCGGCAACGATCGGAGAAGTGGCCTCTGCAGCGAAGTACATCGAGCAAAAGTTCTCGGAAGAGGAAAGAGCGGCCCTTCGAGAAAGGCTCTACAGGTACGAGCGCGTGGTGGCTCCAAAATTTGGCGCAGGTCTGGACCAGGTTCGCACGCCGTGCCCGTTGCTTGTAGAGGGCCTCTGTTCAATCTACGAAGCGCGCCCCATGCGCTGTCGGGGAGTGAACTCGCTCGACGTAAATGTTTGCATACGCAAGGCAGCGGATCCTTATAACAGTGAGCCGATTCCGGCCATACCTCTTCAGCTAGCCGCGTCAGGTGTTTTTCAGTCGGGGCTCAAACAAGGCATGGCAAAAGCAGCCATTAACTTCGAATCTTTTGATTTCGGCAGGGCCTTGGCCATTGCCTTGGAAGACCCGGATACCCTGCCGCGCTCGCTCCGCGACGGACACGTATTCTTGCCCGCCTATGCCAAAACCACGACTGAAACGGAGGAAAAGACAATCTATGATCAGGAGACCATGGCCCTCGGCATCGCCGAGCAAATCCGTCTCTATCAAGAGGGGGACACCGTTGCCGCCAATGCGGCCCTAAAAGGCTCGAGTCCTGCCGTTCTAATCCGGAAAATATTGGCGCCTCGCTTTTATGCAAGCGAGGATGAAATGTTCGAGTGGCGAGCGCGGGTCAGCTTGGCAATCGAAGAGTTGGGCTCAAGGCAAATCGATCCTCGCGAAGGTTACGAGGCGATGCGCGGCCTCGAGACCTTTGAAATCGCGTATCAACAGCTTGACGACCGTGCCCTGATGAGCGACCTTGGGGACATTCTTGTGAACAAGTTTGCGGCCAAAGTTTTTCCCCAACACAGCCGTCCGATTGAGAAGCGCAAGGCTAGCGGAAAGTTAAAGCTGGGCTACATCAGCCGAAACCTCAGCGCTTCTAACGGCGGATCATGGGCGCTGGGATGGCTGCAGAACCACGGCGACGACATTGAAACAAACGCCTTCTTTCTGGGGCAGCGCGTGGACGAAGTCACGTCGGAGTTCAGTCGATCCGCCACAAAGTTTTTCCACCTACCGGACGATCCAGGTTCAAACGCCGACTTCATCAAGTCGCAGAAGCTGGATGCGCTGATCTATACGGATTTGGGGATGGACCCCATGAATCACCTCTATGCGACGCTTCGGCTGGCCCCCGTGCAGTGCACGGCATGGGGCCATCCGATAACAAGCGGCCTCCCCACCATCGATTACTATCTCTCTTCCGAACTGATGGAGCCGGAGAACGGCGATGAGCATTACCGCGAGAAACTGGTGCGGCTTGCTGGCACGGGCCTGTGTTATAGCGAAAAATCTTATCCGGCCTCGCGGCTGGCAAAGGCCGACTTTGGCCTCGATGAGGGGCCCCTTCTGCTTTGTTGCCAGAACCCAATGAAGCTGCACCCGCGATGGGATTTCCTTTTTCGCGAGATAACTGAGCAAACAGGCAGGCCCATCGTTTTCACTCGTTATCTCTACAAGAACGTAAGCATTCTGCAGGAGCGTATGCAAAGGGCAGGAATCAATGCGGTTTGGGCGCCAAGTTTGACTGCTTCCGATTTCTTGGGTCTTCTTCACCTGGCCGACATCTCACTTGATACGCCCGGATGGAACGGAGGGAATACGACGATTCAAGCCCTCTCTAACGGGATTCCGGTGGTGACCCTGCCAGGCGAGTTTATGCGCGGCAGGCACAGCTTTGCCTTTATGAAGCAGTGCGGTGCGGATGGCCTGATTGCGGATTCTCCCGAGCGATATGTCGAATTGGCAGTTAATCGCGAGGAAGCGGTAGACGTCCTTCAAAAGGCAAACCCAAGCGCCCTCTTTCACGATAAGAAGCCGGTCGCGAGCCTGGATGCGTTCTTACGAAGCGTCTGTTTCGCTGAATAGACTTCTTTCTCTAATAAGCTAATACTGTTCACACATTTCAAAGGCTAGCCCTTCGGGACCTCCCCCGGTTCGCGGACTCACCGGCCCCTCCGCCCGAGAGGGGCGAGGAGTTTTTGGCAGCTTACTTTATTGGCTACAACCCCACCGGTAGGTCTATTTGTATAATCTTCTTTGTGCAAAGACTTCGTGGCGACGTGGCGATTATTGGCGGAGGGCCTGCGGGCTCGACTACGGCCGCTCTCCTAAAAAAATACAATCCTGATCTCAACGTAATGATCTTTGAGCGCGAGCAGTTCCCAAGGGACCACGTCGGCGAAAGTCAGCTTCCGGCGATTATGGCAATCCTGGACGAAATGGGCGCCTGGGAAAAAGTAGAGGCCAGCGGTTTCCCGGTCAAGTTAGGCGGTGCTTACCGCTGGGGTGAAACGGAGGAGCCTTGGTATCTGAACTTTATTGAGCCGAGCCAATACGTATCGGTTCCCAGGCCGGCGAAATACGAGGGGCAGCGCCGGGAAACAGCGTTCCAGGTGGATCGATCTATTTACGACAAAGTATTGCTTGATCACGCGCGGTCTATGGGCGTCGCCGTTTACGAAAATGCAAATGTGACAAGCGTCGCGAAGTCCGATGATTCCGTTGTGGCCCTCAACGTGAACTGCGAAGAACTGGGCGGCGAAGCCGTCGTTAAAGCCAAGTACTACGTGGACTGTTCGGGCGAAGGGGGCACACTCCGGAAGGCGTTTTCCGTTCAAACCGATGTTCCCACCTCGCTGCGAAACATTGCGTTCTGGGATTATTGGAACGACGCCAAATGGGCGGAGACGATTGGTAAGGGAGCGACTCGCATCCTAGTCATGAGCATTGGATGGGGTTGGCTGTGGTTTATTCCGGTCACAGAAACTCGAACCTCAGTCGGGCTGGTCTTGCCGGCCGAGTATTACCGAAAGAGTGGCAAGCGCCCCCAGGAGATCTATCGCGATGCCATCATGTCGGAACCGCGAGTTGCTGAACTGATCGAAAATGCGACCTGCGAGAACCTGAATCTCGCTACGAAGGACTGGAACTTCCTCGCCGATCGACTAACTGGAGAAAACTGGCTTTTAGCCGGGGACAGTTGTGGCTTTGCGGATCCGATCTTGTCCGCCGGAATGACTCTCGCCCACACGGCGGCGCGCAAAGTAGCGTTCACTATTTTGGAGTTGTTAAGAGGGAAAATCGATGGAAAGTGGCTCCGCACCGAATATGAATCGGGCCATCGCGCGCAAATCAAGCAGCACATGCAGTTCGCGGAGTTTTGGTATCGAGGACAAGGTGAGTTCTTCGAACTAAAAGAGCACTGCGCGGTTATCGCATCCAATTCCGGGCTCGAACTGACAGCCGACGAAGCGTTTTATTGGCTGGCCAGTGGTGGCTTCGCGGTGGACACGCCTGGAATGGCAAGCGCCGCAACGTTTCCGCTCGCAGGGGTGAAACACATGGCGGAAACCCTTACGGGAACGTCGGCCAGTTGGGCCATTGCCAAAGTTAACAAGCTAATCCCCAACTTCCAAGGCAGCGTCGAAAAGCCTCTCGCCCATTACAGCAAAGGCGACGTTATCCCCTTAAAATGTCTTGCAAAAGGCAGTAAACAGTTGGCCCTGGCGGGGGCATTTAACCTTTTGGTTAGCCGTCTGACGGTGCCTATAGCGGCAACGGAACTCCTGGATACCGTGATAGCTGACGCCATGAAGATTGGCCTTTACTCCGATGAGTTTTCAGCACGAAAAGGGATCTTGCAGGCGTTGGAGGCGTTGCTGGTCGAGGGTTGGGTACTCGGGCAGAACGACCCGGCGCTTCCTACTCCGGAGGGGAAGATCGACTTTTACTTTGCTCGGGCATGAGTTTCCCAAAGGCACCCAACCAACCTTCATAGTTTCGCCACCGCTCCATCGAGGTCTTATATATCGGTTGCCGTGCTTGCCAAGCGCTGGGCGTGCTGATGGACTTCGTGTTTTGATCATGCTCAAGACAAGCAGGGTCCCACTCCAACCCGCAAAATTCGAGGACAGTTCTAATAACTGCCTCGGTATCCTCCAAGAGATCCTCGTACTGCACTTCCATCATACGATCCGCTGGGACAACGCTCGTCCAGTACTCCATCATCCGCTGATATTGTTCATAGATGTAGACGATGTCCTCTTTGTTGTGAACAAAATCAGCGGGTAGGCCGGGGGTCGTGTACATTGAAATGCAATTATCGATCGGGTGCCTTTTGGAGTGCAGGAAGATGGCCTCCGGAAAATATGTCCGGATCAGCCCTAAGTTTAGGTAGTTGGAAGGCATTTTATCGATTACTCTCTCCGAAAATGCATCGTACTTTGCGAGCAACTCCAGAAACTCGTCTGGAACTTGAGGCGAAAAATTATAGCCGCCTTCTGGTCGCACAGCCTCACCCCACTTTGCGCGCCAAAAGTTGAGTTCGCCAGCCGAACCAACTTTGGGGTGGCTCGATAGAATCTGATCTAGCAGGGTAGTTCCGGAACGCGCCATACCTATGATAAAGATGGGGCGATTACTCTGCGATCCAACTTTGGTCGCTTCTGCTGCAATGCGCTCACGTGTGTAAAACTCCACTAACCGATCGAGGCTGCGTACATATCCTTCTCTATCCGGGCGCATTTCTGGAGGAAGGTTCTCATAGGCGATTGCATTGCCTCGATCATAGGCATCCATTGCCTCTTCGTAACTCTTGAGGTCGTTAAAGGCCTTCCCGATGGCAAAATAGAGATCTTTTGCCCCAATTGGCCCAAATTGTGGATCAATGACCATTCTCTTCATGGTCTCGATAAACGGTCGATCCTTCTCAGAGATCTTCCTCTGAGACACATACTGAGAGTAATAACTGGTTCTTAACGGATCCAGGGCAATCGCTTTTTCCGTAAGTTCGCTTGCTTCATCAAATCTGCCCAAGTTATGCATGACCGACGCGAGAAGCCCGTAAGGCGTTGCAGCATTGGGTTTCATTTGGATGAGCTTTCGGAGTAACACATCGGCTTCGGTAAACTGCCGCTCTTGAACAAGCGCATGGGCGAGTTGAAGTTGGCCTCTAAAGGAGTTAGGCTCTATCCCATAGGCTTTTCTAAAGAACCATAACGCGCTTTGCTTGTCGTTGCTTTCAAGGCCCAGGTGGGCCATAGCGATATAGCCATGAATATCGTTGGGACTAATTGAAATTGCCGTATCGAAGGCCTCCGCCGCTTCTTTATAAGATCCTATAGATTGATAAGCCGAGCCCAGACTGTGCCACAAGGGAGCGGCATTAGGCTGCAGATCAATGGCTTTCTGAAAGGCAGCAATGGCACCGAGGAAATCGCGAGTGGCGGCGAGGCAAAGGCCAAGTTCGTGGTAGGTTACGGCCGATTGCGGAGCCAGTTCGGACGCCTTTTTGAAGTTCTTGGCGGCATCCTCGAATCGATGCAGTGAGCGCTGGCTGACAGCCAGCCAATAAAGGGCTTCTAGGTCGTTTTCCTCGGTAACCGCGGGGAGATTCTCTACCGCGTAATCGGCGCGGCCCTTTTTCGAGGCAATAATGCCCGCCAACCTCCTACCGCTTACGCTTTTGGGATCGCTTTGCAGAACCTGTTGGCACTGCCGCTCGGCAAGATCAAGATCGTTTGAAGCCATCGCCGCTTCAGCGGCGGCAAGCAAGTTTGAGTTATTCAGAAGCTATGCTCCATGGATATCCGAGTCAGCCATTTAAGCACGAAGAAATTATACGCGATGGGGATAAGGTTCTGGGGTTCTGGGTTCCAGGCTTCTGGGGTCGTTATTCCTACAGCCCAGGGATGAGGATATTAAATAGCGCGGACGTCAACGGAATTTCACACGGAGGGACGCGAAGGAGCGAAGAGCGCAGAAGGAGGAGCGCGTTCTCCGCGTGATAACTTAGTAGGTTTAGAGCCGATTTTGATTTCGGCACTGGCTAGAAGAACCAGCCGCGTCTTCGCTTCTCCGCGCTCTTCCGGACTACGTCAAATCGCAAAAGCCGAGCGCTACAACAACTCGCGAAACTCCCCTAGCCACGGCTCATAGTTTCGCCACCGTTCAACAGAGGTCTTATAAATCGGTTGCCTCGCCTGCCAAACGCTGGAGGTCTTTATTGATCCTCTATTCTTTTCGTGATGCAGGCATTCAGCGCTCCAATCCAAACCACAAAAATCTATCATGCGCCGGGTTTGGGCCTCCCGGTCCAAGACCAGATCTTCATAGCTCACTTCAAGCATCACATTCTCGGGAATTATTCTGCGCCAGTGATCCATCAGCCTCAGATATTGCTGATACATGAATACGATGTTTCCCCGGTCATGAGCGAAGTCCGGCGAGACGCTATAGGACTGCATGTAAATGGAGAGGCATGTGTCCACTGGATTTCGTCGGCAATGGATGATGCGGGCCTGGGGAAACGCCAAATGAATGGCGCCCAGCATCAGGTAGTTCGCGGGCATTTTGTCGACCACTTTGGGTTTGCCTGGAGCAACCTCCCGGAGCGCGTTCTGATAGCCTAAGCAAACCATCGAGAGCCGCTCAATATGGGGCGTGTCGTCGCCGGCCAAGGTCTTCCGGGCATTTTGCAGCCAGAACATCAACTCGCCGCCCGCGCCGATTTCCGGATGGCTCGCGAGGATCTGTTCGAGCAGCGTCGTACCGGAGCGCATCATCCCCAACACCAGAATAGGCATCCGGCTGGTGTTGCCCAGGTTCCCGTACTTGCGGAAGAAATTCTCCGAGAACAATTGCATCGTGCGGTCTATTTGCGCACGGTATTTGCCTTGGTCGAAAGGCCCCCTTGCAGTTCTGCGACGGTTGCTTGCTAAAGCGTTGGCCTGGTCAACAAAGTGAAGGGCCTTTTCGTATTCGCCAAGGTCATCGTAAACTTTACCGAGCGCATAGCATAGTTGCTGGCGCTCCTGTTCCGGTAAGAGGTGCCCGCTCGGGAGAGCATTCATGCGCTCAACCAGGGGCAAGTCGTCAGCAGTGAACTTTCTGCCCTGAGCCAGCCCGTAATAGGCGTTTCCTTGGCTTGGTTGGATGGAGATCGCCTCAAGAAAAGATCTCTCCGCATCCGCGAATCGCCCCTGCTCTTGAAGGTTAAAGCCAAGAGCAAGGTGCAGTTCAAGGCGGCGAGGGTCTTGCTTCAGTGAGCGGCGGATAGCCTCTTCAGTAAGCGAAGACATCCCCGGCGCGCCCTGCTCCATTACTTAAACGACGCTGAAACAATGGTAGCGACAGGAATTACGATGGCTGCCGGCAATTTGCCGCCCTGCAGGCTCGTCACCGCCGCATCCAAACTCGTGATCCCCACCAAATGCGGATACTCGATAATTTCTGCAAACCAAGGTTGTCCGATCTTTACTTGTTGTCGCGCGAAGTCATCGGCCCCGATGGACACCAAACGGGCTCCGCTCTTTGCAGTAGTTATGGCCTTCAACACACCTGCAGCCAGATTGTCGTCGGCGACAAAGAAAACGCTAACGTCAGGATGATCTCGAAGAATCTCAGCGGCCTTCTTTTTCGCCGCGTCTGACGTATTCTGCGCAACAGCGCCGTCGAAAGTTGCCTTCACGTTACGCACATGACGTTGCATCCCGACGAAGCCATCGATCCTCTCTTTTTGAATTGGATCTGCATTGAACCCGACGATACCGATCGTCCCCTTTAGGTTTTTCAATATCCCGCCCCAAATGTCGACCATCGCGCCTTCTCCTGCTTTGGCTTCATTTGAAAAAACCTCGGAGGCAGCTCCTGTAATTTTTTGGCCCATGCAGATGACCGGTATCTTGGCTGAGTTAAGAGAGGCAACTTGGGTGCCCAACGAACCAGCTTCAACTGGAGCGACGATAAGCGCGTTCGGTTTAGATTTCTGGAGGTCGGCCAGCTCGATAGCCTGTTTAGAAGCGTCGCCGCCGGCTGAGACTATATCGACGGTTACCTTTCGCTTTTGGGCTTCATCGTTAATGCCTGCTGAAAGAGCGGCGTCTAAATCCTTGTCGACCCCGGCCAAACACACCGCTATGTGATATGGCTTTGGACTTGGGGTTGTTGAAGCAACTTCTTTTGCCTCCACCGGATCGTTCAAAGCCGCTTTTTCTGGTGTCACGTAGTTGCTGTGCCTGGAAGATTCCATCACGTGCCTTGCTGCTTCACCGGCTTCACCGCTGGCGCTGGTTGCAGGTTGGGCTATCGGATCGGAGCAGCCGGCGCTCAATAAAGAAATGGAGACGAAGGAGAAAATCAGCGTTTTTGCTTGCATTTGTCCACTAGCTCCTCGCGTCGGGAGCCTTCATAAACTACCACACAGGATTGGAAGAACGCGCATACATTTACCGGTTCTGCCATTCGGCAACTTTTGAATGGACATTATAAAGGAAAAACCGTTGAATTTGGACAAAGGCGTGTTAATATTAAATTAAGCCAGATACACCATGTCTGTCCCGAACTTATCGGAGGTTTTCTACCTAATGTCTCGAAAAAACAAAATGCGGTCAGGTTTTACCCTGATTGAACTGTTAGTGGTTATTGCAATTATTGCAATTCTCGCTGCAATTCTTTTCCCTGTCTTTGCCCAAGCGAAGGCCGCTGCCAAGAAAACGGCAGCTCTCAGTAACGTCAAACAAATCACTCTTGGCGCAATCATGTACGCCAACGATTACGACGACAACACCGTCCCTTACTACAGCTATATCTATGAAGGCACGGGTCCAAACTGTACATCCTACAATAATTGCTTTAGCTCACCGGAGCAATATTGGCCCCAGCTACTCTCGAGCTATGTGCAAAAGACGAGTGGCTCGGCTGCGAACCACCAGGCTTTGGCTCAAGATCTTTCCAAAATATTCTTTGATCCCATCGAAAATTTCTACAATCAGCCCTCAAACAGCTACGGCTATGCGACAAGCTGGGGAATTTCGGATGACTTCATCAACTGGTATGACCCATTTAACATAACCCCCTCGCACATCGCTGCAAACTTCTCATCCGTTGCCGGCCCTTCAAACAACGTGTATTTCGTTGAGACTTGGGGCGGGTTCCTAGATCCAAACCTTCCAGGTGAGGCTGAAGCGCTTAGCGTTTTTGACCTTAACAATTACACATACACGCCAGTCACCACCGGTCTGCCAGGAGCGGTTACGATTGCAAGTGGCTACGCCGGAGCACCTGGTTGTGCGAACTGTTGGAACGGAGCCTATAAAACTACGCTGGCGCCCTATAACTCTGCCTACCAAAAGACCACTAACCACCAAAGGGCCGACTCCGCGGGAATCAATAACTGCGGTTTCGCCGATGGGCATGCGAAGGGCGTGCACTATCAATCACTGGTTACGGGTCCGCAAGCGTTGAGCTATTGGAGCATCAGCGGGACCAACGCATGGCCTTAGAGCGCAAGCTGGCTATCCTCACTGTTGCGGCGGCATTGTTCGCCGCAACAGTAGGATGCGGATCTAGCCCTCCGGCTAACTCAGGGGCACCAGCGCCGTCGGTTAGAGAAGACGGTGCTAAAAAGGATGCCACGACTTTCAAAAACGGGAAACCGCTAAACGGAGGGGAAAAGGCGGCGTTGAGGTCCATGAAGGGCCGCGGCGAACCCTAGGCTCTATGCGACCTCACAATGAACGGCGTTCTCCCTTTTGGAGAACGCCGTTTTTGTTTGTCAGGGTTAGACTAGCAAGAAGGGCAGTCTTCTATTAGGAGGGTGGCGAACTCGATTCTTGCATACTTGGGGAATCGCACCTGATTCCAAGAGTAATGAGTTTTTACCTAATATTTACTCAACAATAGCATACAATATTGTTTTGGAGGATAAACGATGCAATCCCGAACAACAATCACCCGCATAGGCTCTACGCTGAGTGCGCTCTCTTTTCTTCTAATCGCGCCTAGGTTCGCCCAGGCAGGAACCTTCGCGTATCAACCAGGAAGCTGGGGAACCTTTACAGGCACCGGATCAAGTGACTCTTCGGCCTATTCTTCGGACGTAGACACGGTCGGGAACAGCCCTTCCATCACACTTACCAGCCCAGTATCCGGCGACAGCTATACATTAGGGGCGACGTATAGTTACTCGATTGTGTGGACGCCGTCCGTGGGAGACACACCACCTGCTGACGCCTACGTGACGTTTCACCGCCAAGGGACTTTGGAGGCAGGCTCCAGCGGCCAAGCAACATTGAGCAGTGGGGCAACCCAATTGCTGGAGATGGACTCGACCAACAACAGCCTTTCCGGCGGCACCGCCAATGTTTCAGATCTGACCTATGAGCTGCCGCTGACTGAGCAGACGGACGGTACTTACCTCGGCACAGGAAGCTTTACCACCGACACGCTCTCGACGACTTATAACTCCGGCTCCGGCCCTGTTACGACCTGCCAAGAAATCTATGCCCTCGCCGATGTGGAGGCGACTGCCCCGGGAACTCAACCCGCCGCAAGCGGGACGATTGTGGTCCAACTTGATTCCTCGACGCCTTATGTAAGTACGTCGGGCGATGGATTCGCTAACTATGTATGCAACCAGACCGAGGCAACTGGTTCGGCCGGCGCCCTCGGAAGCCATTCTGGCGTCGGGCCCATGCACATGGGTTTTGCCGGTTCTGCAAGTGTCTATACCGTTTCGGTTTTCACGATTTTCTACACGGAAGGTACGCCGGGAGGGGGGGTGCCCGCCCACCTTTACTCTGAATTAACCCTACCATCCAATGCCGCCTCAGAATTTACAATCATTACGGGAGACGAGGTTAAGGGCACTCTAATCTCAAAGGTAACGGCTGCCTCGCCGTTAACTGGATGTGAGGCTGATTACATTAGCTCGGCAACAGGAGCTGCCTTTGCACAGGGCTATTCGCAGGCTTGGATCACTTTGAGCCCCACTTGGGTGCTGGTAAGCACCGATGGCAGTGGCCACAGGAAATGGAAAACGTCTCCAAATATAAGCCTAACAAGCCCAACTGCTTCCGCCAGCTATGGCGTCAAGCCGGATTTGGGCGGATCGTGGTCTGAAAATCTTGCTGCGGCCTACGCAGAAACTATCTACTTTACTACTTACAAACCGAGCTAGCTTACGACTATGGGGTGTTCTAGATCGGGCACCCCAATAAACAAAACTACTTTGGTCGGTCGGCGAACAGGTGCGAGCTCGTTGTTAGCCAGACGGGCGACCTGCCTTCCGCAGCTTGTCAATGTTGTTCAGGACTCGTTACCACTTTGTTGCCATCCTGCGAAATCATGAGGCCTGACCCGGTGGGGTTCAATAAGACGATGGGCGATTTTGTATCTGGAGCAGCAGAAGCATTAAATCGCAACAATCTCGCGGGAGCAGAAGAGCTTTTAGTTAAAGCGCTGGAAAAAGACCCGCTCAACCCGGCCGCAAGCCTAATCCTTGGGGTCGTTTTCATGCGCACTCACCGAGTTGAGCAAGCAATAGGAAAGTTTGAACGGATCCTCGCTCAAGACCCCGACTCGACCGAGGCACTAAAGTGGATCACTCAGGCATTGAGGAAAACAGGCCGGATAGAAGAGGCCCACGCCTTCGCCTCACGTTCCCTCGAGCTTGAACCGGATTCGGCGGAAGCCCGATATGTACGTGCGATGTGCCTTCTCGCCATTGCTCGCTACGTGGAAGCCGAAAGCGACCTTCGGATAGTGCTAAACACTGAAAAAAGCCCGAGTGCGCTGCACTTCCTGGGCATCTCGCTCATGCGCCAAGAAAAACTGGACGAGGCCACCGATTTTCTTCGGGAGGCCGCTCGAATTGAGCCTCAAATTCCCAATCATCTCGTCGCCTTGGGGCAAGTTTATCTGCTGAAGAAAGACGTTGGTAACGCAATCGCCTGTGGAGAAGCTGCCCTCAGGCTGAAGCCCAACGATCTTGAAGCTCTGCACGTACTGGCGAACGCCTCGACGATCGAGGGGCTAACGGAAGAGTCCGAAAAGTACATTGTCAAGAGTCTGGAGGTGCGCCCCGACTCTGCAGAAGCAAACGGCCTTTACGGCATGTGGCTGCACCAAATGGGCAGATTCGACGAGGCGGAGCAGTTCATTGATCGCGCCCTAGAACTGGACCCAAACCAGGCGATGCCCCTCTTCTACAAGGTCCAGCACCGAAAGATTAGGGCGGAAGACAAGGAACTGATACAACGCCTGGAGAGCCGGGTGCAAGAGCCCGCGACGACCACCAAGGAACGACTCACGCTGCACTATGGACTTGGCAAGGTCTATTCGGATCTGGGTGGTCTCCCGGAAGCCTTTAGGCATTTCGACGAGGCGAACCGGCTAAGTTACAACCTCGAACGCCACTTGGAGCCTTATGATCAAAAGGCCTTAGAGCATTTTGCAGATCGCGATATTCAGGTTTTTACTAAGGAGACATTGGACAAGTGGGGCCAATTTGGCAACCCTTCCAATAAACCTATCTTCGTGGTCGGTATGATCCGGTCGGGGACGACGCTCATGGAGCAGTTGATCTCTGCCCACCCCTCAGTAGCCGGGGCCGGAGAGCTTCGCTACTGGCCCGATGTCGCATTGACACTTCTCGACGAGACTTCCCTCTCCCTGGATGTTTCAAAAATGGAGGCCGTCTGCAACGGATATCTGGGGATTTTAAAGAAGCGATCGGAGTCTGCGCGGTTTGTTACCGACAAAATGCCAACCAACCTGTGGATGCTGGGCTTTATTCATTCCTGTTTTCCGAACGCGAAAATCATCGATATGGTCCGGGATCCGGTCGATATCGCGTTTTCTATTTGGATGACTTTCTTTGGAAAGCCGCCTCCATTTGCAAACAACAAGCGAAACATCGTGGACGCTATCCGGCAGCATGAACGGCTGAGGCAACATTGGCACAGAGTCCTTCCCGCCGATCGATATCTTCAAGTTCGCTACGAGGATCTCACGGCCGATCCGGAGACCGTCATGCGTAAAGTTCTGGCCTTCTGCAGCTTAAGCTGGGATGAGGCAACCATTCATCCCGAGAAGAATGATCGCTTTGTTACAACGCCAAGCTTGTACCGCGTTCGCAAACCCATCGACACCGGCTCGGTAAGCAAACTTGAGCGCTTCGCGCCGTTTCTCGGAGAGTTTTCTGAGCTAGACCAATGATTTTTTTACGACCTCAAAGCGACGCCATTCCTTCCAGCCCCAGGGAGAATAAAACCGTTTGGCGGTCTCCTCATTCGTCCAGAGGAACCAAGCGCGGTTGAGGCCGGAACTGGCTATGGAGAGGAGTCCGCGGCGCATGAGTTCGGAGCCAACCCCATTTGCTTCAACTCTTTTTGAGACCCCAATAGGTCCAAATCGGCCGTCTTCATGATGACAATATCCAACAACCTGATCGCCTTGACAGGCTATTTGCAAACGACCTGGATCGTCTCCTTTGAGGATATCTCTGGCTGCATCGCGGACGAAGCGAACCCAATCCCCGGCGAACTCCTTCGCGGCAAACTTGAGCAACGGAACCGTAAGTTCTGGCGAATAGGACGTAAAAGTAAACTCCCGCTCGATGCGGTCTATCGATGAGGCCACGTAGTCAGGCACTCGTAAATATTCCAAATCGATTTCCATGGCGAGCGGCTTGCTTTGGCTTTCATAGCCTCTGTTGAGCATGAACCGCAACCCTTCCGGGTGGGCGTTCACATCAATACCGGGCGTAAAATAGCCGGGCGCATAGGGTGAAATCCAGCTCTCCTTGCAGCCCATCTTGCACAGATATTTTTCCGCAGAATCGAGCAAGGCTTTGCCCAGCCCTCGCCGCCTAAACGCTTCTTTGATTCCGAATAGGACGATGTAGCCCCGGTAGCTATCATCGACGGCGTTTTCCAACGGCACGTGCCGCCTTAATGCCCAGCAGTAACCGGCAGGTTCCGAACCGACCCAGATAATCAGCGAGCCCTCGCTTCGGAAATTATGGTCAAGCAAAACCCGTCGCGCGAATAGCTCGGATTGAATGCGTTCCTGAGGAATGATCGAGCACAAGACGTCTGTGATTAGGTCAGGATTGACGCAGGGTTCGATCCGGCAATCGACCATATTCTTAACATTACCGTAATCAATATTGACCATATTATGAATCTTACTCAAGTCACCATGCGGAGGGAACTCCTGATTTTGGTTGTGATTGAGGATCCCAAGGAGGGAAGTTAGAAATCCGTCTTTCGACCTCGACCTTCGACTTTCGACCCCAGCATCGACTTTCGACCTTCGACACCCCGCCGACATTCCCAAAATGCCGAGGGCACAAAGACCCAAACAGAGAGACCGGGAACTAGTCGATAGGCATAATACGAACCTAACTCTAGAACTAGAGAGGTCTCTTTCCTGCCATGCTGCCCAAATTAAATCCCGTATTGCTGCTTCTTCCTACACTGGCTGCCGCTGCTCACGCCCAAGATACGTCCCAACTCAGTGCCCTTAAGTGGCGAGCTATTGGCCCTTTTCGCGGCGGGAGGGTTTCGGCAACCTCCGGCGCCATCGGCAGGCCCGGCACATTTTATATAGGCTTGCCCAAAGGCGGGATTTGGAAAACCACCAGCAACGGGGTCACTTGGTTCCCGGTATCCGACTCAATCAGAACCGTGAACACGTTCGGATCGGTGCAAGTCGCCCCTTCGAACCCGGACGTTGTCTATGCAGGCACCGGCGAGGCGATTGGTGGTTGGGGCGACGGCGTTTACAAAACCGAAGACGGCGGCAAGACTTGGCAACACCTACCGGGCCTCGAAGAATCCAAGCAGATCCCCTGCATTTTGGTGGACCCGCACAACGCGGATGTCGCTCTCTTGGCGAGTCTAGGTGACGACCGTATAAAAACAAAGCAGCGCGGCGTCTTCCGAACCACCGACGGCGGCAAAACCTGGGTGAACACGCTCCTAATCGATGATCAGACCGGCATCATGCATATGGCTTGGGCGTTCAACAATCCCGGCGTCATTTACGCGGTGAGCTCGAAACATTTCGGCCGGGGACTTAGTATAGGAGGCGGTTCGAATCCAGCAAACACTCCAGCGGAAAGCATCTATAAGTCCACCGACGAAGGCGTCACCTGGAAGAAGCTCGAGACTAAGGGTCTTCCCAAGCTGTTCGGCAGAACCTGCTTGGCCGTAGCCAATACGGCAGATCCCAATCGAGTCTTCATCATTGGCCAATTTGGTCTTTACCGATCTGACGATGGCGGCGCGAACTGGCGTCAAATGGCGAAGGACGACGACCGGATCCAGAATGGCCAGGGCGATTACAACTGCGGAGTTTATGTAAACCCCACCAATCCGGACACGGTTTACGCACTGTCAACCTGCAGCTTTATCTCCACCGATGGCGGCAATACCTTTACCGCTCTTAAAGGCGCTCCGGGCGGCGACGATTATCATGAGATGTGGTTCGACCCAACCGATGGCAACCGCATCCTGGTCGGCTGTGACCAGGGTGGGACGGTAAGCGTCGATGGTGGAAAAACGTGGGGGCCTTGGTACAACCAGCAAACAGGCCAGCTCTATCACATCTCGGTCGACAACCAGTTTCCGTATAACATTTACGGCACTCAGCAAGATAGCGGCAACGTGATCCTTGCCAGTCGCGGCAACCTAGGCGCAATTACAATGCTGGACTGGAAGCCGCAAGCCGGCTTTGAAACCGGATCGACGGTAGCCGATCCACTTAACCCCAACACGGTTTGGGCTTTGGGCTTTAGGCTCGCCCTCATGAAGATTTCTTATCCCAGCGGTCAATATATGGAAGTAGGCCCCGACCTGAATCCCAACGAAACGTTGGTCTCGGATCAGAGCGCGCCGATGGACTTTTCCCCCTCCAATCCGCATGAGCTTATGGTCGGCTACAACTATTTGCTTTCGACGACTGACGGAGGCGCGCACTGGCGCAGATTGAGTCCGGATTTGACAAAACAGAAAAGGGTTCGGCGAGCGCCAGGGCTTTTCGGCCGGTTTGGGCCAGCCATTTCCTCGTTCTCCGAATGCACGGCATCATCGGGCACGATTTGGGCGGGAACAAACACAGGCATTATCCAGGTGACGACAGATCGAGGCGCGACTTGGACCGATGTGACGATTCCAAAGCTTGGAAAGGGTGATGGCGTCGCTTGCATAGAAGCGTCCCATCGTAATCCGGCGGAGGCTTATGCCGCTGTTGCTACATTTTCTTCGTCTGCTGACCCCAAGATTTATCGAACCAAAGATTACGGCAAGACTTGGACTTTGATCGTGGAGGGCCTGCCAAAGAATTCTCCCGTTTCGGGACCGGCCTTGGTGGTTCGCGCGGACACTAAGAAAGATGGGCTGCTCTTTACCGGCACGGATGGCGGCTTCTACGTTTCCTTTGACGATGGCGACCATTGGCAGTCACTGCTTCTGAACATGCCCACATGCCAGTTTACGGATCTGCAGGTTCACGATAATGACTTGATCGTATCTACTTTTGGAAGAGGCGTTTGGATTCTGGACGACTTCTCCTGCCTTCGGGAGGTTACGCCCGGGACCCAAGCCGAGACTGCCCATTTGTACAAGCCCGGCGGAGGTTATAGGCTTCGACGGAACGTAAACCTGGATACGCCGTTCCCGCCGGAGGTTCCTCACGCCGAGAATCCACCGTTGGGCGCGGTCATCTATTATTCATTTGCCACCAAGCCAACCGATGTAAAGATCGAGATCGCCGATTCATCCGGAAGAGTGGTGCGGCATTATTCGAATGCTCCGGTTGCGCCTTACGACGACCCTCCCACCTCGATCGCGGATTTATGGCGAGCTCCTCGGTTGCCAATTCCCACGGAAATCGGCCTTAACCGAATCAACTGGGACGTCCGCTACGATATTCCCCCTGCCTTTGTGCATGATCCTCAGGATACGATTAATGCGAATCCCGGCGAGACTCCCAACGAAACGGAAGGGCCGCTGGCCTTGCCCGGCGATTACACCGTTAGGTTGATCGTGGACGGCAAGACCTACACGCAGCCGGTGCGGATTACAAATGACCCGCGTTCTCCTGCAAACTTTGCCGCCATTCGCTCCGAGCAGGAGCTTTTGATGGGCTGCTACGACGGTGCTCGCACTGCCTACGATGGCTATCAGCAGATCGCCGCTTTGCGGGCTCAAATCGCGCCAATCATGGCTGCAAAACAGGCTGATGTGGCCAAGGCGGCAAAGGACTATGACGATAAGTTAGCCGCTGTTGAAGGCACCGTATCGCACGGGCGCCCTATTTTCGGCCCGCCGGAGCCGATCAGTTTTACTAACGCTGTGCCCTATCTTTTGTATCAGTTAGCCGCCTGGGACGACGGCGACATCGCTCCAACCGACAGTATGCGATTTGAATACGGATACGACTGGGCTGCGCTTCACAAGCTTTGCGATCAGTGGCGATCGTTGGCCGGAAAGGGGCTGGGGGATTTTAACGGCGTGCTCTCCAAGAATGGTTTGCCTACTCTAACGGCCGAGACTCCGGTTCAGGAACCGCCTTCTCCGACGGAGCGGTTCTTGCCGAAGCCGGCACCCGTCGCGCCTATTGCAAAAAGTAACTAGTAAGCTGGAGTTTGTGAGCACTGTCAACCTTTCAAAGGCGGATGTCCGTAGGGCGTTGGTCCGGCACCATTTTACGCCTTGTGCAACCCAAGAGGAGGCCTTCGAAAGGCTGCGAAGCATCCAGTTCGACCCGATCGCACCAGTTGGCTGCAACCACGATTTGGTGCTGCAGGCCCGCGTTAAGGGATACAAAATCGGTGATTGGCAGGACACCGCTTACAAGAAAAGACACATTTATGATGGTTGGGACAAGATGGCGTCTCTAGTCCTGTTTGCAGGCTGGCCGCTAAGACGCTACATCTCCGAAGTGGGACGGCGCGGCTACGATAAGAAGATCTTTGAGGATCACAAAGACGCGGTCGAGATTATCCTCAAGGAATTGGCCGAACACGGCCCCATGCAGCCAAAAGACTTTGAGTTCCAGCAGCGTCGTGAGGAATGGAAAGGGTCTTGGCACGGGCCGAGCGTGACGAAGCAAACCTTAAGGGCTCTATGGCATGCAGGGCTCATCATGACTTCGGGGCGCAAGAGCGGGCAGCATCTGTATGACCTTACGGAACGAATCGTCCCTCAAAGATTAAGAGATATGCCGCTATTGGACCCCAAGGACGCTGTTCGGGAACTGGTTTTGGAACGCCACCGAGCGATGGGAATGGTTCGTCCATCGGCTCCTCCGGAAGTGTGGTCCTACACGGTGTTGATGTACGACAAGCGCGACGCGATAGCCGAGCTTGTTAAGCGGGGCGAGATAATTCCGGTCGATGTCGAAGGGATGAAGGCACATGCGACGCCTGAGTTCCTTGCCCTTCTCGATCAGCCTTCGATGAAGCCAAGGGCGGTCTTCATCGCCCCTTTGGACCAGTTCATATGGGATAGGAAAATGACCGCCCATCTGTTCGGCTTCGACTACATTTGGGAGATCTACACGCCACTGGCCAAGCGCAAGTGGGGCTACTACGTTATGCCCGTTTTGTTTGGCGACGAACTGGTGGCCAGGGTTGAGTTTTGGAACAGGGGTGGCATTTTGGAGATTCGCGAATGGCATCTGGAGAACTCCCAGCCGCCAAAGGCCTTTTGGCCGGCCCTTCAAAAAGCGCTACAGGAGTTTATGAAATACGCCTCCGCGAAAGAAATCAGGATCCAGGACCACATCGATCCCTCCTTTCGGGAGAACTTGGGATCCAACCTGCCGTTTTGGGAAAGCTAGCTAAAGTTTGCGCTTTGCTCATAATCCACGATATGTCCGAAATGTTGGCTGAACTTGAAAAGATCGAAACGGATCGGTTGCGGTTTCGCCGAATTACGCGATTGGACGTAGAGATCGCCTTCGAAATCCTCTCCCATCCGGAAGTCACGCGCTACTGGAGTTCGCCCCCGATGATTGCAATGTCGGAAGCAGAAGCTTTCGTAGACCGCAAACTCGCTTCTTACGAAAAAGGCGGCAGTTTTCAACTGGGCGTGGAAATAAAAGAAAACGGCGAACTCATTGGGGCATGCAGTTTCTTTAACCACCATGCAACTTGCAAGCGGGCGGAAATAGGCTACGTCTTTGCCAGAAAGCACTGGGGAAAGGGATACGCGACGGAAGCAGTTATCGGTCTCATCGAAACCTGCTTTGGCCCCTTGGGGCTGAACCGCCTAGAAGCCGACATCGACCCGCGAAATGAGCCTTCCGCCAAGTTACTTCGGCGACTGGGATTCAAGGAAGAAGGGTTTCTGCGGCAACGCTGGATCGTTTCCGGGGAGATTTCGGACGCGGCTTTTTATGGTCTACTAATGCGAGATTGGGAAGAATGCAGAAGACTTCACGAGTAGAAGAGTAAAACGACGATATAATTACGATATGGTAACGAGAGACGAGGCTGCTTTACTGGCAAGTGAGAACGGCGCATCGGAAGCAAGCATTTTGCGGAGTTACTGGTTCCGGGACCAGCGGGAACTTAGACTCGTGCATGTGGATCCGATTACTCTTCCCTCCGACGGTAAGCTCCACGCTTTTCAGTTTTCCGCAGATCCATCCTAGGGGATCAACCACTCATTAAAAATCGCGTTTGTATTGCCCGATGAAGAGAATCAGCTAGAACTCCCATCTGACTGGGGGACCTGGGCAGAAGCTATCAAGGTCTACGAAGCGAACAGGGCGGCGTGACCTGGGAACGAGCTTTTGCGAGACAAGCTCGGAGCGACCTTGATTGCTATTTCCTCCTGTCCCGTTCTGAAGTTCCGAAATGCCAGAAATTGCACTATCTTCAAATGGCGGCTAGCTTGCCATCAAGCTTCCACAAGTGGGAAAATATAGGCATGGTCCGGCCATCCGGCTTCATCATTTCGATTTTCTAGGAGCAGAAGAGCGCTTCCTTAAATACGGCCAGTGGCTTTAAAAACGCCCAATGTATCCTTCATAAAAACACGAACGTTGGTGGAGAGCTCCTTTTGCCAGCCTGGATCCCGCTCGCCCCGCGTCCACGCGAAAACGGCAAGCGCGTAGGCAAATTCGCTTTGCGAAAGATAGCCGTGGTTTGAAACGGACCAACCATGGCTTCCACTTTTGTGAACGTGGGACGCGTTCGCGTTGAAAACGCCGAAGCCGCTAAACACTGTCATCAGGTCGGTCAGTGGCTCCATCTTTTCCATGTCACGTTCAATCTTCTCGTCCCCCAATAGGAGCACGTGGGAAAGCTCGTGAGTCATGACCGCAATCATCGACTCCGGCTCCTTGAATAAAGAGTCCTTTATATGGATCTGGGCTTTGGAGGGCCCTTCTTCTGAGTCCACCTTGCGGTAGAGCCCTGCAATTCCGGGAATGCGGCCGAAGTCCAAGCCCGTCTTTCGTAGATGCTCAACCGTATCTTCGCCAAAAATCAGCTCCACCCTTTCGCGCTCAACTTTCATGACCTTGCAAACACAGTCGAAGGCAAAACTTGCCCAGGCTTCCGTCGGCTCATACTTTAGGGGGAAGAACCTTTCTGTAGGAAGAACCATCGGAGCGTTTCTAACCCAATCGACTCCGAAAAGGTCAACTAGCAAGAGGAACGACTTATCTATCCAGTTCGCCTCTTCTGAGGTGACAGGCAACTTAGGCTTGCGTCCGAACATGAGCAAGTAAAAAGCCTACCCTTCATCAGTATCTGGGCAAAACGCGCCTTGCGTGACAACTTAAGCCACATGGCGTTACAAGTTCTTGCAAACGCAGGACTCTAGCCAGAGTCGATTTATACTATTTTTATCTGGCGTAGCTAGAAAAGGAAATGTGCAAATAGCCAGCTACCGGCCTCTACAAATTCCTGTAACTATGCTGCCCACAGAACGGGTCACACAGGCCGTGGGCCTGAAGTGAGCGCTGTACAAACCAGTTTTGGCTCCTGGCGGATCACCCGTCGATTCTAGAAGGAAATGAATATGCGATTTTTTGCTCTCCTTGCCTGCCTTTGCGCAGTCCTATTCGCCCTACCCACGGCTGCTCGGGCAACTGATGTCGTGCAGTCTTGGGCTCAAACGTTTCAGAATCCAGGCGGCGAAACGGCCGACATTTACACAATGGATTCTAAAGGCTCGGTCTATTTGGCGAGCTTTATTTCCTTCGATGTTTCAGGCGATTTCTGGCTCATCCGCAAGCTAAACTCGCTCGGGCAGCTTCAGTGGACCCAATCGTTCTTCGCAACAGAGCGCCCAAGAGGCATGGCGGCCGACGCGAACGGCAATCTTTTCATCACTAGTGCTCAATCCTTAGGCGTCGCGCCGGCAGCGATCACCATCAAAATCCTTAGCGACGGCGAGCTCGGATGGGTTAACGAATATGATGGAGGCGTCGGGCTAAGTGTGCATGTGGACGCCACCGGAAACTGCTACGTAGGCGGCTACTATTCGAGCAACTTACCGGACCAACTCCTTCTCGTGGAATACAGCGCCACCGGAGAGGTTTTGAAAACAACCCAACGAAATGACATCGTGCCCACCTCGACATTTTTTATGCCGAATGGTGCGCTCATTTGCAACGGCCAAGTTCCAAGTAGCAGCAATCCGATGCTGGAAGCGCTTTCTATAAGCGGCGATTTGCTTTACAGCACCTATAGCGAGAACACTAGCACAGACAAGTACGCATTTGACCTCGGCTGCGATTCGGCGAGCAATATATACCTTGCGGTTTCCGATACCAACGGTACAACCAACTCTTTTGGCATTGGCTGTTACGGCCCCACTGGAGCACTCATCTGGGACAGGCAGGGTAGCTCTGGCTTGCCCCAGCAAATAACCGCTTCTGATCCAAATCACGCATACGTGCACGTAAAAACTGGGACTAACGCCTTTGCTGATCGGGGTTTTGGCGCAGGCGGCACGCTGTTTCTAAATGTTGTTGCTCAGCCTGAAATAATCGCAGCAGACGGATCGAAAGGGCTGATTCAGTTGACTAAAACAACGACAGCCTTTACCTTTACTGAAATTAATGCCGACCTCCAGACTCTTTGGAGCCAATCTTACAGTGGCATCGTACCGTCACAGTCATTGAGCTTAAATGTAATCAACTCCACCGTATATGCTTTAAACGCCACACAGGTTGGCGCAAATCTGGCGACCAACTTTGTCAAATACGTCCAGGGCATCGGCGTAACTGCGGTGACGCCATCCAAACCTTCGATTCAGGGAGGACAAAGCGTGAACGTGACAGTTCAACTAAACGACGTCGCCCCTGCGAACGGCACCGTGGTGTATTTTGTCGACAACTCTCCGACGCTGGGCCTGCCGGTCACGGGCGTAGTCCCGTCGGGAAAATCCACTTTAACGGTGGCCGCAGTCACCGAGCCGGTGGACGTTTCTACGACCGTTACCATCATCGCCGAGGTGAACGGCGGGGCGCGGACTACCACAGTCGTCTTAACTCCTGCCGTTCTGAGTACCGTCACATTCCCTGGAGGTGCAACGGCAAGCGTGAAAGGTGGGCAAACGATTACGGGCACGATCCAGCTCTCCGGGTTAACCGGGGTTGTTTCTCATGCCGTTGCTTTGTCTTCAAACAGCGCCAAGGCTACGCTTCCGGCCACGGTCAACGTGCTTCCCGGTAAATCAACCGCGACATTTGTTGTAAGCACAACACTGGTGACCACCAGCACACCAGTAGTGATAACCGCGAAGCTAGGCGGTGTGACGGTAACCGCAAAGCTAACGATTTCTCCCTGATAGTTCCACCTGGCTTTAAGACTCTCGGAACAATACTGCATTAGCACCAAGTCAGACTCTCAATGCGTCAGAGGAGCTCGCTACCTCGATCCCACATTTTAATGTTTGCTGTTTAACGGAATATAATATGCGCCTATTTGCTGTTCTTGCTTGCCTCTTTGTGGCCCTCTTTGCCCTTCCCAAAACCGCTGTAGCTAGCGATGTTGTCCAGTCTTGGGCTCAAACTTTTCCGACCACGGCCGGTGAAGCTCCAGACACTTTCACCGTGGACGCGAAGGGTTCGGTTTACATTGTCAGTTTCTACATACTTGGACCGACTGGGGAGTTTTGGATCATACGTAAGTTGAACTCCTTGGGCCAGTTGCAATGGACTCAGTCTTTCGTCGCAACCAATAGGCCGACTCAGATAGCAGTGGACGCGAACGGCAATGTTTTCCTGACCAGCACGGAAGGCGATGCCTCATCGTCATCAGCGTTAACGGTCAAGCTTTTTAGCAATGGCGATATTGCCTGGGCTAACGAATACGCAGGTGGCGAGGGCCAATCGTTACACATTGACTCCGCAGGCAACTGTTTCGTGGGTGGTGGTTATAGCAACGGTACGGCATTTGAACTGCTTCTTCTTGAGTACAACAATGCGGGGCAGTTGATCAACCATGTTGAGCGGGCGGACATTTCGAACCCTATAACTTTCTTTATGCCAAATGGCACACTCATAGCCAATGGCCAGGCAGAAGGTTCAACCAGTGCTTATTTTGAAGCTGTAAACAGTAGCGGCACCTACCTTTTCAGTAGCGTCACCCAAAACACGGCTGATGACGTCTTCCACTATGGGCTGTCATGCGACCCAAGCAGCAATCTTTACTGGGTGGTGGTCGACAGAAACGTAAATGACGACAATGCCACATTTACATTAGGCTGCTTTGGACCAACGGGAATGTTTAACTGGGTCAGCGCCAGCTACCCGGGCAGCATTGATCAGATGACGGCTTCTGACCCCAACCATGCATATCTTCTTGTGGAGGTAGACGATACCACCGAATCCGCCGAGGGCTTTGGGGCCGGTGGCAAAAGGTTTATGGATGCGGTTGCCAAACAAGGACAGATCGCAGCAGACGGCACAAAGGGGCTGGTTCGGGAAACACAAAATACGACCTCTTTTCAATTTGGAGAGATTAACACCGCATCCCAAACAACTTGGAGCGCAGCGTATTCCGGGGTCAAGCCGGAAGGTTGTGAGGGCATGGCAATTATTAACTCAACCGTTTACAGTCTGTGCGCATCGGACGTCGGCGGTATTGTTGAAACCAGCTTTATCAAATATGTCCAAGGTGTGGGCGCGACCGTGATTACCCCTTCTGCCACTTCGGTTCAGGGAGGAAATAACGTTAGCGTTACAGTTCAACTTAATGATGTCGCACCCGCAGGTGGCTTGGCGGCCTACTTCGTCGTTAACTCATCGGCCCTCGGCTTGCCGGGCTCCGTTACCATTTCTCCAGGAATTTCTTCCTTAACCGTAAATGCCCTCACTTCGCCGGTGAGTGTTTCGACTCCAGTCACGATCACTGTCGAAATTAATGGCGGAGATCGGTCCTGTTCGGTTGTGCTAACTCCCGCCGTGCTCTCCACCGTTACCTTCCCGGGAGGCGCGAGCGCGAGTGTTAAAGGCGGCCAGACAATCACCGGAACCATTCAACTTTCGGGGAAAACGGCGCTCATTTCCGATTCGGTCACGCTAGCTTCGAACAGCGCCAAAGCAACCGTTCCAGCCAGTGTAAGCGTGCAGCCAGGCACATCGACTGCCACGTTTGTGGTCAATACAACCGCTGTTACGACTAGCACTCCTGTAGTGATCACGGCGAAGCTCGGCGGGGTAACCGTAACCGCGAAGCTGGCAGTGACACCTTAACAAGCCGGCTGGAAAAGGGGACAGCTCATAGCAAAAACGCGGGTCCGCGTTACAACTAAAGGCACATCGCGTTACAAGTTCTTGCCAAACCTTGGGTCCTGTCAAGAGTCGATTTATACTATTGTTAGCTGGCGCAGCCAGGAAAGGAACCTGCAACAAACCAGTAACAGAAGTTTACATTGCTCAAGCCAATTCTTTGGCCCTTTGTGAATCACTGTCGATTTAGAAGGAATATCAAATGCGTTATCTTGCTCTCTTTGCCTCCCTGTGCGCGGCTCTTTTCGTTCTGTCATCAACTGCGCGAGCCACTGATGTTGTTCGGTCTTGGGCACAAACCTACCAGGGCACCGCTTATGGAGAAGGCCCCCTCATGTTCACGGTGGATTCTAAGGGTTCCGTTTATATAGCGAGTGACCTTTACTTTTCGTTGAATGAAAACTTTTGGATAATCAGAAAGTTGAATTCCTTGGGTCAACTTCAGTGGACGCAATCATTCTTTGCAAGCGGCGCGCCGCAGGGGATGGCTGTTGACTTGAACGGCAATCTGTTTCTAACCAGTTATGAAATAGAGCAGAGTAGCTCGTCTGATGCCGCGCTCACGGTCAAGTTCCTCAGCAACGGCAATTTGGATTGGATTGTACAGTACCCTAATGGCGACGGCCAAGCCGTGCATACAGACTCTTTAGGCAATTGCTACGTCGGAGGCACTTACTTAAACAATGGTGTGTATGAGGGCCTTCTTCTTGAATATAGCCCGAACGGAGAAATATTGAACCAAGTTCAGCGGAACGATATTAACACAGGCTCAGTGTTCTTCTGCCCCAATGGCTCTCTCGTTATTAATGGGAATCAACTTGGGAATGTTAGTCCATTATATGAGGTGTTGACAAGTGCAGGCAACCTCGTTTACACATCCTTTGCAAGTAACAGCAGCACCGACCAATATCAGTTTCGACTCACTTGCGATTCCAGCAGCAATGTGTACTTCGCAGACCAAGATTCAACCAGCACCGGTAGTTCTTTCATGGTTTTCTGTTACAATGCGGCGGGGCAATACCTGTGGAACAGCATCTCCTATCCAGGGCTGGTCCAACAAATAAGCGCTTCGGACTCGAACCACGCTTACGTTTTAGTTAACACTGGCCCCAGCATGTTCGCCGATGAGGGATTTGGAGCAGGCGGCAAAAGACTTATGAATGTTCAGTCACAAGGCGGCCTTATTGCCGCCGATGGGACGAAGGGTTTGATCAGCGCTTCCGAAAACATCACTTCTTATATGTTTTCTGAAGTCAACGAAAGCCTTCAAACACTTTGGACTCAGACCTCTTCCAGTGTTGAGCCAGAAGGCATTCTGCAGCTTTCAGTAATTAACTCAACTGTTTATTGCCTGAACCAAACCGTCCAAGGCGGCTTTTTCGCCACCAATTTCGTGAAATACGTCCAAGGCGTTGGAGCAACAAGCGTTACGCCATCCAAATCTTCGATTCAGGGAGGGCAAAGTGTAAACCTTACGGTGCAGTTAAACGACGTAGCGCCTGCAGGTGGTCTGGCGGTCTATTGGTTGAGCAATTCTTCGGCCCTCGGCTTGCCAACCTCGGTTATCACCGCTGCCGGAAAATCGGTGTTGACAATCACAGCCCTAACTCAACCCGTTGATATTGCAACGCCAGTGACAATCACGGCGGAAGTCAACGGCGGCGATAGGACCACCACGGTAACTCTCATGCCCGCTGTTTTGAGTGCGGTCACGTTCCCAGGTGGAGCAAGCGCGAGTGTGGTTGGTGGGAAAACGATTACAGGAACGATACAACTTTCTGGCCCAACTGCTCTTTTGCCGCATGCCGTCACATTGTCTTCGAACAGCGCCAAGGCCACGGTTCCGACGAGCGTTAGTGTTCTGCCCGGTGCCTTAACCGCGACGTTTGTGGTTAACACAACTACTGTGACGGCCAACACGCCGGTTGTTATCACGGCGACTCTGGCGGGCGTTAAGGTTACAGCGAATCTAACCGTTGCGCCTTAAGTTCTACCTTCTATGTCCGGTTGCGTTTTCGAAACTGCCATTTCTAAATACTTGGGCGTGGCTGATGGCAACGCAACCGATAGCAATTGTGAGGATGGTTGAAAAGCGTTTCATTGAGCTTTAGACAAATTCCGATGGCGGAGATTTCAGTTCTAAACCCGCAACGCCCAAAAGTTTGCGACACATTTTCCCCGATAGGTGTAAGAATAACTTAGGAACGTCATCACAGACCCAAAGTCTGGCGATAGCCGTCTTTACAATAAGCGATGATCAGCACACTTGTTCTTGCTACCTTGCTGCTAAAGCAAAGCCCCTCGCGGGGTGGCCAAGAGCCGCGCGTTCCGACGCCGATCGGCGGACCTCAAATCAAAGATAAGGACAAGGCTCCCACCGGGCCGCCTACCCCTTGGTTTAACAAAGACGAGGACACATTCGATTTACCCACCGATCCAAAACAGCTTGCAGACCTTAAACACGATGTTGTAGAGGGCAAGAAAGCCGCTGCGGACGCCATAAAATTCTTTGGCGTTAGCACCAACATGGCCTACCAAGAGCGGGTGGAACGGATCGGACAGCAGATTGCCCACATTGCTAATCACACCCACGTTACGGCCCTTTGGGGCGATACACGGCATAACGTCTATCACTATCGCTACACGGTGCTAAAGGGTGACGACGTGAACGCCTTCTCCATTCCTGGGGGTTACATTTTCGTCTTCGAAGGACTCATGAAGTTCGTGGAAAGCGATGATGAGCTCGCAGGCGTGTTGGGCCACGAAACATCCCACGCCGCTTTTCGCCATGTAGCCATCATGGAGGCGAGGCAGAATAAGGAGATGTACCTCCAAATCCCTGCCATCGTCGCGTCTATCCTAAGCCATAGCATGGCCCCAATGGTCGGAACGAGCCTAGCCCTTCAAGGCACGGAAAGTGGTTGGAGCATTAACGCGGAAAAGGCGGCCGACTTTGGCGGTTTTCAGTTCTTGGAAAAGAGTGGAAAGTATAACCCTGTAGCCATGTTGACCTTTATGGAGCGGTTGAACAGGCAGGATCACGCTATTGATAGTATTGTCAAGAACACAATTATTCAGGACCACCCTATCACCAAGGAACGTGTTGATGCGTTTGAGGACGATCTCAGGAATGCCGGCATTCCAATTGAACGCAGCAAAGCTTCTCCAACTTTTCGTGTACTACTGACCGATTGCCCAGATGGAACGGTCGACGCCACATTGAATTCTCGAAAGATCTACAAGTTTGGTGGTCCTGATGCGAAAGTGAGGGCGGCAGCGATCGCCGAGAAACTCAATCATTTTTACGATGAAGTCCCTCAAGCTTACGATCTATCCGCAAGGAACGACCCGTATGCCATAGGCTATAAAACGGATGTTCTTTTCACGGTTTTGCCCGAGGACGCCGCCGCTAACAAGATGACCCAAGATAAACTGGTGGAAGACACCGTTGGCGCGATGAAGAAGAGCCTTATTGATCTAGGCTATCGCGTTTGGGTTGAAGACTAGCTAGTGGATCAAACCAAGCCCGAAAAGAACTGGAAGCGCTTTTTTGATGAGCACGCACCCCGTTACCTAGAAAACGCTTTTACCGGCAATACGCGCGCCGAAGTTGAGTTCATTGCGAGCCTTTTCAACCTGCCTGCCGGCAGCAGGATTTTGGATATCGGCTGCGGAACCGGGCGGCATTCGATCGGATTAGCGAAGGCCGGCTATCGTGTTACCGGCATCGACTTATCTTCCGGCATGTTGGACCAGGCGCGCAAAGCGGCCGCCCTCGCTCGGGCCGATGTCGAGTGGATCGAAGCCGATGCGACCGAATATGTGTCCGACCTATTGGTCGATGCCGTTATCTGCCTCTGTGAAGGAGCATTTGGATTGGTGGAGATGGATGAGAACCCGGTTGGCCATGATCTTGCCATTTTGAGAAACGCCTACGCTTCATTAAGGCCCAATGGTTTCTTTCTGCTCAACGCCTTAAACGGCTACGCGATGATTCGGCAGATGACGGATGAACATGTCGAGAGTGGCCAGTTCGATCCTTCGACTATGGTCGCCTTGTACCAGGACGAGTGGAAACTCCCCGAAGGAAAGCGAACAATGACCATCCGCGAACGGCTGTTTATCCCTCCGGAGGTTGTAGCCATGCTCACTTACGTTGGTTTTGAAGTTTCAAGCGTGTGGGGTGGGACCGCAGGCGAGTGGCACCAGAATCCGCTTAAGCTCGACGAAGTCGAGGCGATGTACTTCTGTCGAAAACTCTAGGCTCTTCGCCTAAGCCAGTAAATCGCGAGAATCGTTTTCGCGTCGATGATCTCGCCTTTTTCAACCATGTCTAAAGCGCGCGAAACGGCTACGCGGTGAATGCGGATATCTTCCGATTCCTCTGCCAAACCCGCCGTTTCTAATACGTTTACACCGTTTGGAAACGGGCAGTAAAACAGGTGAAGCCTTTCCGTCGAGACTCCTGGCGAGAGGAAAAAGCTGCTAACAAGGGTGGTCTCGTCGGGCTCGGCGCCAGTCTCGTCTTGCGTCTCCCTCCTGGCCGTTTCAAGGGGATTTCCCCATGGTCAACTTTGCCCGCCGGCAGCTCCAAAATCCAGCCAGACCCAACTCCGATGGTAGCAGCCCGGACCTGCTCAACAAGAATGATCTCGTCCTTTAGTTGATCATGGAAAAGTATGCCAGCACTGTCTCCCCAATCAAGAACGAAGCGGTCGACGGGGCCGCTTTTGGTCCCATCAAACCGCCCATAGCAAAACGTTAGGTTAAACCAGCGAAATATTGACTTGTGGAATATTTCTTCTTTAGAAACGACTTCGATCCCTGAGCCTGGCATGGGAGCCAGTATATCAAGGAAGGGACTTGTCTAGTGGCCCATGCTGGGGTTATACGGCTTGCCATCAAGGGTCATCTTTTGCGAGGTCCAATTCATCTCGGAAAGCTTCCACATGCCGCCTTCTTTGCGATAGGTGTCCTTGGTTGCGCCGGTCATGACCATCTTGTGATCCTTATTATCCGGACCTACGATAACGCCAACCATGCGATGGTTCGTGATTGAAGTTCCGGTATCGCCATGAACCATCACATGCGACGTAACGGCCGTGCACGAGGTGAGCTTTTTAATAGATCCGAAGGACTGCTTCATCTCCGCAAGCATCTCATCATAAGTCTGCGTTTTGCCCATTTCTACATGCTTGAAATCTGAAGTGACATGGGCGCGGGTGATCTTCTCAAAGGCATCCATGTCCTTATGCATAAAGGCATGGGCAACTTCGGAATTCATTTTGTTCGCTTCAGTTTTTAGACTTTGGGTCGAAGCGAAGGACAGTGAAGCGAGGGCGAGAACGGCAAGAATGACGGATTTCTTCATGTCGTTATTATATTCTTACTCCTGCAAGTTAAGAGTATGTAAATGTGGAAAACTTTCTTGCCATCCTTAACCCGGGCCGCGTAGAACAGGAAAACCCCGGTAAAAGAGCCCCGGTTTTTCGACCTGCCAAAGAGGAGGAATAGACTATGGCAACGATTACAACTAAAGACGGCACAGAAATCTACTACAAGGATTGGGGATCTGGGCAACCTATTGTTTTTAGCCATGGATGGCCACTTTCGTCCGATGCGTTCGAAGATCAGATGTTCTACTTAGCCGCTCGTGGCTTCCGGTGCATCGCTCACGATCGCCGGGGCCACGGCCGGTCCAGCCAACCCTGGAATGGCAACGACATGGACACCTACGCCGACGATCTCGCCGAACTTGTTGAAAAGCTAAACCTGGCGAACGCGATCCACGTTGGACACTCAACAGGCGGTGGCGAAGTCGCGCGCTATATCGCTCGCTACGGCACCAAACGAGTTGAAAAGGCGGTTCTCATCGCCTCGGTTCCACCCCTCATGCTAAAAACGCCGAACAACCCAGGTGGGCTTCCGATTGAGGCTTTTGACCAGATCCGGTCTGCCGTGGTTGCGGATCGATCCAGCTTCTGGAGGAATATCTGCATGCCGTTTTACGGCTACAATCGGCCCGGCGCCAAAGTATCCGAAGGCGTGCAAGAATCGTTCTGCATGCAAGGAATGATGGCGGGATTCCCAGCTTCTTACTTCTGCATCAGGGCCTTTTCGGAAACCGATCAGTATGAGGATCTGGCAAAATTCGACGTGCCAACGCTGATTCTGCAAGGCGACGACGACCAAATCGTGCCTTACACGAACGCTTCTCTTCTTCAGGCGAAGTTGATCAAGGGTTCAACGCTGAAGATCTATCCGGGTGCATCCCATGGGATGTGCACCGTAAACAAGGATCAAGTGAACGAGGATCTTTTTGCCTTCTTCCACGGAGAGTTGAAAGTAGGTGCCGTGCATGAGCACCAAGTCGCTACCGTCAGATAAACGACTGCTAAACCGCCTCAGCTTCAAGCTGAGGCGGATCCGGATCGACCATCCGCTCGCCCTCATGTGGGTTCACAATGTTCCTTGGCAGCATTGCGATCGGAATGAAAATGAGTGCCGTAAAGGCGGTCGATATCCCCAATGCCAGGGCAAATCCACCCTGATCGTACAGCCAAGAGCCAAAAATGTCGCTCGCGTCGCCGGCGAACGTGAAGGCGCCAATAGTGAGCATGTAAGCCACTCCCTCTAGTTCTTTGGGGCAGCACCGAACCAGAAGGTCGTAATACGATCCAAGCGCCACGCCACACGATAAACCTGCCAAGAAACTCACAACGTTGGCATCAGGCGGCCCATGGATAAGAAGAAACGCCGGCCCGCCGATGACGGCCAGGACGGTGCCCCAGTTCAACAAGGGCTTGAATCGAAACTTCGTACAGAGAATCGGATATATAACGGCGCCCGCAACGTTGCCAAAACGGAGCCACGCCTGCGAAACCCCGAACGCGCTTTCGCTCAAGTGAATGTGATTGGTAAGAAAATAGAACAGGGGCGTTCCCCAGCCTGGAGCGAACTCAAAAAGGAAAAGAACTATCGCGGGAAGATAGATCGCCTTGTGCCGAAGCAAGCGGCGCACAGACTCGCCAACGTTCTCCGGAATCACACTCACGAAGACTTCATCGCCCGAGCGAAATATGGACTTTGGCCTCCAGAAGGCCATTGCCATAACGGCCAGGCAAACTACACCAGAAGCCAAGAACGGAACTTGATGGCCAAACCGCTCGTCGATTTTGCTCCCGAAGTATGTGCTGTAGATAACGGACCCGCGCACAGTGATGAGCGCGATAGCGGAGAGCCTGCCCATCATGCCGAAATCCTTTGCGATGGCGGCCAATAGGCCCTGAGCAGCAGCTCCCAGTACAGCCGAGAATATTGAGATCACGAACATCCCGGCAAGCATTACGCCATAGGTATGCGGAGCAAATGCCATCCAGACATAAACAATGGCCATCAGGATTGGAACGGCAAAGAAATAGCCCCGATCTCCTTTGCCCAACGGTCGCCAGCGGTCGCGCAAAAAGCCGAACGCGAATCCAATAAAGAACGGTGAATCGGTCAAAAATCCAAATGTGGAATTCTGGACAGCGGTCAGATGGAGTTGATCCTTAAGAATGAACTGGACGGGAACCGCAATGAGCCCGACGGCGGCCAAGTTGTACAACGCCATCATAATGAACGTGTAAAAGCCGACGAGTTGCGTGGTCGACGGTTTTAGGCGTTCGGGTCTAAAATATTTGGCCACGGGTTTCGACTTTACCTAAAGAGAGGAAATCCAACTCAGCCGGATGAGTCGTGTTTCTTCAGCCATGCTCTTCCCTTTTCGGCGAAGTGCTCATCGACTTCATCCTCCGTTACAAACTCTCCTGACTCGATCTCCGCATCAGCCTTTTCGATGTGTGCCAACCGGTCCGTCGTAAACATGGCTTGAATCGCGGAGTTCTCATCCTGTAGGTGACTCCTTCCAGCATCCTTTACAAAGCCCGATCTGTATTTCAAGTTAGTGATCCTTTATGAGCCTGGAAACGGTCACAGTTCCTTTCTGACGAATGTCCGCCGAACTCGATCCAATCATAATGTCAAACGTCTCCGCTTCCACAACTCGGTGCATCTGCGCGTCCCACATGGATAGCTGGGCGAATCCAACCGGGAAGCTGACTGTCTTTTTCTCGCCCGGTTGCAGGGCTATTCTTTCAAAGCCCTTAAGCTCCTTAATGGGCCTGATCACGCTGGAAACTTCCTGGTGAATATAAAGCTGGACAACCTCATCGCCGGCCTTTTGGCCAGTGTTGCTAACGTCTACCGACACCTGATAAGGATAGGAACCGCTGATCTTTAAGTTCGAATATTCAAAAGTCGTATAGCTGAGCCCGTGGCCGAACGGGAACAACGGATCGCCGGAAGAATCGACATACCCATAGCCGCGGCCGGTGGGCTCATAGTTGTAATAAAGCGGGCACTGGCCTACAGTCCTTGGGAAGGTCACCGGCAACTTGCCGCCCGGGTTGGAATCGCCAAATAAGGTATCGGCAAGAGCTTTTGGGCCTTCCTCGCCGGGATACCATGCATCCAAAATGGCGGGAACTTGATCTACCCAGCCTTCCATGGTTACGGGCGCGCCGGCCACGAGCACGACAACAACCGGCTTGCCAGATGCGGCCGCCGCTTTGATAACATCAACTTGGTTACCAGGTAACCCTAAATAGGCACGGTCTTGACCCTCGCCTTCACGGATTCCCGCAAAAACAATCGAGCAATCTGCCGCGTTTGCCGCACTGGAAACCTGGTTAATGAAACCATTTCCGGCTTGCTCGTCAACCCAGCCGACTTTGGCGATGGCGTCTCCGGTGCCCTGGAAGTATTCGACTTTAATCGGAACCCTCTGGCCCGCTACCAGATTTATATGGGCGAGCACTGTTTGAGCAGAATGCGTCGACCATTGATCCGCGATCAACTTATCGTTGATCCAAACCCGCATTCCGTCATCTGAGGTCGCGGCAATCGTGTAGGTGGAGGTTTTTGGGGCGGTTAGGAACCCCGTCCATCTGGTGGAATAGTTTTCGAGTGGAAAGCCTTCCTTCGGCGCTTTCTGGCCCCAATCGAAGCTGACTGAAGGGTCAACTCTGGTAAACGCGGGCTCACCCTTCAAATCTATATTTGTAAAGTATTCGGCTTTGAGGCCGGGCTGGCCGTCCGGCGTTTGCAAAGCTTCTGTTGGGATTGCAGGCAAAGCGCCGTCGGGGCTGATCGTACAACCGGGCACGAAATCGAACTGAGTCTCAGGCTGCTTTTGCTTCAAACCATCCAAAAGGCTGGGAAGATTATCCAGTTCGCCGCTATAGCCTCCAAGCGGCGTCGGCCCGTCCGCAATGTCACCGAAGACGGCAATCCGTTTTACGTTTTTAGAAAGCGGTAGGGTCGCATTCTCGTTCTTCAGCAAAACCATCGACCGTCGCGCGGCTTCCTCAGCCAAATCGCGATGGGGTTGGGAGTTGGCAAGCGCGGCAGCTTTTGCCGGGTCGACCATTCTGTCATCGAACAAACCCAGTTTGAACTTGATTCGAAGAACTCGGGAAACCGATTCGTCGATCGTTTTCATTGAGATCAGCCCATCGCGTACCGCGTCATCCAGGGGCTTGCCAAAAACGAAAATGGTCGGGTCTTCGCAGTCCATGCCCGCGTTTAGTTCTAGCGCTGCTGTGTGCTCGTAGTCCCTCGCTTGGTGGAACATCTCGTAAACGTTATTGGCCGCGCCCCAATCTGAAATTGCAAACCCCTGGAAGCCGTATTCCTTGCGCAGAACATCGGTCAAGAGCCAGTGATTGCTAGCGCAGGGGATGCCATTGATGGCGTTGTAGCTAACCATGACGCTGCTTGCGCCACCGTCCTCAAACGCCATTCGGAACGGTTCCAAATAAATGTCGCGGAGTTCGCGCTCGGAAATATGAACGGAGTTGCTGTCCCGCCCCCCATCGCCGTAATTGGCCACAAAGTGTTTGGGCGTTGCGGCAACACCGGCTTTCTCGAAGGCACTCACAAAGGCGACGGCGGTTTTGCCGGTTAGGTAAGGATCCTCGCCGTAGGTTTCTTCCATGCGTCCCCATCGGGCGTCGCGATCCACGTTAATAACGGGCGATAGAACCTGGCGAATGCCAATGGATCTGGTTTCGGAGGCAATCGCTTCCGCACATTGGTGAACGAAATCCGGGTCCCAAGTTGCTGCAAAGGCAATGGCCTGGGGGAAACTGACGTGGCCGTTTTGAATCAGACCATGCAGGGCTTCCTCGTAGGGCATGATGGGGATGCCAAGCCGGTTCTTCAGGCTCATCGTCTGGATCTCGTTCAGCTTTGTGGCAAGTTGCTCCGGGGTGAGAGTCCTGAGAGTCCAGATTCCCAAGCCGCCGCAGCCTATGGTTTGCAGGGGGCCTTCGTAAACGCTTGGCTTATTGTCGCTTCTCAGTTGGCCGAGTTTTTCGGCGAGAGTCATACGCTTCAGCAAGTCTTGAACGCGGGCTTCAACCGGAGCGTGTGGGTCTTTGTAGGTTTGGGCGAGCGATTGGCTTCCTAGAACTGCGATGCATGCGGCAAGGAGTGCGAGTTTCCTCAACATGCGTTGGAGATTACCAGTGAACCCAGCTGCCTCGCGCAAATAACCCGGTAATCCCTAGCCTAAACACTGGGATCAAAAATTCCGAATTTTGATATGTGGGCGTATTGCGCAAATACTTACGGGAGAACTGGCTGGCTCTCGGGTGTTTCCTGGTCGGAGTTCTCCTCGTATGGGGCCAGTTACAATATCCCAGCCACTGGCTAAATGAGTGGGACGAGAGCCAACTGATCAACTCGGGCCGGATGCTTGCCCATGGCCACATGCCGGTTTACGCCTTAAGCCCCTTCCTAGCATTCTTCTATCTGCCCTTTTTTGAACTGTTCAAACACAACCAAATGTGGCTTTTCGACGCCGCCACATGGGGCCACCGTGTTCTTTTCCTCGGCCTTTGGGGCGTTTTGTGGCTCATCGGCCGTGAGATTCTGCCGCGTGAGCAACGTGTCGCAATCTTGGTATGGCCGATCGTAACTTCGGCCTTTGCCGGCGTGGTTGCGAACTCGAGCGACGCTGCCTTCACCATCATGAGCGGGCTCGCGTTTTGGCAGCTCATGCAGTTCCGAATGACCCTATCCTACAAGAATGCAGCCTGGATGGGCTTCTTCCTTGGACTCTCGGCGCTCTGCAGAGCGGATGGGCTTTTGCTCACCGTTCTTAGCACCATCATTCTTGTTTCTATTCTTTATCAGCGCGACAAATTGAAGCTGGGCGGCCCATTGTTGGGCGCGTTGCTATTGCCCGCCATCGCCGTCATTGGTATGGACCTCGGCTTGCAGCATAAGCTCACTGGGCAATCCTATCTGGGGTTGAAACCACGCTCCTATGTCGCTTTCGAACAGGGCCAAGGCGTTGTCTACGCCGACCAGTTTAAGGATCAAAACCCAATGAGTGCGGGTTTGAAGTGGTCCCAAAAGCTTTACGGTCCCGCTACCAAGAACGATAACAGCATCTTTAAGGCCTTCACAAAGAACCCGCAGGCATTTACGGACCGGATGACGCGGCAGGTAAAGCAAGCCCCCAGGCAGGCTATCGACGCTTATTCGGATGCCAACATCAACCAGCCGGGAGGCATACCCATAACCGGTATTGCATTTTTGATGGCAGTGGTTGCGGGTGGCATTTTCCTAGTCCGTGAACGCCAAAAAGGCTTGGCGACTATCTGCCTGGTGTGGACCTCGTTCTTGTTCGTTTACTTGATAACTTTCTACCGGCCCGGCTATTTCCTAACGGTTTGTTTCCCTCTCTTCGTGCTTGCTGGATTTGGGTTTGTTTGGGTTATCCAATCCGTTGAAGCGATGTTCCCGAAGACCGAATTTGCCCAATATCTGGTGGCTGTTCCCGCGTTAGTTCTAGGTTTGGTGGCAGGGATTACGCGTGGAATTCCAAGCCCGCGAACATACGCGGCTTCCGAAGGCGAGATCCGCCTTGCGTTGACGGCAATCAACCACGCCGCGCCCAACGGTTCGGTTGTTTCCTCCGCGCCCCAGATCGCATTTTTGGCGCAGAAACAGTGGGTAGACCCGAGTTCAGCGCCCCAAGAGCCAGGGCACTTTAAGACCTGGGCGCAGAAGAACAGCGCCCACGCGATGGTAATCGATGGGCGCCTTCAGTATGACGACCCCGAGCTTTATACGGCGCTTTCTAAGTTGGTGCCGAAACTTGGGCAGTCGATGACGCCCAGCGCCGAGGACATCAAGGTCTATAAGCTGCCGAATCAGGCAGTGGTCGCGGCGAAAGAAACTCAGCTAAGAGTTCATAAGCATCGGCGGAAGAAGAAGAGGCATCGGAGGAAGTAGGGGTTAGAAGGTTGTGTCCCAAACCTGGTGGAAATCTGATAGACGGTGTGCGTCCTGATTCTTGTTAACAGAAGACCGTTAGGTCAAGGATCACACACCATGAAGAAGTCTACATCTACGTTGTTGTTTAAGTCGTTGGAAGAGGTTGTT
>DASXZH010000072.1:0-52477 GCA_036502005.1 Fimbriimonadaceae bacterium
GGCTTGTTTCCTTTATGAAGTACGACCTCGGATACATTGATCTGGAAGAGAAAACCCTGCAACCGCTCCAAAATCCATTTGGGCTAAAGGTGTAACCTATGTGTCCGGAACGATTTGTAACCCATGTGTCCGGAATGCACCATTCAAAACTGGCGCCCTCGGAGGGACTCGAACCCCCGACGCCCTCCTTAGGACGGAGGCGCTCTATCCTCTGAGCTACGAGGGCGCAGAGCGTAAACATTTTAGCACCCCGTAGCATAATACGGATATGACTATCCGTCCCTTGGGGGATTCGGCGCTGATTCTCGCGGAGCTGGAAGCTTCGCCCGCGGCGATTGCGTCGGCGCTTGCAGAGATGCAGAACGTGAGAGATGCAGTGGCTAGTTATGAGACAGTAGGGGTCTATTTTGAAGCGAAAACGGTTAACGTGGATGCGGTGCAGGCTTTTCTACAATCGTGCTTTGCGGTAAATGATCTTCCCCTCCCTCCCGGTTCGCTCGCGGACTCGCTTACCGACCTCCCTCGCGGAGGAGAGAGGTTTGAGTCTAGGGATATTCGAGGATCTCATGCCGGGATTCATACAGTCCGCACTCCGGGGCACGACTCGGCAGCCCCGGGACGGACGTCTTCCCCTAACCCCCTCCCCCCTGGGGAATTTTCGATTTTCGATTTTCGATTTTCGATTGAAGGAATCCGGACAGAATCTCAATCGCAAGTAGCAAAGGAAGGGGAGCTTATCGGCAGCGTTCGCTCAAATGAACACGAGATCCCCGTCTGCTACGAACTCGGCCTCGACCTCGCCGAATGCGCGCAAACCTTAAACCTAACAACAGAAGAACTCATCCAAATCCACCTATCGCAAACCTACGATTGCTTCGCAGTAGGCTTCACGCCAGGCTTTCCATATCTCGGTTACCTACCCGAAAGAATCGCCACCCTCCCCCGCAAAAAGGAACCCAGAACCAGGGTCGAAAAGGGCTCCATCGGCATCACTGGAAAGCAGACCGGCGTCTATCCCGACGACGTCCCCGGCGGCTGGAACCTCATCGGCCAAACGCCGCTAGAGATCGTCAATATCAAGGACGGCTACTTCCCACTCGAAGCCGGCGACAAGGTCAGATTCATCAGAATCACTCAAAAGGAGTTCGAGGAAATGAAGGGCAGAAGGCTATGAAAAAGATCGATATCAACGTCGATATCGGCGAAGGATTCGCCTTCGATGACGACCTGCTCGACTTCGCCACCAGCGCCAATGTTTGCTGCGGAGCGCATGCCGGAAGCTGGGAGTTAACAAAGGACACCATTTTCCTCTGCAGAAAAAAGGGAGTGAGAATCGGCATACATCCGGGCTTTCCGGACCGGCATTCGATGGGCCGCGAGCGGATGAAGGAAGATGAAGTTGCCCAGTTTGCGAACAGCCTTTTGGAGCAGGCGGTCCAGTTCAAAGAGTACGCGGCCGACACCGCATATGTGAAGCCGCATGGCGCTTTTTACAACATGCTCACCGATAGCGTGCCGCCCGATTCAAACCTCTATCGGGCTTGCAGGCTAATGCTGGAAGGGATTTTGGCGGTTGGCCGCGTTCCTGCCATGCTTTTGCGGGGAAGCCCGATTGTGCTGGAAGTTGAAAAAGCTGGTGGGGGCGTCATTTTGGAGGGATTTGCCGACCGTGCCTACGAAGCGGACGGGACCTTGCGTTCGCGGAAGCTGGAGGGATCGGTTCTGCACGACCACGCCGATATAAGGGCCCAAGTCCTATGGCTTGCCCCTATGGTGGATTCGATCTGTATTCACGGCGACACGGAAGGCCGTGTGGAGATCGCCAGTTTGGTTTATGAGACGATTGAGAACAACGGCTTCGAGGTGGGGTACTGAGCCTTTTGATTGGCCGCATCGCGGCTGGTAGCAGTTTGCAGGATGGCGGTCGGTTCGGTTACCGTCGGTTTGGAGTGCCTTACGGCGGGGCGTTTGATAGGGAATCTTTGGCTTTAGCCAACGCATTGGTGGGCGATGACCCCAATGAGGCGGCGATAGAAATGCCGCTTATGGGCGGCTCGTTTGTGAGCGAGGTTGCGGCCACTTTTGCGGTTGTGGGCGCCCCGTGCCAAGTTCTTGTAGGGGCTCGGCCAGTTGGGGGCCAGAGCCGTTTTTCAGTTGAGGCAGGCGAGACCTTTCACTTGTTGGCTGAGCCTGGCGGCGTGCGGCGATATTTGGTTGCAGCGGGCGGGTTTGAGTTCGAATCGCTTCTTGGCAGCGCTTCTGGAGTTGGCATTGCATCGGGCGGTGCACTTGGGTTGAAGAACCCGAAAGTGATGAGTTCCGCGCGTCTGGACACTCCACCGTCTTCGCTTGCGGCAACAGATCTTCGATTTATCGCCGGGCCCCAAGAAGGTTTTGATCTCGATCAGTTCTCGGCCACCGAGTTTGAAGTCGATATGCGCAGCGACCGAAAAGGTGTTCGCATGGGCACGGTTTTTCACGCTCATGAGATTGAGATCCCCAGCGAACCGGCAGTGTTTGGGGCAATCCAAATCCCGCCATCGGGGATGCCTATCATCCTCGGGCCGGACGGCCCGACTATCGGCGGCTATCCCAAGGTAGGGGTGGTCATCTCGGCCGATTTAAGCAAGGTTGGGCAACTTGGGCCGGGGTCCAAGATTCGGTTTAAGCAGGTGAGCTTGGAAGAAGCCGTTGCGATCAATGAGGCCCATATCTCACATTTGAAAAGCGTAGTTCGCAACCTCCGAATCGTTGTTTAGCGGCTTCCGCAGTGGTCGATTCGGAATTTAACGCAAAGGCGCAAAGCCGAACTGAATATTTGTATATATTTTGTACAAATATAGGTTCAAATCCCAATTAAATTTAAATTTTTAATGCACAAGCAGTTAATTCCGGTAGTAACCTAAAACTGAAATTACTGCTTTCCGCCCATTTATAATGTTTTTGGCATTATAGAGTTCAAGACTGCAGTTCCAACCTAATCTCGGCTGGTGGTTCTAGATTGAGGTCTCGTTTTGCGCACCACGGATTATGGCGGGCAGATATGGAAGCCAGTAGCCGCCAAAAGCGGCGATCGGAAAGCCAAAAACAGTCAACAGAACCACCCATATCTGATGGAGCCTATAAGCGGAAGTGATGACAGGGATATAGCTTGCCCACATACCAATGGTGATGACTGTTGACATTAATAGCCATCGTCTTATCAAATTCTTGGACGGTCTGAACTTCATAGTATCGCCCTATAGACCAATTATATGTCATCAAATTAGGTTCCTGCTGGAATTGACTTCGTATGTATTAAATTTTTTCTGGGCTATCTTGGCTCCCGAGTGATTCTGACAACTAGGAAGACGGAAGTTGGCGTAGTTAAAGGTTCAGCCTCCATTCAACTTTTTGCGGTGCGGAATTTCACACAGAGACACAGAGGGCGCAGAGGATACGTTATGGTCAATTGAAACTCTTAGACAATTTGATCGCCAAGCCGATTTGGCTCACGATGCCATCTAACCGCCTTCTGAGAATGAACCTAAGCGTTTGTTTCGCCCCTACAGGGCTTTCGGACAAACGATTAACTATTACCAGGCCTTCAGCCTTCGCTAAGTCTTCTCGGCCCCTTGGGCCTGCATCCGCAGGCCAACCTCTGCGTTCTATTTGAAAATCTGGATGGTATTGCTCTTCGCCCCCAACGGATGGCAACGTGGAGAGCAGGAGCGGGGCTCCGAAGCTAGCAAGCCTCCATTGAAAATCTCTGTGCCCTCTGCGTTCTCTGTGTGAAATTCCGAACATTCCAGACCGGGCGCAGAACCTCTCCCCTCAACCCCCTCTCTTTTCACGATAAGGGGCACTTGACCGCACGAGCCATCGGTCAAGTTTCCCCCTTAACCCCCCTCCGAATGGATTCGACTCCCGGAGCAGGACAGGGGGCTTTGAGAGTTCCTAGGTCCCCTTCGTGTTGCCAAAAAGGTCCACATGCAAACGCGGCGTAAGCCGCCAGCCACGCTCCAGGGCAACCGGAACAAGGGCCTTCAACCCATTTAAAATCACACCCGAATCGATCCCCTCCGGCATTAGTAAAACTCGTTCCGGTTTCACAAAAGGCAACTTCGATAAAATCGCATCAATCTCTGCCAGATCCGAATCCAAAGAGCTCCCGACCACAAACTTAAGCTGGCACTCGTAGCCTTCAATCAAAGAAGTCAGAACCCCAAAGTTAAGCCGAGCAGCCGAGTGCCGCGCTTCCCAATCGGAGCCAACCGGAACCGAGTTCAAAAGCTTCGGGCTGATGGACATCAAATCGCACGGCAGTGAGCGAAAAACAGTCCCCGCCGTTTCAATCGTAATCGTATGCCCCCCTTGCTTCAAAGCAAGAGCCAAATCAACGACCGGCTCAAAAAGCATCGGCTCCCCGCCGGTAATCACCACATGATTACAATCATAAGAAGCAACGGAAGCCAACACCGAAGCAAGACTAAGAATCGGACCCTCTGGAGACCAACTCGCATAAGGCGTGTCGCACCAAACGCAGCGCAGGTTGCAACCGCTAATCCGAACAAAAACGGAGGGCGTGCCAACCCAAATCCCCTCCCCCTGAACGGAATGGAAAATCTCCGCGATGCGCAAGCTCATTAATCTTAGGTTAGCCGCAATCGAATGCGAGTAATCTTGCAAAATGCCAAAGAGAGCCATTACGGCCGAGGACCTGCTTAAAATTGAGAATGTCGGCGACCCGCAAATAAGCCCGGACGGGACCCGCATTCTCTTCTCAAAGAAGAGAATTGGTGAGAAGAATAAGAATATCGTCAACCTGTTTACCGCCGACATGGATGGAAAGATCCAGCAATGGACCCAAGGCGAAGGCGGCGATGGCCACGGCCGATGGAGCCCCGATGGCACCAGCATCGCTTTTATCAGCGGCCGCGAAAAGGCCAGCCCTCAGATTTTTGTCATCCCCACAAACGGCGGCGAAGCCCGAAAACTCACAACCCTTCCAGAGGGAACGTTTGGCGATTTCAAATGGTCACCCGATGGTAAACATATAGCCTTCGCCTTTCGCGAGCAGCATGCGGATTGGACTGAAAAAGCCAAAAAAGAAAGGGAAGAAAAGGGCCTCAGCACCCCGCCCCGCGAACTCGATGATATTTGGTATCGACTCGATGGTGACGGCTATTTCGGCCCCCAGCGCTTCGCGCTGTATCTGGTGGACCTTAAGAGTGGCGAACACAAAAAGCTTTACGACCAAGCGCCGATGGGCGAGTTCGACTTCGATTGGTCGCCAAAATCCGATGAACTTGGCCTCGTTCACACCGTTAACAAACGGCCGATGTTCGACCCTGCTAATGATCAGATTTTTAGAATCAACCTCGAAGGCCAGGCTTGGCAGCTACCTGGACTCAACAAGGGCACCAAGGGTTCTTTGCGCTGGTCGCCCGATGGCAAGAGCTTTGCCTATGTGGGTCACGCGGACGAAGAGGATCCCTGGGGCGTTCGCAACAATCGGCTCTGGAAAGTAAGCGCCGAAGGCGGCGAGCCGGTTTGCCTTACGCCCGACGACGATTATTGCCTGTCGGTTGGCACCTTAAGCGACACTAAGGATGCCAGCTTCAGCGGCACCGTGGTTTGGTCGCCCGATAGCAAAGCGGTCTATGTTTCCGTGGGCTGGCATGGCGAAGTCCAGATCGGTTATGTGCAGGTTGATAAACCCGGCTGCGTAACCCTGCTTACCCATGGCAAGCATGTTTTGGGCTTCGGCAATGTCTCCAAAGATGGCGAAAAGTTTGGCGCCAGCTATAGCGATGCTCTACACCTGAACGAAGCGGCGGTTTACGATCTTTCCAAGCACGAGGAAGCGCCAAAGGTCTTAACTCACTTCAACGACGAGCTTCTTTCGCAGTTGAAGTTGGCGGAGCCGGAAGAGCTTTGGCTGGATTCGCCCGATGGTTCGAAAGTTCAAGCCTGGGTTCTGAAACCGGTGGATTACATGGCGCCCAAGCGTTACCCAGCCGTGCTGGAAGTCCACGGCGGTCCGCACGCGCAGTATGGACTAACTTTCTTTCATGAACTGCAGCTTCTGGCAGCAAGCGGTTATGTGGTTGTGTTCTCAAATCCCCGCGGCTCTAAGGGCTATGGCGAGGACCACACGGCAGCCATCCGTGGCGATTGGGGCAATAAGGACTGGATCGACATCGAGACCGTTCTTCACTGGATGCAGCATCAGCCTTATATTCATCCGGGCCAAATCGGGATCATGGGCGGCAGCTATGGCGGCTACATGACCAACTGGGCAATCGGCCATACCAACGATTTCAAGGCGGCCATCACCGATCGGTGCGTTTCCAATCTGATCTCCATGGGCGGGTCTTCGGACTTTGTTCAGAAGGAAGATAGCTACTGGAAGGGCTCGTTCTTTGGCGATATCGAGAAGCTTTGGAAGGATTCGCCTTTGGCTTATTTTAAGAACGTGAAGACGCCGACTCTGATTATTCACAGCGAAGGGGATTTGCGCTGTAATGTGGAGCAAAGCGAGCAGGTGTTTTCGGCTTTGCACCATCTGGGGGTCGACACACGGTTCGTACGTTATCCGGCGAGCACGTCGCATGGCATGTCCCGTTCCGGCCCGGCGGATCTTCGGGTCCATCGTCTGCACGAGATTCTGAATTGGTGGGAAAAGTATCTGAAGTGATCTCTTAGCCCTTCCCCTTGCGCTCCGGAGGGGGAAGGGTTGGGATGGGGGTTTTTTGCTTGGAAACAGACCCGACCAACCAATTAGATTTATGGTGTTTCTTCCACGACGCTGAGCTTAAAAGCGTGGCGAAAGCGGGAGATGTTGTCAATCTGGAATTTGAGCTGGGTTACCCATTTATGGAGGAGACGGCATATTCCAGGCTGGAATGCCGCGTGAAAGGAACGGCATCCCTGGAATTGTCTGCCGATGGCAAGCCTCCGTTTAAGAGCCGCGTCGTGGGTCACGACAGGCGACCATGCCGCGTTCGAGGTTCACCAGGCCCGCCTAGTTCTCGCAACAGAGTCTTCGTTAATGGTTGAAGGTTATGTTTACGCGCCAGATTTTAATTGGTTCAGGTTACGTGCCGATGGCTTGGCACCGATCTGGTTTGCCGATGGGAATGAAGTTACGTTAGAGCAAATGATCGCGATGGGCCAACGCCAATGGGATCTTTGGGCCGAACGCGCCGAAAAGAAGAAGAGAGACCGAGAAGAGAATGATCCGGCGTAAGGTTTTTGCGCGATGGGTTTAGCGATAGGAATGAGAGCCATGTATTTCAACGAGTCGGAATTTGTGAATTCATTACGCCACCCTACCGGGCACCGGATTTATGAGCTAAGTCGATGCTTATGGCCTCGCCGGTGGTACGCCAAGTAGGTTGCCGCGTCGCTTCAGCCGCGACTGCGTCGCACTGAAGCTCCTCGCAATGACAAATAGTCTTGGGGTGAACCGTTAGCATTCGCCGTAATAGTCACGAACTATGTCGGCGGGGAGCAACTTAAAGTCGTCGCTGATATCCCTCCAGTCCCGGTTGAGGGTCTCGATAAGGCGAATCTTGTCGGCCCTACTACCGGCCTTAATCCGCTTTTCCCGAGCAATGGCGTTTCGTACATAGCTAAAGGTCTCAAAGTAAACGAGCTTGCCGGTCTTGTAGCGGGAAGTGAACTCCGAACCAACTCCGGCTTTGTGCTGCGATACACGCCGAACTAGCGCGTTTGTGACACCTGTATAGAGAACTCGCGAGTTACTAGCCATGATGTAAACAAAGAAGATCCGCTCGCGCCTCATTTCAGTTTTAGGCTACCTAGTTTGTCATTGCGAGGAGCTTCAGTGCGACGTAGTCGCGGCTGAAGCGACGCGGCAACCTACTTGGCATTCCACCGGATTGAAGTTTAAACGCACCAACAGAATGTGGAGCTAGCAGTGCGACCATCTTTATTTGAACATTATCTCAACACATTCCGAGCGGGTTGTGGAGTCGCGATACGCAACAAGAATGAAAATCGCCCCTCTAACCCGAAGAAACGAAGCGCTTTAGCTAGTGCTTTGGCCCCGGAAACGCCATCCGATAATATTTGCGATACAGTTTTTCAAAAGCCGGGCCCCAGTTGTGGACCTGATTTCGAATGATCCAGAAATCCAAGATTCGGTTACCTTTTTGTCCATGCTCGGCAAAGGCATTGAATGTGAGGCGATCTTGATCAAGCTTATCGTCAACACTTGAGTCGGGCTCTCTAGTAACCGAACTTCTCCTGCATGAAAGTTCAAGGGCGTTTCTCAGCGCCTTCACATCACTGGCCGACTTAATTGGGACTGAGCGGAAATACTTGCCCACCCACTTTTCTTCGTCGGTCGCCAGGAAACGGAACTCAGCGCTCCTAAGAATAGAGTCGGGCATGAGTGAGGCGCCTTTTCTTATGGATGAGTTGGGTAGCCAGCCAAGGGGTGCTGAGCCTGAAACTGGCAGCGGCGTATAGCGGGGGGTTTTTCCGGCAGAGGGATAGCTTTCGTTGTTAAATTTAGGGTGATGCGCGTAGTGCCAAGATATCTTACTGGCGCGCGCCAGGATATCTGAATCCGAAAGCTCACCACCAATGCGGTCGTACTCCAACATGCCACCAGGATAGTATTCCGAGATACAGTAACCGATCCTATAAAACTTCTCCAGAGCGGATGGGCCAGTTCTCAACAACTGGATTTCACTAATATTGTCGAGCCACGTGCCCGATTCTTTTGAGGACTCTCTCAAACCCAACTTTCCACGAACGAGCGTATATAGAATGAATTGGCCTGCTTCGTAATATCCGTCCCTTGGCTTTCCTGGCAGAAGTTTTAAGACGTAGATACAGCCGCTTTTCTTTGCTGCCATAAAGCCTTCCAATCTTCTTGAGTCTTGCGACGTCAAGGGCCGTCCGCTATACCATCCTTGAAAAAAGTTGCCTGCCCAGGTTCCGGCGGCGGAGGGGCGTTTTGCGGGAGCGCCGGTCGCCAGGCCCAGAATTAGGACTGCAGCCACTGCCCAGAGTTTCATCAACCTGTTTTACCGCCGATTTACGATCGGGTCGAACTAATCCATTAGGATTTCCCTGCCCGAAGGCCCAAATGTCCCCAAAAAAGAAAAACCTGGATTTATCACCTCCACGTCTGGACTTACATCAACAAAACCAAAACCCCAACAAAAACCCGCGGCGCTCAACAAATACGGAATACACAAACTTTGAACCTATACCGCCCGACACAATCCGCCGCAATCCGCCAGAATAACTTCAAAATCCTATCATGCCGGCGTTACGAAGACCCCGCCATAAACCGCCACATTCCGCCGCAATAGGTGCAAACCACGCCCATACAGTCCGCTACAATTCAACGACCCCGCCACGATGGCAAAAGGGCTTTTCTACCTACCTGAACCCCAACCGAACTCCAGTTGTTGTACCATCCATAAAGACGAATGATCACAGAGCCGGGCGCAACGGTTAAAGACTTCTACGTCGTCGGTGGGACGCTGCCGATGGAAGCGGAGAGCTACGTCGTCCGCGAGGCGGACCGCAGGCTTTTTGCCGCCCTCCAAGGCGGCAACTTCTGTTACGTGCTCAACTCAAGGCAGATGGGCAAATCGTCGGTCTGCGTGCGCACCAAGGTCGAACTCGAAAAGGCTAACGTAAGAACCGCCTTCGTCGACCTCACCAAAATCGGCGGCCGCAACGTTAGCCCCGAGCAGTGGTACGCCGGCATTCTCGTTGAGATCGGCCGAAGCCTCAACCTTAGAACGGAGCTGATGGCGTTCTGGAAGGACCACCAGCACCTAAGCCCCATGCAGCGGCTGTTCAGCAGCCTAAGGGAGGTTGTCCTCGCCAAAATCGAGCAACCGGTAGTGCTGTTCATCGATGAAATCGATGCCACCCGCTCGCTTTCATTCAGCGCCGATGAGTTCTTTGCCGCCGTCCGCGAGTGCTTCAACCGCCGGGTTCAGGACCCCGAATACAAGCGCTTAACCTTTTGCCTTCTCGGCGTGGCCGTCCCTAGTGATCTGATTCAGGACACGAGAACAACTCCTTTCAATATCGGCGAGCGCATCCTCCTAAGCGACTTCACCCTAGAAGAAGCGATGGAGTTTGCCAACGGCCTCGACGGCCGCGGCGAGCTTGTAAAGCGCGTCCATTACTGGACTCACGGCCATCCATTTCTAACGCAAAGCCTTTGCCAGGCTGTTGCCAAGGATCCAGCTATCCAAACGGAAGCCGACGTCGATGCCCTTGTCCAGCGCGATCTGTTCGACCCCAAAGCGAGAGACACCAACATCAACCTTGCCGACGTTAGTTCCCGCGTTCTCAATGGCTACACGGATGGCGAAGATGTTCAAAAATACCGCGCCGATGTCCTTTCCGCCTATCAGACATCTCTAAAAGGAAGCCGAAAGCTCCTGGATGACGAGGCCAACCGCATCGTCGCCATTCTCAAAATGTCCGGCCTTGTAAGGCCCGATGGCAAAGCGCTCGTACCTCGAAACCGAATCTACGAGCAGGTTTTCAACAAAGAGTGGATCAAAGAGAATATGCCCGGCCAAGAGCTGCGCCGGCAAAAGAAAGCCTACTGGCTGGGCGTGATCCGAACCGGGGTTATCGCGGCCGTTATCGTGATCAACGTAGGCTTTTTGATGATCGATTACAAGCTGGCGGCACATCGAAACAACACTCTAATGTTGGAAGCGCGAGGCCAGCGCGATCGGGCGAGATATGAAGCCTATGTAGCAGATGTGAACCTAATGCGCACTGCTTACGAGGACAACGAAACGATCTTTCTCCGAAAGCTGCTGAATGACACGGCCACAAACCCATTTCGCAACATCGAATGGAATTACTGGAACAGCAAGCTTAATGATACGCCTCTTAGGGTCGATGAGCCGCAAGGGGCGGGCAACTCAGATATAACGGATGATGGAAAGCAGATTTCCATTATCGATAAGCAGACACAAAAACTTTTTCTGTACTCATATCCTGATCTTCATCCCCTGGGTTCCTATGCTGTGCCCAAGGGCTGCTACCAGCTAAACGTCAATGGAAAGTGGCTTGTCCTTAATATCGCCACCTGGCCTAAACTGGGCGTCACCGATCTGGCGGGACAAAAGCTTGGCGATATTACCATCGAGAACGAATCCGGCTATAAGCTTCAAGGCATTACGGGCGGTAAAGAAGCGGTTGCGTTTGCTCTCTTCTCCGCCTATCCTAAGCCGCAGGTTCTCTTCACCGTGTGGGGATTTCATCCAGTAAGGGAGATTGCAAGAACCACTGTTCCAGGTGTGAATGCATTATCTGTGGGAATCGCTAGCCATGGTGAGGAGATTGCCTACCAGGAATACGATCCGGAAACGCGGGTGGTCAAGGTCGTGGTTCGAGCCACGAACGACTGGCATCTTATCGATGAAATGCCCTCGACCGCAGTTACCAATGAATACATTTTTTCGAAAGATGCACATCGCTTGCTTGTCACAAACACGGCGGGCGGTATTATCGTTCGTGACGTCACGGCCCACCGGAACTTGCTGGTGCGACAAACGAACCATGCTATTAGTGCGGCGTCTGCTTCCACCGATCTGAGCAGATTCTTGGTTTTTGGGCCGAACATGGCCGTCGATGTTTGGGATCTGGCCTCCGGAAAAGTCATAGCCTCAAAGATCGGCGCCTTCGACTCCACACTGGCGCCCGACGGTAAATCCTTTGCCGTGAGCGGGGACGGAACCAGGATCTATACCGACATTTCAACAAAGGCTACACCGTTGCCGTCGGTATCGAGCGGAAGAGTTTTTGGCACAAATAGCGCGGGGGACATTATCACAGCAAAAGACGGAAGGCTGAGTTCGTTAAATCCAGTGACCCTCGCCAAGGCCCCCGAAACTTGGGACAGTATTTCACAAGACATGGACTGGGGTGGATCCTCAATTGATAAGGACCAGATGATGATCGAGAATACGTCCACCGGCCAAAAATTGGGCAACTTCCCATCAAGTTCCCCCTTTCAATTTGCTCCTAACAAGGCTGGCACTTTTATCGCTGAGGCGAATCTTTCTAGAACCACCGTAGCAATGCTCGATGCCTCTGGCAAGAAGCAATGGGAGTGGTCGTGCGATAACGCTCCCATCGATAGCATTAGATGGTCCCACGATGAGAGGTATCTCGCGATTGGAACCTACCAAGGCAACGCCTACATCCTTGACGCAACAACCGGCAGGCTCTTGCGAAGCTTGTTCGGAATTAATCCAATCGGCACAACTGCGTTCAGTCCGGATGATCGGTTGCTCGCCGTAGCACCCATTCAATCCAGCAGCGAGTTTCAGATATTCGATTGGCGGGTGGGGGCTTCGCTTGTTGCTCTGGGCCACTCAGGCGCTATCACAAACGTTCAGTTCTCGCCTGATGGAGCGCGCGTGCTGAGCTCCAGCATGGACGGAACGGCCCGGCTTTGGGACCCTAATACGGGCCGTGAACTCCTTAGGCTGGGAGATAAAGAAACAAGGCTTGCCGCCGCATGGTTCGCCGCTGACGAAAGCTGCATCTACGCCGTGGACGACAAGGGATTCGTTCACACTTACCCAACTTCTGTGCCCTCAGGAACCTAGTAGCCCCGGTTTAATATAGAATAGGTCCTAGTGGATGCGATGATCAAAGAACAGCGGACAGAGATCGCCCATGTCCTCTTCTTGGACATCGTGGAGTATTCCAAGCTGTCCACATCTGCCCAATCCAAGCTCATTTTTGAACTTACAGGCCTGGTTAATTCGACCGAAACCTACCAGAACGCCAGAAAGCTCGACCACGTTTTGCCGATTCCCACCGGCGATGGAATGGCATTGTTGTTCTTTGAAGATATTGTCTCTCCGGCCCAGTGCGCAGTTGAGCTTGCCCCGCTGCTTAAGGCAAATAACATGGCCATTCGCATGGGAATCCACAGCGGCCTGGTTCGACGCCAAACCGATATCGCCGGGAACGATAACGTGGTGGGTGAAGGCATCAACACCGCGCAACGGATCATGTCCTTTGCCGACGACGGGCACATTCTCATTTCCTCCCAATATGCCGATTGGCTGCGGCAGTTCGACGAGTGGCTTCCGCACATTAAGCCGTTAGGGGAGTGCGAAACCAAGCATGGCGAAAAGCTCATCGTTTTTAGCCTATGTGGTGAGGGCTTTGGGCGCTCCGATATGCCAAAGGCTTTCTGCAAGCCGCCTGAACAGGTTCACAGAGTGCCGACAAGCGGTTTGGATGTCGTTCTCCTCTACCGACGTAACACTCACCCCGATGACGAGGTGCTGGGCTTAATCGAGAAGGAGCTTTCCGGCAGGGGGCTAAACGTTTTTGTAGATCGCCATTTAAAGATCGGCGTCGACTGGGCCAAAGCGATCGAGCAGCGCATTCGTAGCGCCGACGCAGTCGTGGTTATGCTTTCCGACGCGGCGGCGGGCAGCGAGATGTTGGAATACGAGCTTGAAACCGCCTACGACGAAAATCGCAAAAGCGGCAAGCCTCAGATTTTGCCGATAAGACTCGGCACCGATAAGAAGGTTGAAGGGTCGATCGGGGCTCTGGTCAACGCTTTTAACTTTAAAGTCTGGGAAGGCCCGCAAGATAACGACAGGTTAGTGACGGATATTGTAGCCGCGCTTTTGAACCCAACGAAACCGGTCGATACACAGCATCTAGAGCCTGCCGGCGGAGCCGTCTCGCCTGATTCGCCGTTTTACGTTGCCCGCCGTACCGACGCTGAGTTTCTCTCCGCTATCTGCGCCAACGAAAGCATCATTTTGGTCAAGGGCCCTCGCCAGGTTGGCAAGACTTCTCTTATTGGCAGAGGAGCCAAATTTGTAAGGGAAGCCAGCTGGCGTCGGGCCATGACGGATTTCCAAAAGCTAAGCGGCCAGCAGCTTGCCTCCGAAGATGCCTTTTATAAAGTGCTGGCGGCGACCCTCGCCCGACAACTCAAGTTCCACTACGACTTCGCTGCAGAGTGGATAGACATTTTTGGGGCCAACATGAACATGGAGAACTTTGTGCGTTCTCTAATCGAGGATTCGCCAGACCCTCTCGTTTGGTTCATGGATGAGGCGGACAAGATCTTTGGCGTTCCTTATGCGAGCGACTTTTTCGGCCTCGTGCGCTCTTGGCACAACTCTCGGGCGACGGAGCCGGGAGGGCCCTGGGATCGGTTCACGATCGTGATCGGCTATGCGACGGAGGCACATCTTTTCATCCAGGATTTGAACCAGTCTCCGTTTAATGTCGGACGCCAAATCAAGCTTTCGGGCTTTAGTGAGCAGGAGATTGCCGATCTGAACATCCGCTACGGCTCGCCCCTCAAGTCCTCGCAGGACGTCTCCGAGCTTTACAAGCTGGTCGGTGGGCAACCATTTCTTACCCGGAGGGCGTTGGACGTGCTCAGCTCCGGGCAACTCAGCTTTGCAGAGCTTATGGCCACTGCAGACCGCGATGATGGCCCCTTTGGAGACCACCTAAAGCGTATTCTGATCGCGGTGTCGCAGGTGCCCAGTGTCTTGGAATCGATGCGTTCTTCGTTAGCCTCGCCGGATCTAAAAGACGACGATGGATACCACCGGCTGCTGGCAGCGGGAATAGTCCAGTTGACCTCAGATAACAAGATCGCCCTGCGCTGCGACCTCTACAGCAAATACCTGCGGGCTCATTTGGGAGGTTAAGCGGCTGCTTCCGCGCCGAGGTAGGAATCAAGCTGCTCAAGGAGAACTTTCTTCAGGTTAGCTTGCTCCTCGTCGGAAATATTGATCTCGAAGGAAACGAGTCCGGGGACATTAAGCTCCGTCTGCCAAGTTTCCATTCCCATTCCAAAAGATCGGGAAAGGGCGGAGGCATAGTTCAGGCAGCAGAGAACACCCTGTTCTTCGGGCGCTTGCCACGGCTCGTGAATGTGGGTTAAGGTTTTCTTGAATATCTCCGGTAGTTCCCAGGTCTCGGCAGCGGCAGCGGCTAGGGCGGATGGATGTCTTTCGAAAGCGGCTAGGAATGTCTCGTCCAGAGATCTTCCGGTTCGTTTCGAGAACTCCATGATTCCGGTGTAGATCTTGGGCGCCATTCGGGAAAGCAACACATAACCTAAATCGCTGAGCAATCCGGCCGCGAATATTTCGTCCGCCGACCATTTGCTTTCAAGGCCATCGGTGGCTTTCTTTCTGGCGAAGAGAAACTTCGAGAGGACACCCACCGCCAGCGAATGTCTCGCGAATTGGGCCTGGTTGAGCGTTGCATTGGGATCGGACTTAGAAAGATCCCGAACCAGCAGGGAGGTCGCCAAGGCGCGAACGGAGCGTTGCCCCATTCTTAGAATTCCTGCTTTTATGCTTGAAACCTGGTTGCTCGGCTTTCCAAGTTGGCTATTGCTGGACATTCGCAAGAACTCGGCGGAAAGGGCCGGATCACGGGCGATCAACTTCTCGATTTCCTGAGCCGATGCGTCTCCAGAGTCGATCATTCTGATCAACTGCAACGCAGCAGTGGGTAGGACGGGGAGCGTTGCGACCCTCCTGCATAAAAGCTCTAAACGGGCAAATTGTTCGGCTGGCATAAAGTTCCAAGCAATATTCTTGGCAAATTTAGCCCAATCCTCACTTGGCTGTTGTCTTTTTATTGCCTTAATTCTTGATAGCGAAAGCAAGATGTGACGTGGTCGTTGATCACTCCGGTAGCTTGCATATAAGCGTAGCAGATGGTGTTGCCAACAAAATTGAATCCTCTTTTTATCAGTACCTTACTGAGTGAATAGGAAAGCGGAGTAGAGGCAGGCAAACTACTGGTATCTTCCCATTCATTTTGGATGGGGGAGCCTCCGACGAAGTCCCATAAGAATTTGTCAAAGGAGCCAAACTCCTCCTGCACTTTTAAGAAAGCTTGTGCATTCCTAACCGCCGATGCCACTTTGGCCCGATTTCGGATGATGTTGGCGGTTGCCAAGATCTGAACTTTTTCAGCTTCCGAAAGGTTGGCGACAAGTTGCGGATCGAAGTTGTGAAAGGCCTCGCGGTAGCCTTCTCTGCGTTTTAAGACAGTGGTCCAACTAAGGCCCGCTTGTGCGCCTTCGAGAATGAGCATCTCGAAGAGATGGCGATCATCGTGGGAAGGGACTCCCCACTCAGTATCGTGATAGGTTAGGTTCGGCTCTGACTGAGCCCAGGAACAACGCATGTGGATAGTGTGACGGGTGACAAGTGACGGGTGACGGGGAAATCTAAACCCCCATCCCAACCCTTCCCCCTCCGCCGGAGCGCAAGGGGAAGGGCATTCGGACGATTACGGCGTCACACGTCACTCGTCACCTCCTAGAAAGCTCCGTCGGCGCCGCCAAACGGCGTGTGGCTGGTCATGAAGTCTGTAATCGCGTACCAGTTGTAGCTGTTCTGCTGCAATCGATATCGATGATAAACGGTCGTTTCGCCGCCCGTAGTCGGGTCGTTAAACGTGTGCGCCGCTTCCACGACTGCACTGATGCCTCTTTGGTAGACCTTGGTGATTGTGTAGGACACAGTCTGGGTTGCCGCGATGTTATCCGTCAGCATCTGTAGGAACTCAGTGCCATTCAACGAATACTCGTAGTTGCCTTCACTGAATATAGCGATCTGGTTTCCACCGATGATCGTTCGCATAGAGTTGGCATCAGAGTTCGCGAATACTTCTTGAACGGTGTTCACAACCTTGTTCAGGTTAGGAACTCCGTAGGAGCCGTAAGCGACGCCTGGGCGGTAGTCATAAGCATTTCCGCTCCAATCGCGGCTGTAGCCATCAACCACTACAACTCGCCCCTGCGGGATATAAGCTGGCACGCCCGGATAGTAGTAGAAGGGTGAAGCCACGCAAGCGGCATAGAACGGAGTGTAAACGTAAAAGCCGAAACCAAACGTTACGCTAGCGCCGGCCGGCTGATAGCAGCCATAGCGCCAGTGTCCACCCCAACCCGGATTCTGGTAGCCGTAAAAGTTGCTTACGTGGGGCTGATAGTGCTGGGCATCGTAATTGTAGTTGTTGTTAATCACCGTGGTGTTGTTGGTGATGTAGGTGTTGCCCTGATGCGGTGCAGGAAAGTTGTGGGATGAGATCGGCGCCGAAGGCTGGGCGAACGCCGACTTTGGCGGCGCATTCACACCGCGCTGAACTGCCGGGGCATTCTTAAGCGCAAAAACGCCAGGCTTGCCAGTAACTGGGTGCCCTGTGTGAAGCATTTGGCCCGTGAGTGGCTTGCCGGTCCCTTTCACTGCCGTTGTGTTGCCTGTTCCCATGCCTACTCTGCCATGGCCTGTTCTGCCATTACCAGCCGTGGCTTGACGATTGAAAACGAGGTGGGTCGTATTACCGGTTCCCGTAGTGGTCTGAGTCCTATTGCCGAACCCGTTGCTTTGGTGGCTCATGCCAGTTGTCGTTTGCTTGGGACCCGTGAAGGGCTTTGGAGTCGTGTGAGTTGTTCCCTTTGGCGATGTCTTCGAATGTTTCTGAGAAGCCGGTTTCGGATGATTCTTGTTGTTGTTAGACTGTTGAGCAACAGCGCCAGCTACGAGGGCAGCACTAATCACTATTGCGACTGATATTTTTTTCATATTCATTGCATATCTCTTTCTCTTAAGCACCACGGATTAAACGTGCATGGGTAGGATTCGTTTAACCCAATTCTTAAAGAACTCTAAGGTTCGATTTCTTCCCAGTATAACTCCGGGGAGCACCGAATCCGTATTTTTACCGGACGCGAACGCGCATTGAAAGGGTTCTGAGTAGTACAAAACAGGTGAATGAAATGCCTTTAAACGAGGGCCGCTTCACGAGGGGTTGGAGTCATTTCTTCCCAGTTGCAGCCTATCTTTAAGTCCACTTCAATTGGAACAGAAAGCTCTAAAGCATGCTCCATGTCGTACCTTATTGGCTCCAGCAAGTGCTCCTCGCCTTCGGCGAGTTCAAATAACAGTTCGTCGTGGACTTGAAGTAATAACTTGCTCTTTAGCGCAGTGTCCTCTGACAGGCGCTGAGCTACATGGATCATGGCAAGCTTGATCATGTCAGAGGCGGTGCCCTGGATGGGCGCGTTCATGGCTTGGCGCTCGGCGTACATCCTCTCGTTTCGGTTCGCATTGTGGATATCGGGGAAGTATCGGCGTCGGCCGCAAAGGGTGGTTGTGAATCCTTTGGAACGAGCCTCGGCGATTACCGAATCGGTAAAGGCTTTCACCTTTGGGAACCTTTCGCGGTATTGGTCGATCAGAACCTTCGCTTCTGAGATCGAGAACCCGCCGCCAAGCTGGTTAGCAAGGCCATATTCGGTGACTCCATAAAGAACGGCGTAGTTTAGAGTTTTCGCGTGGTTCCGCTGGACCTTGCTAATCTCGCTTTGAGGCATGCTCCACATGAGGGCGGCCGTTACCGCATGGACATCCACGCCCTTGCTGAATGCTTCAATCAGGTTCTCATCGCCACACATGTGGGCGAGGACTCTAAGCTCGATCTGCGAATAGTCGAACGAAGCCAGCTTGTATCCAGGGGCGGCTGTAAAGGCCCGCCGAATGGTTCGGCCAAGCTCGGTCCGGTTGGGGATGTTCTGAAGGTTAGGTTCGTTAGAGCTAAGCCGCCCGGTTGCGGCCACCGTTTGGTTGAATGAAGTGTGGATGCGCCCCGTTTTGGGATTGATCATTTTTGGCAGGGCGTCGGCATAGGTGGATTTGAGCTTACTCAGCTCACGCCAGCTAAGAACGTCCGCGCAGATTTGGTGGCTGGGGGCAAGCTGCTGCAGAACTTCCGCCCCGGTTGCGTAACCGGTTTTGGTTTTCTTCTGGCCTGGGATCAGCATTTCCTCGAACAGAATTTCACCAAGTTGTTTCGGCGAGCCGATATTGAACTGCCTGCCTGCCGCCTCAAACACGCAGTTTGCCGTTCTTACAACTTCGATTTCGAGCTGCTTAGAGAACTCGCGAAGAGTATCAACATCGACCCCGATTCCAGCTTGCTCCATCTGGGCAAGAAGCGGAATCAACGGTTCTTCGACCGTATCGAGAACACTTTCCTGGGTTTCTTTTTGCAGTCTGTCGCGCATAGCCGGCTCCAGCAAAGAAAGGGCAGCCGCCATTTCCGCACCGTTTGTGGGAGGAGTGAGCTCAAGATAGCCTTGCACCAAATCGCGAAGGGCATAGTTCGCGCGCCCGGACTGCAAAACATAGCCGGCAATAAGGGAATCAAAACGCAGGCACTGCGTTTTGTCGGTTAGCAAGCCCTGCTCATAGGCCAGTTTGTAAGTCGACTTGCCATCGTGCATAACGACCTGGCTTTGCAGTTCGGAGAAGAGTTTCAGCCCGTTCTCGCCGCTGGTCTTCTTAACATCCTTACCCAAGGCCACATAAGCAATGCGGTTTTGAGGTGCCGGCGTGGATGCCGCGCCAAACAGCGCCCCAAGCCCATCACCTGTATCCGGTGGCGCTTCATCCGGAAGAGAAACCAACTCGAAATAGAGAGCGAAGGCTTTATCGCCCACCCAAGCTAAAAGCGCTTCGTATGAGGGTTCATCGGCAAGCGTGATTTCCAGGACCTCGTTTTCAACCTCAGTTTGTTTTGGCTTCGCTCCCGTCTCAAAACCGTGCAGGTACTTGCCCAATACAAGAGGCATCCTTCTGGCATGTGATCTTAATTCGTAGAGTTCGAAGAATGCCTTGGCCGCATCAAACTGCTCTTGCGTGAGTTCAAAGGGTTTAAAATCGTAGGTCACCGGAGCACTTCGATCGATGGTGGCGAGCCACTTCGACTTCATCATCTGCTCCTTAACGGGATCCATTTTCTTGAGGTATTTGGGATCGATCTCATCCCAGTGCTCATACATGTTCTCAACCGTTCCCCATTTCTGAATGAGATCGGTCGCCCCCTTTTGGCCGATGCCGGGAACGCCTGGAATATTGTCGCTGGAGTCGCCGACGATCGCTTTGTAATCAGGTATGTAAATCGGATCGAAGCCGTAGCGCTCAACCACATCGCTGGGTTTGTACATCACGACTTCGGTGACGCCCTGCTTGCTCGTCATTACGGTTACGCACTCGTCCACTAGCTGCAAGGAGTCCAAATCGCCGGTAACGATGGTGGTGTTGTAGCCGTTTTCTTCCGCCAGCTTGCTGATGGTGCCGACCACGTCGTCTGCTTCATAGCCGGTCGCCTCGATGCTGGGAATGCCAAGGGCGGCGATGAGTGTCCGAGATTCTTTTAGTTGGACAACCAGTTCGTCGGCAGTCTCCTTTCTGGTGCCCTTGTATTCCGCGTATTCGACGTGGCGAAACGTCTTGCCAGGGGCATCGAGGGCGACGACGACAGCAGCGGGCTCATCGTGCTCCAGGATGTAGAAAAGCATCCCAATGAAGCCGTAAAGGGCGTTTGTGGGGCGTCCGTCGCTGGTGGACATGTATCGCGTTGCAAAAAACGCGCGGTAGAGAAGGCTATATCCGTCGAGGATTACGAGACGTTTGGGCATCCATCTTTATAATAGCCGGGAGAAAGTCTTCCTTGTCAGGCGGTTGCGAAGCGGTGGAGTGCGGGAGCTTGCTCCTGCTCAAAAGAGGAAGCTTGCTTCCGGCCAAGCGGTAGGTAAACGGCAATCACGCAACAACAATCCAAGCTTGACGCCGCTTCTGACTTCCAGCTCCGCCTTCTCAGAAGCAAGACCCCTATTTAGGCTTCGGTTGGGCCTGCGGCTGAATAGTGATCCCCTTGATCTGGTTACCAGCAGCCCCGGGGGCTGGCTTAACCGTGATCGGGGCACCCGGCACAGCGGTCGCACTTGGGGCTGCGGGAGCCGAAAGATGGGGCGCCAAAGGCCCTCCGCCAGGAGTTAACTTAACCGGCGCAGCCTTTGCCGCCGCCTTAGCTTTTGCTGCATCTGCCGCTGCCTGTTTCTTAGCTTCCTCTGCCGCTACGGCAGCTTGCTTGTAGCCGTCCCGAAGGGACAGTTCGTATTGCTTTTCCGCGTCGCGGAATCCATTCATAGCGTCGTCGAGCTGCTTTTTCTGATCCGCATTTAGAAGGTTGGCCGCGCTGTACTTATCGACAAGCTCAGCAAGATCACTGAAATTCTCGGTCGCTGACGGCATCGTGATGGCATTGCTATTAATGATTTCGGCCTGATCTAGCCCCTGGAAAACGAAGTCGCCCTTCTTTTCATCTGCCGCGAGTTTGGCTAAAAGTAGATCGCCGGAGTAGCTTTCATGTGCCTGAAGGACAGATGCAAGCAGATCTACATACTTGGGCGTCAGATACTTCTTCTCGGAAGGGGTCGCCTTAGTCCAGATAGGATCGATCGCTCCAATCGCTGCGATCTTGCCTGGTTCGGCATCGGATTTATCGCCCTTGTCGAAGAAATCCATCTGAATCTTGTTTTGCTCAGCCGCAGTCTTCGTTCCAAACGAGTTATCGGCGATGGTGGTCTGATACCAGTTGTACAGGATGTCCCATCCTGGTGCGGTCCATTTGATCGCGTTAGTGGCCCGCAGTTTCTTTAGCCCATCTTGAAGTGTGGATGCGGCAATCGTTTGAACATAGGTTTTGCGAAGGGAGTCTTTGTTCTTTTGAAAGTCCGGCGGCACGTTGCTCTTGATGCTGTCAAGCCGATAAATTGCGAAACCGTTGGGTGGCACGAGAAGAACCGTGGATAGTTGCCCTTGCTTTAGATCACCGATCGGCCTAAAGTCTTCGTCCGACTTGATGGTCGTCATGACGACGTTGTCCGAGTTATCGTGAATGGCTTTACCTCTTGCGGGAGGATCATCCGAATACTTGTCCATTGCCTGTTCGAAGGTTATTTTCTTGGAGGTCAGATCTGCCAGAACCCCTTCGGCAACCTTTTGCATATCTTCGGTTGAGTGTTTTTTTGCATCGAAATAAATACGCTTGGTGTTGTACTCATCCTGGCTATGCTGCACGTCCGCATCGGAGACGTTCAAACTGCCCTCGATGGCTTTTTCAACTAGGCTGTTAGCGAGTTGTGCAAGGACTTGGGATTTCTGTGCGGGATCATCTAACTGGGTCTGAAGTCGATCTAAAATGTCCTGCTTATCTTGGGCGAGTGTTTTGCCCGACATCTTTTTAATGTAGTCTTCAAATTGCTGCTCGGTAGCGTTTTGAGGAATTTCCTTTCGAAATTCCGCCTGCATTTTTTCCATCTCTAGACTGTCATCAAACTGGGATCCCGCATTGGCCAACACCGATTTATCGTCAAAGGAGACGTTATATTGCTTCGCAAGCAATAACAAAAGGCCAGAGGTGACTTGATTGTCCAGAGCCTGCCCGTAGTTACGCGCAATCATGGCTGGAGTTGACGTAGTTGGATCCACCTGCCTCTTGGCAGGTTCACTTACGGCCTTTTCGTAAACCTTGAAATCGCCAACGGTGGCGATGGCCGCGCCGTTATCCTGGTTGCCATTAACACTATCGGGATTGTTGCTGCAGCCTCTGGTAATACCCATCATGCCCGCAGCAAAACCTAATGAAACTATCGCTATAAACCAGCGGCAGCCTGGTTTCTCAACCATTTCTCGAAACGCACTAATCGACAATATCTATCACCTAAAGAAAGCCTTAAAAGTATGGCACGTAGCGACAAGGCGCTCAACTTTATGCAATTCAGTAGACATATCTGTTGTATACTGCGTCTACATCTTCAGATGTTTTACGCAAAAAGGAGTTGAGCTGTGGCAAAAGGATTAACAAAACGGCAAGAAATGATTCTTCAATACGTTCTGGATTACGTTCAGCGTGAAGGTTATCCGCCTTCGATCCGAGAAATTGGGCGAGATTTTCAAATCGGTTCTTTGCGAGGCGTAACTGTTCACTTGGACGCGCTGGAAAGAAAGGGCTTCATTTCCAGATCGAACACCCCACGTTCGATTAAGGTGATCCACCGCGATTACCAGCAGAACAACCGCGTTGCCATGCTTCCGCTTTTAGGTTCCATCGCAGCCGGTGTTCCCATCCAGGCTCAAGAGCATATTGAAGATCTGATACCCGTTCCGACCGAAATGGTCCGCAACATGGAGCATGCGTTCGTTCTTCGTGTAAAGGGTGATTCGATGACGGGCGAGGGCATTATGCCGAGAGACCTGGTCGTGGTTAAACCCCAAATAACAGCAAATCACGGGGATCTTGTTGCAGTTTTGCTTGGCGACGATGCGACTGTTAAGCGCATCAACTTCGATCCCAAAGGCATAAAGTTGATGGCCAGCAACCCGGCGTACGATCCGATTCAAGTTGGAGATGAGGAGATCCACGTGATTGGAAAAGTTGTAGGGCTCGTTAGGGATTACGAAGGCAGAGCGTTTTAGCCCAATAACATGCCCAGCGCTAGGGACGCGGTCCTTGTGATCGCGTCCGTTCCCCCAAGGGCGTTGGAAATCTCCACGAATGCATGCAGTTGCGAATCGCGTTCAGGGCCGTCCGCTGCTATTGAAATTATGTGGTCGGCAATGATGGAGGGCTTTGCTTCCTTTTGAATGAGCTCCGGCACTACCTTTCGATTCAAAATAATGTTCGGAAGGGAAATGTAACCGGGCTTAAACCTTATGATTTTCGCTTCTAGTTCCGCCATTCGGGAAACTTTGTAAATCACAACCATAGGACAGTTGCATAATGCTGCCTCCAGGGTTGCCGTGCCGCTGCAAACAACGGCGCCACGAGCTCTCCTCAGCACGCCGATTGTATCGCGCCCCGTAAAGATCGTTTGAATAACGCCCTTGTAGTGGCGCTGCCAGATTTGCGTGGCTTCCTCCCGGCTGACGTTTGAGGCAAGAGCGATCTCGATTGTCGCACCGGCTGGAAAAGCCTTTGCGGCTTTCGCGATGGTGGCGAGATTTAATCGCACCTCGGATTTTCTGCTTCCGGGCAAAACGGCGATCCGATTGGGATCCTGGATCACAGGCTCTTCAAACAGTTCAAAGATGATCTGCTTCGCGGGATGCCCATACCAGTGGGAGTGGCCGCCTATTCCGTTTAGGATGCCCGCAGACCAAGAGAAGGGAGTCACGATCTCATCAGTTATTTCAGGAAGGGATTCGCCTTGAGTTGTGCGACGCCAACTTCCTGGTGGCATGAAATAGAGAACCTTCCAATCGAGTTGCCGTGCCAAACGCGCAAGGCGTATGTTCATAAATCCGAAGTCGATGGGAATAAAAAGGCCAGGTTCGCCGATCTTCAGAGTCCTTCGAGCTTTTAGGTAGCTGCCCATAATTCGGGGCACCATTTTTAAGGATTCAAATATTCCGATCGCGCCCCATTTGGAGCTGTTAGCAATGAGATGCGCGCCGGTTGCAGCCAATTGTTTTCCGCCGATCGCGTCGATTTGGATCGGAAGATCGGGCCGCTTTTTGCGGATCTCGCGAAGCAATTGCGACCCGTACATATCGCCCGAAGCTTCTCCGGTTGAAAAGAAAATCCTCACGGCTGATCGCCGCGGCCCATGCGTCCGCGGAAGCGGCGCTCTTCAAAAGCCAACAGGTATTCGACTTCTTCAGTCATCGGGACTTCTCGTTTTACGGTCTCAATCGCCTTCGTGAGACCTAGTTCAGATCGGAATAAGAGCTTCACCGCTTTGTGAAGGGCAATGCGAGCCTTTGAACTCACGCCGATTCTGCGCAAGCCGACCGCGTTAATATCGAGCACTTCCTGCTCCATGCCGGAAATGATGCTGAAGGGTGGCACGTCTCGGGTGACCCGGCTCATCCCGCCCACCATGGCGATTTTGCCTATACGGGCAAACTGGTGGACCCCAACCATTCCGCCGAAGTTGACCATCTTTTCAATAGTGACGTGCCCAGAAATGCCAACGTTGTTGGCCATCGTGATGCTGTCCTCCATGGTCACGTTATGTCCAATATGGCAGTAAGCCATGATATAGCAATCGTTGCCAACTTTGGTGGCGAGGTTTTCGCCGGTAGCGCGGCTAATCGTCACGTATTCTCTGAAGACATTACGGTCGCCTACGGTTAGCCACGTGGGCTCCCCTTTGTATTTGCGGTCTTGCGGGTCGCCCCCTAGAATGGCGCCTTGAAAAACTTTGTTATCTGAACCCAATGTAGTTCCGCTCTTAATCGTCACATGGGAATCCAAACGGGTGCCCGCGCCGATTTTGACGCCTGCTTCGACATAGCAAAAAGGGCCGATTTCCACCTCCTCCGCTAGCTCCGCCTCCGGATGGACGTACGAGAGATTGTGAACTCTAGCCAATTTTATGATCCGGAGGAACGACTTTGAAGGTGAGCTCCATAGATGCAGCCACTTCGCCATCTACTGTGGCAACGGCCCTCATTTTGCCTATATTGTTTCGAAACCAAAGCAGCTCCGTATCGCTAATAAGTTGGTCGCCGGGAACAACCGGCCGCTTTAGCTTTACGTTGTCAATTGAACCAATAATCGGCAGCTTGCCCGCATTAGCGGGGTCGCTGAGGATAAGAATGGCACCGGCCTGGGCCATCGCCTCGATGATGAGGACGCCCGGCATGATGGGGCGGCCCGGATAATGCCCAATAAAAAATTCCTCGTTAATGGTGACGTTCTTAAGGCCGACACACTTCTTCCCGGGAATGACCTCTAAAATGCGGTCCACCAGCAGCATCGGATATCGATGCGGCAGGTACTGCATGATCTGTTCGATGTTAATCAAGAATTCCTTTCCTCTGCGCTGAAAACTCGCTCTATTCTACATGTTTGAGAAGAAAGGTCAATTAGCACCACCCGGATTGGGGTTAGCCGATAGCGGATGGATCAGCTTTAATTCCCTAACGGAAAATAGGGAAGGCTGGTGATGGCGCCAATTGCGGCGCCGGGACCGTTGTGGACAGGGCTTACGTTGATTGCATCCGCTGGATGGATCCCCGAATCAAGCCCGCGTTTGGAAGCGGGCAATGGGTATAACGACCCCACTTCCAAGGGCAACAGCTTTTGGCCAGAAAGCTTGTACGCCTCATAAACGGCGGCGTAATCAGGGAGCGCGTCTGCCGTAAGCGAATCTAACGGGGCAAGTTCTATTACGGCAACCGTAGCTTGATCTATCTGCCGTGAGGTGGCGTGGGCCTTTGTGGCAATTTCCAAGATCCCCTTCCAAGCTCGAAGGTATTTGGGATCGGCCTTCACCGCCGATTCATAGCTTGCCAGCGCGGCCGCGTAGTCCTCACGTCTTGATTGGATTTCACCGATAACGGATAGCAGACCAGGTTGATCAGGATGGGACTGTTTTAGCTTTTCGAAGCTGGCCAGTGCCATGCTACTGTCGTAGTCACCGGCAAAGTCATAAGAATCCACATAATCAACCCCTTCAACCGCGCCCTCGCTCGTCATGACTAGCTCTATCGATTGCCTATATTGATCGAGCGCTTCCTCTTCCTTGCCGAGCGATAAAAGGGTTTCTGCATATTCCATATGCGTCAACCCATCCTGGGAGTAGATTGCTAGCGCCTCCTTGTACAGGTCCGCCGCTTTTGAGTAAAAGCCTGGCCTCGTATCGTCTTCCGCTTCACGGGCAATAGTTGTGGCCTTGACGATCTGATTGCAGGTCTGCGCTTCTGCCTTGTTGCCTTTCGCTTCAAGGATATTGCTTAGTATTTCGTAGGGAGTGGGGAGGTTGTGCAAGCGGTAGCTGTTAAATCCGACCGGATTCAAGGCGATTGCCGCTCGGACGCACTGTTCGGCAACGGAAAGGTTTCCCATACGGAACAGCAGTTCGCCCTTATAAAGCAGCGGAGTTTGTTCGAGAGGAAGAGCCGCCACCATCGCTTCATATAGAGGCATAGCCGCTGCTCCCTCCAATTCATTTAGCAATGCATAAGCCGCTGCATCTGCGCGCGCATACGGAATGAGACAGTGAAGAATCTTGATTGCCAGTTGCTTTTGCCCGGTTTTTGCCAGCGCCCAAGCTGCGTAATAGCCAAGGGTTTCGGTTGTTGGCATTTCATAGTAGTAGCCATATTGTTTATTGGAAATTATTTTGACGAGATCGTCAGCGCCCCACTTGGGGAATTGATTGAGGAGCGCAATAACTTGGTCCGGCTGATTGTCTAGATAGTAGATCGCTGCAAGCTCTGTTCCCGTGTCCGGATAAGGATCTAGCAAGCGTCCTTGCCCCGCAACCTGCAAGTTAACGTTCTGCAGGTCCTGGAGGCTCCCTATGGCTACCCGCTGCGCTTCGGCCAGGTCTCCCATGGCTAAGTAAGAGCTTAGAAAACCGAGACGGCTGCCCTCAGTTCCCATTGTTTTGACCTTCTCTTTTGCGAAAGTTAGCGCTTGGTAATCCCCAACTCTTTGTGCAACCGCAATCAAAGAACTTACGGGGCTCCAAGTTTCGCCGCCGGGAATGTTCGCACTTTCCTCATAGCCAGAGATTGCTCGCGTGTATCTGCCAAAGGCGCAGTCCAGATCCGCCTTCAAGTTTAAATAATTCGTTCGCGAATCTTTGTCCAGATTTGGTGTCGCCATCCAACTATCCAGCCGCTTTTCAACCTCGTCCGCTTTGCCCAACTCCCGTCCAAGTGCTACATAGAGGTAGGCGAAATTAGAGTTCAGTTTTTTGTCAAAGACCTTTGAAAGGAACTCAAAGAGTGACTCTTTTTGCTGCCTATTCAGGACCGCCAGATCGAAGCTTGGCGAAGCAGAAGAAAGAAGTTTTATTGCATGGTCGAGTTCGCCCTTTTGAGCAAGGCCATAGCAGTAGACCAAGGCAGAGGCGCCGTCGAGCTTGTCTTCACCGAATTTCGCCACTTGAGCGGATACGAAGTCGAAATCATCCAAACCCCGAACGAGTGCCCATTGGGGAGTTTTAAGGTTGGCAATATCCGACAAAACGATACTCCGGGCCAACTCCTTTGTTTTCGATCCCATAAATGTATTTAAGGGCCTTTGCGCCCTTTCTAGCATCAGCTTTACAATGGGTGCCGCGCGCTCTTTACCCAAAGCTTGGACCAGGTCCGGAAAGTCATTCCAAAAGAAGCTGTTGCCTAAAGCTTTGCGGTTATAGTTTTTTTGTAAGAGTTCTACATTCGAAGTTTTCAGGGCGAGAGGAATCTCGGTATTTGAGATCTGATTCTCGCGGTTCATACCGCTATCCTGGGAGGGATCGACATTGGGATCGCGAAGGCTCTCCAGGTATTTGAGCACCGCCGCGTCTCTTCCCAGCAGCATATCAAAAAAGGCTCCCGCTGCCCTAGCCATATCGGTTTTTCCACTTGCCAAGTCGTTGCGGATGAGGCTCCATGAGGCAGGAGGCGGCAGAGGAGGCATCATGACAGTGGTCCAAGAACTGGTGTTGGTTTGCTGGCCGGCTGGAGCGGCTACCGCAGTTTCCCAGTCGTGATAAAGTGCCATCCAACCATCGGCTGCTTCCGTTGGAGACATTTTGTCAACTCGTGCGGCCAGATCAGCAGATTCCGCCGAAGCCTTTGCGAGCGGGTCTTTATTTAGAGATGAGCGAATATCAGCCTTAATCTGGCGCACGACTTCGTCCGCGCCCATCAACGGATGCTGCGCCGGGGTTTGCGAGATAACTGCTAGGAGCAGCGGCAGAAGGATCATTCGAAGGGGAACCTCGACGGTTTGTAAAGTCCAACAATCGTTCGGATATCATCCGACCACCCCAGGTAGCCGCCCACTTGATTCTTAGGCGAAAGCAGGGAGTAGCCCCATCCCCATCCGACGTTATAACGTTTGGAGTCTTTAGACTGGAGTGGCAAAAGCGACGAGTCGTCCACCTCGGACGTTTTTAGTAACTCTTGCTGAATCAGACGATATGCTTTTCCGAGATTCTTAACGTTGCGAAGTTCGATCTGCCTAGTCAGCGAGTCAATTCCTTGGGAGATTAGCCTGAGTTCAACATTTTGCGCTTCATCGGGCTTTATGATCCCTCCCAATGCCAAAGCATCTAACTCTCGCCATGCTTCTGCATAGTTAGGATCAAGCTCCACCGTCTTGTTAAAATCAGAGATGGCTTGCCTTGTAAATCCCAAATACTCATAATAGGTCCCTCTCGCGAAATAGCACTTTGCGTCCTTTGGGTTCTGGCGTATTAAGTTGTCCAAAATGGGCTTTTCCTCGGATGCCAATCGGGTCCTGTAAAACATAAGAGCCACGCTAGACCCAGTGGTGTCTTCGCCCAAAGCGAATGGCGCGTTTTTGCAAGCGGCTAAGAAATGCGGTTTGGCCTCATCGGGGCGGCATTCTGACGTCAGACAATTTGCTAACTGGATCTGCATGTCGGCGTCGTTCGGACAAAGATTGACGGCCTTTTTCAAAACGACCTCAGCCAATGAGAGTAGGCCATTATCCGTCAAATCTCTTGCCCTTGCCTCAAGTAGGATGCCTTCGGCAAGGTCTGCGTATTTACGAGCTTCCTTTGTTTTCCCATTTTTAGAGAGGACCGTTTCGAAAAGGGTATTGAGCTTTCGGCGGTACTCAAAGTCTCCTATCGGATCCATAAGTTGCGCTTGCCGTATGCACTGTTCGGCCTGCTGGAGGTGTCCCAGCCGAACAAGTAGGTCGGCCTTCCACAAAACAGCCCATCGGTCCTGTGGGTGCACCCGGATTGCCTCGTCGTAAATCTTCAATGTCTAAGCATCTCCGATTTCGTTAAGAAGCAGATATGGCGCTGAGAAGTTATTTTGAAGAATGATCTGTCGGAGAATGCGCACCGCTAGTCTTTTGTTTCCTGTCCGACTGAGGGCCCAGGCTGCAAAATACGGGATCGGCTCATCCGTAACCTCCTCCAAGTTGCCAGATCTCCCTTCCGATCTGATAAGTTTCGAAAGGTCGTCCTGGGACCAGTTGGGAAATTCTTTAAGAAGCTTGACAACGTCTTGCGGCCGATTTGCTGCGAAGTAGATATCGCAAAGCGTCTGCGCTTTATAATCCCAGTTGGCATTAACAGGGTCCTTTCTTAGGCTGTCAAGCACGTTCTGCTCCAACTCTCCCCATCTCTTGTGCTGGAATAGGAGCTTAAAATACGCGGAACTCGTAGCTGCGCCGTTTGCCTTCAAGTCGTGAGCGGCCGCAAGCGAAATGAAATGGCTATCGCCGGAGGCCATGGCGACACTCAACAGGGGATAAGTAGGATCGTAGGTGTTGAGCGCGCGAGGAATTTTTTCCGAATCAGCCAAATCGGTCTCCAGTCCTTTAATATCTCCGATCCTTTCGTGAAGGTTAATCTTCACAGAAAGGAGTTGACGTTGTTGGTCATGAGACAGTGATTGGTTGGCGATTTCTCTGTTTAAACGACTTAGCGCTTCCTTAATATGGCCGGTGGCAACGGCAACATTGGCATAGAGTTGCCACAGATCTTTCTTGGCAATCGCTGAAGTAAATCGTTCACGGAATGGAATAGAACCGGTGATGCCGAGATAAAACTTGAGGGGTCGATTCTGTTGAAATCGACGTCCTCAGTTATTTTCACCGCTTCGTCCACGCGGCCACTTTGCAAGAGTCCGCGAAAATAAATCTCCTGAGCCGGACCACCGTTCCCGTTTGCTGCCAACAACTTGTCCTGCCCGTAATGCAGCACCAGTTGCTTAACATAAGGGAGGTCTGACATATCTTCGGCCAACAACCATTGGGGCTTCGGGATTTGATTAAGGTGGGCAAGTACCACCTCCTGAGCAAGTTTGCGGTTTTGCTCGTTCTCCATCGAGGCGTCGATATCTTTCCCGGATAGGTATTCGACGAGCAATTTTTCGGCAGTTTCACGGTCCAAGATATCCAAGAACCTTGGAAATATCTGCCGGGCGTTATTTTCCGTCGCTACTTGATGGATAACGTCGAGCGCGGTCAACTTTCCTAGTCTTTGTTGCGCGGCAATGCGGATGTCTTCCGTCTGCGACCCGTTGCTGCCACGACTATCCGCGGCGCTCTCGCCATCGTATTGTTTGCACAACGATATGAGTGCCGAGTCTTGGCCGAGCAATCGAGCGCATAGCATTCGCAACGCCGTGTTGTCCTTTGATGCCGGCCTCTTCTCTACCAAGGCTTGTAAATAGGGCCACGTTTCCGGTGGCGGCAACACTGTCATTACCGTGCTCAGTGATCCGATTGGCGGGCCGGGACCCGCGCCGCCCAATCCGCCCCTAAAACTGCGGTGGGGTATTGCGACCGCCTCGTCAACGATCGCGAGCCATTCAGCGGCAGCGTCTTGGGGTCTCATTTTCGGGCTTCGCTCCGAAAAGGAGTTCATGTGCTTAACGAAGCTGATTTCCGCGTTCTCTATTTTGGTTTCGGGGTCGTTGCCTTCGATTTCGGCGATTGCCGTTTTGGCATCGAGCAGCGGCTTGTGATGGGTTTCCTGCGCGGGGGAGTGAAGCGCGAGAGCAAGAGCGCAAATAAGAGCGGGCCAAGAACCGAATCGCCTACGCTGAGACTTCATGGGGACGGAACCTACCGTTCAGTCTAGTCGATTTTTTGACTTAAGAGTCTTGGGTACAGCAACGTTTCGGCCACAGATGCGCAACAATTTGGACGCCCGTTCTATACCGGTGGAGGCCGGAAATAGGGGGTGGTGCTTCTTGGGGTCTTCGACCCCAAGCTAATGTATCAGACCTCTTCGAGGTCGGGAATGCGGAGTTGGCCCGTTCGGGGCCAGGATCCTGATCCGTTTACCCTTTACCGTTTACCCTTTACCGTTTACCGTTTACCGTTTACTCCCTTCCCGCCTAAGCCCTTCCCCGACCTCCGGAACCATAAACCGCTGATATCCCAACTTCCTCAATCTAACCGCCAGGTCGACTTCGTCTTCGCAAAGCGCGATCACCGTCCCGCCTAGCCCCGCGCCTGCCAGTTTTACGGCCTTCGCGCCGTTATTTAAACACGCTTTAACCAATTGGTCGACTTCATCGCCAGACCCGCCAAGCTCTCGAATGATCCTCTGGTTCTCGTTCATCAGTTCTGCCAGCGTTGACAAATCAGAGCTCCCTAAAGCCGAAGCCCCCGCCCTGCCAAGCTCGGCGATGCGACCGATCCCATCTACCACCAACTTCTCGCCCGAAAGCCAGCGCCGGGACATCGGCCCGTGAACTGCGCCGCTAAGCCGTTCCACGCCAGTAGTGATTAAAAGAAAAGGCAAATCGACCAACTTAACCGGCGTTAAATTGCCCACCGGGCCGCCATTTACGGCCGGGGTTTTCCCCGCGAAATCCAGAATCTGAAGTCCGCCGTGGGCGATCATATACGCGTCCTGGTAGCCGCACATTATGCCCGCGTCGACTTTCTCAACATCCCGTAACAACTCGGCAAAGGCCACTTTATCGTTAAGTAAATCGGGTTGCCCAACTAGTGTGACGACACAGGCCAAAGTTGCCGCCAGGAGAGCTGTCGAACCGGATAATCCGCTTGAGCGAGGGATATCGGTTTGCCATTCCACCTTTAGCGGACCCGGCAACGGAAAGCGGGTAGTGGCCGCATTCCAGAGCCTTAGGTCGTCGGGCAGGAGTTCCGATTCGCCAAGAGTGAGCGTGCAGTAAGCGCGGACCGGGGTCGAGCAGGAAACCACTGTCCCGCCATAAATGTCGCTGGGATTGCCGATAATGCCGCACCTACCTGGTGCGGAAAAGCTAACCTTCACCCACTACTTCCTTGGCGTGGGCGTAGCCTTCGGGATCGCCGCAATCCAGGCGTTCTTCTTCAATGTCCAGAAGGCTCGCTGCAGCTTTCAAGTATTTGGCGGCGACGCCCTGACCCAGGATCCTCGTCATCGAGATCTCGCCGCTTCCCTCGTATTCTCGAACTTGCTTGCGAAGATAGGCAAAGGCTTTGGCCGAAAGCGCGAACCTTCCTGCAATAGCCAATCGGCTTTTCGTTTCCCCGGGCGCAGGTTTTTCTAGAATCCGTTTAACCCTTCCCGAAGGGGATAGCTCCACGACTCCGTATTGGCTTACCTTGTCCTCCGGAACCTCTTCAACGGCAAGGGCAACGTCGAACCCAGTCGCCACCAAGGCCGACAGCAGAATCGACGGTGAGGAAGGGAAAAAGATGGTGTCCGGATTCAAAACCAAAACTGAATCGGAAATATCTGGCACCGCCACTGCTGCCCCATGTCCGTTGGCTTTCTCCTGATAAGCCAACTCCGCTTCGTTCCTGAGATAGCTGGCGAGCAGCGGTTTCTCACGTGAAACCACCGCGATGACTCGATCAACCCCGGCGTCTCGTGCCTCCTCCAGAACCCACTCCAAAACAGGCTTGCCTCCAACGGGCAGCAGCTCCTTGGGCAAGCCACCTGAAATGGCGGCCATTCGGGTTCCTTTTCCGGCAGCGGGAAGAATCGCGATCACAGGCGTAGAGTTTATAACTTTTGAGGGTAGAACTGAAATAGATATGGGCGTAACGCGTGAAAGCAAACTAGCCGATTTGGGCCTCGAACTTGTTGAGCCTCCTAAGCCTGCGGGCTCTTATATACCTGCCCTTTTGGTAGGAGACCTACTGTATGTTTCGGGCCAAGGGCCGAAAAAGTCCGACGGAACATTCGCAACCGGTGTTGTTGGGAAAGATCTGACCACGGAAGAAGCTTACAAACATGCTCAACTTGCGGGCGCAACCGTTCTTTCCATTGTAAAGTCGCAAGTTCGGACGCTTGCTAACGTGCGGCGGGTCATAAAGGTTTTGGGAATGGTAAATGCCGCGCCCGATTTTACGGACCACCCTAAGGTGATCGATGGCTGCAGCGACCTGTTCATTCACATATTTGGCGATAGCGGCAAGCACGTTCGCTCCGCAGTTGGGATGAGCAGCCTTCCACACGGGATCAGCGTGGAGATCGAGGCGATCTTCCAGATCGAGCCCGGCGGATTGGCCTACTAGGAAGTATTAGCCCCCTCTCCTGCTCGCGGGAGTCGTTTCCATTCGGAGGGGGTTCAAAGGGGGACTTGACCGATGGTTTGTGCGGTCTGGTGCCCCTTTTCGTGGAGGAGAGGGGTTGGGGCATAAGCGTTAAAATAAGTTTTTCCAGAGATAATTTCCAAGGTTTGCGACTCGCGCCTCTCCCGGTTCGCGGACTCACCGACCTCTCCATTCGGGAGAGATTTGTAGCTGCGGGAATGCCAAGCTTGGCTTATTTTAACGCCTATGGGGGTTGGGGGAGAGGTTCCGAACTGCATGAAAAGTAGCCGCTTTGCGAAAAACATACGCGGCCTTCACTTGTTAGCCTGTTGCGCAGCGATCTTGGTCGGAGGCTGCAGCAGCACAAACGACAGCGGCAACGGCAATGGCTCATCCAGTTGCCGGCGAATGGATCACCGATAGTTCTCTCTTGCCAGCATGGGCCGGTGGGCCGCTGCAGAGCATAGCGAATAACCCGTTGATACTAAAAACGGATGGAACCTACCGACTGGGCAATGCCCCAATCTCGGGAACCTATGGGGTAACGGGCGATAGAATTACCTTGACCCCAAATCGGTTATGGGTCTCGACGAACCAGGCTTCAAGAAACTTGTCGAACGCAATGGATTTGGCCCCTATCCAGACACGATCTTTCGCCCCGTGCAAGGTCAGACCACCGATTCTGGAACCAAAGTTACTTTGAAAACCTGGAGTGGCGAGAAGGCGCAAACTGATTCGACTTATAGCCTGCAGTATGACGACAACGACTATACGCCACCTCCCTCGAAAGAACTGACGGGGATTTTGATCGGTGTCCTGCCCTTTCCTGTAACTGACAAGCGCAAAAAGGTGCAGGTTCTAAATCTATGCAAGTGCGCGGAGATTGATCTTCGGCCCGACGGAACCTGCACGGTCAGTCTTATCCCAGGTTGTCCGGCTATATGGCAGACAAGTAAAGATGGCTTATTGACCGTTACCGAAATTGCCGATGCCGATAAGCACATGATCATGCAGTTTCGTGTTTCCGCCAATAAACGGATGATCTATATGATCGCTCCACAGAAGAACAAGGTGCCGTGGGTCAGGGAGTTGTAGAAGCATCTTCGGGAGGCTGCTCGACTGGCTGTTGTGTGGTGAACTAGGCGCAGTCTTTGAGATTGATTTTTTCGCGCCATTCTTTAGCCATTTTCTTTGCGTCTGCCCTAACCTGTTCTGGGGTCTACCGTTCTGGATTGGCTTCGGCCAGCCGCAATCCTTCTTCGAGCGCCGCTCGCGTTTCAGCGTCGAGCACCTCAGGAACTTGGCTATCGTTTTTTTTTGTGCATCACACCTCTATCCCAATTGTACGCGTTAAATAGCTCAAAAGGACAGCAGTTTGTCCGAGAAGGGAGTCTTATTGCCGGAGAAGGAGTAAAGCTTGGCGGCCTTTAGGGTCCAACGGACCGAAGCAAGATAGCCCAGCCAAAGCGACTTCGGTCGCGCAGGGCTGGGTTAAGGGACGCCCGATTCAGAAGGTCTGAAGGACCGCGACGGAAAACCTCTCCCCCTAGGATTTCATTAACGCCCGGATCTTCGCCACATCCGCATCCGCATAACCCTTCAGTACAGTCAAGGCCTTCCGGTAATCCTTCGTCGGTGCCGACGGTGCCCCAGAAACCGCGCCTTCCAAACCGCCAAGCTTGCCCATGATCGAGCCCAAACTCAGCGAATCCTCAACCTCATTGGTGCCCATATCCGGCGTTCCACCCGCCCGGCGACGGCGTCCACGCCGACCGCCAATCAACTCTTGCATTTGAGCCCGCTGGGCCTCGGTTACGCCCTCTTTTCTCATCCAAGCTTGCGCATCCGTCATCACCTTCTGCAGAGACTCAATCTCGGCGCGTACAGTAAAACCGAACGTGAACTGTTCGCGTAAGTCTTCATCTGTTGCCGCAATGCGGGGATCGCGCGAAACCTTCAACGGCACTTCGGCTACCTGGGTGCCATCCACGCTCATGGCGACTTTGTACATTCCAGGAGGCACCGAGGGTCCGCCGTCGCTGAGGTAGTGCAGATTCCAAACGAGCCGATGACCACCCTTGCCCGTTGGTAAAGGTAACTCATCATGCACCCAGTAGGCGGGGATATCGAGAGTCGAAAGATCGGTATGGCGCGGCTTATCCGCGCTCGAAATCTTGCGAATCAGCTTGCCGCCCGAATCAGTAACAGTGAACTCAACCAATCTCGCATCGGACTGCAGATCGTAATAAAGATATGCTCCACGAGGCGGGTTCTTACCCTGAGGCTCTTCCGGAGGAAAGGGCGTTCCCTCATCGGAAGTGCCTCCGCCAAAGCCCGCCGCTCCCTGGACCAAAATGGTATCGGTTGGTTTGCAAAGCCATTGGTTGCTCTGGCGCAAAGGAGCAGGGTCGTCTAAAATCCAAAGCGCGCGGCCATGGGTGGCGATGATCATATCGTGATCCTGGAATACAATATCCCTGATCGAGGCGGCCGGTAAGTTAAGCTGCAGCGACTGCCAAGAGTTGCCCTCGTCAAATGAAACGTAAACGCCTCTATCCGTTCCGGCGTAAAGCAGCCCCTTTCGATAGGGATCCTTTCGCACCACATTTACAAACTGATCGGTAGGAAGACCAAGCGCGCAAAGCTCCCAATGCTTTCCGCCGTCGTGGGTTCGATAGATGTAGGGATGGTTGTCATCCAGCCGGTGACGATCCACCGCCGCGTAGGCTGTGTCCTTGTCGAAATGGGAGGCATCGAGAATGCCTACCTTGCTCCAGGGGGTTAGCTCTTTGGGAGTCACATTTTCCCAATGAGCGCCTTCATCGCGCGTGAGCCAGATCAGCCCATCATCCGTTCCTGCCCAAATCTCACCCTTTTGAATCGGCGACGGCGCAAGTGAATAAACAACGCCGCGTCGGGGCAGGCCGATATTGTCTTCAATCGTTGCCGGGTCCAAAGTTTCCGGCACATCATTCTTTCCTCGGGTCAGATCCGGGCTGATCACCTTCCAAGACGAGCCCCCGTCGTCGGATCGGAAAATCTTCTGGTGGGCCGTGTAAAGCACGTGCGGATCTGCTTGCGAAAAGATTGTTGGCAACGTCCACGTGCTGCGCCAAACCATGGTGGCCGGGTCGCCCTCATCGGCTATGGGGTTTGCCATAGTGGGATCAACCCCTTGGATCCAGCCGGTATCGAGTTGCTCCTTCGAAGCAACTTCGCCAAAAATGGTGCCTGGGTGAAGCGGATCAGGGGCGATCATGTTGCTTTCGCCGCCCGCATTTATCGGCCGCCAGTCCATCGAACTCAAGCCGGTGTGAATGCTTCGGCTGGGCCCTGCCATCGAGCCCGAATCCTGCTGGGAGCCGTAAACCCAATACGGAAATCGGTTATCGGCGGACACGTGATAGAACTGGCCGGTGGGCTGGTTGTACCAAGAACTCCACGTTTTAGCGCCATCCACACTAATGACAACTCCCTGGTCGCTGCCCAAAATCATGCGCTTGGGATCGTTGGGTTCGATCCACATCGTGTGGTAGTCATCGCCGCCGGGAGCGCCCTTAATGGGAATAAACGACTTTCCGGCATCAGTGGAGCGGTAAGTCGAAGTGCTCATTACGTAAACCGTGTTCGGATCCTTCGGGTCCGCCGTGATGCCCGCGAAATACCATCCGCGAATCCAAACTCGCTGTTCGCCGTCAGTGTATTTCCAGTTGGCGCCGCCATCATCCGATCGGTAAATGCCGCCATCTTTGGGGTTGTTCGTATCTACAAAGGCGTAAACGCGGTTGTGGCTTGCGGGCGAGACAGCAATGCCAATGCGGCCAACAAATGCCGGGAATCCGCCGCCAGTGAGTTGGCTCCAGGTAGCGCCGCCGTCCACCGACTTGAACAGTCCGCCGCCTGGGCCGTTGCTTGGCGGATAGGTGTTCCAGGGTGGGCGCCGGGTCTGCCACATGCTGGCATAGATCACATTTGTGTTGGCGGGATCCATGGCAAGGTCGATCGCACCAACGTCCGGGCTCCTGTAAAGAACTTTGAGCCAGCTTCGCCCACCATCGGTGGATCTAAAGACGCCGCGTTCCTCGTTAGGGCCGTATTGGTGGCCGAGGGCGGCCACGTAAACGATATTCGCATTGTTGGGATCGACCAGGATTTTGCCGATCTGGCGCGTATCTTCCAAGCCGATGTGCTCCCAAGTCTTGCCGGCATCGCGGCTGACATACATGCCGATGCCCTGCTGGATGTCGGAGCGCATGTCTGCTTCGCCGGTGCCGACGTAAATCACGTTTGGGTCGCTCGGCGCGACGGCGATGGCGCCAATTGAAGCTATTGGCTGATCATCAAAAATGGGGGTCCAGGTGCGTCCCGCGTTCTCCGTTTCCCACACTCCGCCGCCAACCGCGCCGAAGTAGAACTTTTCCGGCTGGCCGGGTACGCCAGCAACGGCAAGCGCCCGTCCACCGCGGAATGGTCCTATTAGGCGGTAATTCAGCCCACCGAAGTGCGAAGGGGCTTTAACGCTAGTGGGAAGGCTCTGGCTAAAGCAGCTAGATGCTAAGAAAGCCAAGCCAAGTGTTGCGAGTTTACGCAGATGCATGTCGCCAAATTACCATGCACGGCGGAAATGTCTTGTGTGTTGTGTCTTGTGTGTTGCGGGAACCGGGGGGCGGTGGACCAGCCGTTTTGAAAGCACGATCAAATTTTCTGTTGCAATAGAAGTCTGCACAGCCAAGACATAAACACAAGGCACAAGACATTCGCGCAAAACGGGTTCCGCGAATGAGCAGCCCGTCGCTAACATCCTCCCAATTGTTTTTGCGACAATTCCCGCCTTCGTAAAAAAGGGGTTGGACGTCTTGTAACATGAGGGGTAACCTGAATCGTACAGCCATTAAGACTTAACAAAGTCTGGCTCGATAAAATCAATCTTGAGTTCTCCCAGCGACGCCAACTATATCGTTTTTGACAAAATCGAAGTTCGTTACAACGAATTCGTGACCGCCCTCAAAGGTGTAAGCCTTAACATTAGCCGCGGCGAATTCTGCTTTTTTGTCGGAAAAACGGGAAGCGGAAAAAGCTCCCTTCTCAAAATAATCACTCGAGAAGTGAGCCATACTTCGGGCAAGGCGACCTGGAACGGAAACGACCTAAACGTTCCCGGAAAAGAGATCCCCGCCCTTCGCCGCCAGATGGGAATCGTCCCCCAAGACTTCGCCCTCCTCCCAAGAAAAAGAGTTTGGGAAAACGTCGCCTATGCCATGCGCGCCGTTGGAGCCACGAGAAAAGAAGCCAGAAGGAAAGTCGCCCAGATTTTAGAAGTAGTTAACATAGGCCATCGAGCCGACGCCTTCCCGCATGAACTGAGCGGAGGCGAGCAGCAGAGAGTTGCTATTGGCCGCGCGCTTATCAACCATCCCGAATTGCTTATCGCCGACGAACCTACAGGCAACCTGGACCCCGAGCATAGCTGGGAGATCATGGAGCTTCTCCGCCAGTTGAACCTGCGCGGAACCACCGTGCTGGTGGCCAGCCACGATGTGATGGTCGTCGAGCGAATGGGCTGCCGAACAATCACCATGGACAACGGCAACATCGTTTCCGATACCCACCCCGAAAACATTTCCGGCATCTTCCAAAACGCACTCGATTTCAACGCTGCCCCGACCGTAAGCCCGAGCTATGCGGAAATCTCGCGCAATGCCTGGGCAGAGCAAATGGAAGAAGTAGATGCTTGATCGAATCGAATTTCTCTTAACGGAGGCTCTGATTTCTCTAAGGAGAAATGGCCTAATGGCTTTTGCCGCCGTAACCACGGCTGCCGCCTCGCTCTTTTTGCTAGGTGGGCTCGGCTACGTTTATTTCCGAATCAACAACTTCACGACAAACGTGAGCGGCAAGTTCGAAATGAACGTTTACACCAAGATCGATTTGCCGAGAACGCAAGCTTTGGCCACCGCTGATAAGATTCGCGCGCTTGCCGGCGTAAAGACCGTCACTCTCATGCCAAAAGAGCAAGCCTGGAAGGAGTGGCAATCCAAGCTGGGGGTCAGTGGCGAAGGGTTAGATAACCCGTTGCCCGATACCCTCCATGTGACCCTCACCGATCCAAAAATGGCGGATGGCCTTGCTAACCAGATTCAGCTTATGCCAGAGGTGTACCAGCCTCACGGAATTGAATATTCGAAAGACGCCCAACGCATATTGGACCTTATGATGGTGGTCGTCAAGTGGCTTGGAGGGGCTTTGGGAGCTCTGCTGTTTGCCACGTCGGGGATTCTGATTTACAATGCCATTCGCCTAACCGTCATCGCCAGAAGGCGTGAAATTAGGATCATGCAGCTCGTCGGCGCATCCTATTTCACGATTTGGACTCCCTTCGTGATCGAAGGGATCATTCAAGGCGTGATCGGCGGCATCATCGCTGCGTTCCTGCTTTACGCGGCGCAAGTGGCATTTCAAGGCTTTATTAATGGGGTTACCGACCAGATTTCGGTGCCCGTCTTCCCACTTGGTCCAGTGGTCATCCTTCTAACAGCGGCGGGGGCAGCCTACGGGTTCGTATGCTCCTCGTTCGCGGTTCGAGAGCCATTGCGCCAAGGTGCGGGCTTCCAGCGTTGAAGAAATGGGCGGCTTTAGCCGTAATGCTCATGGTTCCTCTGCTCATTGCGGCAGGGCCAAAGCATCCCAAAAAGAGCCTTAAAGAACTCAAGAAACAGCATGCCGTAAAGGGTGCTCATCTTCATGACCTGAAGGTAAAAGCTCATCATATTCATGCTGCCGCTGCCCATGTTCGGGGCGATATTTATAGCCTGGATGACAAGATTATCGAGCACGTGATGCGGATCAACAAGATCCACGCGCGACTGGCTTTCAACAAAAAACGGGCGGTTATCCTCGAGAAGGAACTGCAGAAAGCGATTGTCGCCTTCAATGTGCGCAGCGACCAGGCCAAAGCGAGGATCCGCGAGATGTTTATGCACGGCGATTCCACTCTGGCATCGGCCTTGGTTGGCAGTTCAAGCTTAGGGGATTTGTCCTCGCGTGAGTTTATTGTCTCCAGAATCGCGGAGCGCGACCGAGAGCTTTTTGAGGGTGTAAAAGAGAGCAAACTTGCCGTTACCAGGAAGAAAAGCGAGTGCGACGCGCTCATTGTCCAGAACAAAAAAGACGAGGAAGAAGAAAAGACGGCCAAGGCGGAGCTCGAAGACGAGCGCCAGGATAAGGCGGACAATCTTCAGGAACTAAAGGCCCAAGAAAGCGACGTTGAGCAGCAGATCCGCCAGGACGACGCAGACATGGCCAGGATGGAGTCTGACATTCAATCCTACGAGGCCGGCCCCGGCCGTTCCATGGGCGCCTTCCACGGCCGGTTTATGCCGCCCTGCTTTGGAGCTCGCCTTGCAAGTCCCTTTGGCATGCGCTTCCATCCGATTTTGCATCGAATGCGTATGCATACGGGTCAAGATTTTGCCTGCGCCTACGGTACACCGATCCACTGCGCAGCAGACGGCATCGTGGTCACCACCCGTTATATGCATGGTTACGGCAACGCGATCGTCGTCGATCATGGCGGAGGGTATGCGACCCTCTACGGCCACTGCTCGCGCATTATTTCTTCGCCCGGCCAGCGTGTGAGACGCGGCGAAACGATTGCACTGGTAGGGGCCACAGGGTTGGCAACGGGGCCCCACTGTCATTTTGAGATCCGTGTCAACGGTCGCCCAGTGAATCCGATGCCTTATCTTCGGGGCTAGTTTTTAGAGTGCGCGATTTATCCTATTCGGAGTGCGTGCGATTTATCGCCGCTTTAGACTTGGCCTTTCGCTCCCGATTTATCGGGCCCCGACGCTCTAGAACCTCTAGTTAATCCGTAGGCCCGAAGGGTCGTTCTACCTACAGCCCATGGGTGAGCGGCTCTGGCCGTGAGCCCTGGGAAAGCCGCCACCTATCCTCCGTAGCCCTGAAAGGGCGTAATAAAGCTCAGTCCCATAAGTATCGTTCATCAAATTCAATCCCGTTCTCAATCAGAAGTTGTAAGAACTCCTCCTTAAATGAAATGGTTTTGTGATGCTCTTCTTGGTTCTGAATATATTTGATTACTGGGCCGACGCCTCCCGGGCCAACTCCAAATGCTCCATAACCTGCTTGCCATGCAAAGTGATTACGATCTTTCCATTTGCCATTGATCCAGTTCGTAGAACCCGACTTCAGCTTTTCGACCACGAAGGCTGCGGAATGTTTTCTTGACAGTTGGATTAGGACATGAACATGGTCCTCGACCCCTCCAACTTGAAATGGTTTGCATTCAAGGTTTCTTAGGATGCCAATCATGTACGCATGGAGTTCCTCCCTCATATCTGTGGTTATTGCGGGATCTCGATATTTAGTGCTGAACGTAATATGCACAGGAATGTTTGATAGCGATTGAGGCATGATTCCGAAATATTACGCCCTTACAGGGCTACGGAAATTATATGGCGACATTCCCAGGGCTCGCTGCCGGAGCCGCTCACCCATGGGCTATAGGAAGAACGACCCTTCGGGCCTACGGATTAACTATAAGTTCATGAGCGTCAATTTCAAAGGTATGGAGCTTAGTCTCTAGTTGACGAAGATTTGTTGCCATCTCTACAGGCGAGCAATCCGCCGCTTACAAAACAGTCGAAGATTAATGCTGGCAGAAACCCTAGAAACCAGAAACCTAGAGCGGGTAGCTTACTTTCCATGTTCAAGTTCTGTTCAGCTGCTGTCCTAGGCCTCGTCGCTTCACTCGCTCTTGCCTCCCCATCCCAACTCACAAAAGCCCAGATGGCCAAGATGAAGAAACTGGGAAGGGTGGTCGTCCCAACCTATATTCCCGCCGGTTTCAAGCTCAAGAAAGTCACTTTTGACCCAGGCGAATACGACTTAGAGTACACCGGCCCGCGCGGTGCGGACCTTCTGGTTCAAATGGCCTCCGATGGAATCGGCGACATTTCTCTAGGGAACAATGCAGACCCAAAAACCCTGAAAGAGACAACTCGAAAAGTTACTAACCCAGTGCTCGGAACGCAAGAGATGCAGGTCGACATAGCCAAAGACGACCGGGAGTTTGCCGTTAACTGGATAGACCTAGGAGACAAGGCGAAACCGAGGTTTCTCTCCATCATCGGTTCCTCAATGAACGCCGATCTCGGTGCCAAGGTGTGGAAAGGATTACGATTTCTAAAGTAAAAACGTCTAATTCCCATGGGCAAGACATGCACCACTCTACTAGCCAGCCTGATCGCCGCATGCGCGCTCGCTTCCCCTTCCGGACTCACGCCCACCCAAATAGCAAGTCTCAAAAAGGCGGGCAAGGTTGTTATTCCAACCTTCATACCGGAGGGCTTTAAGGTCGTCTTGTGTTCAGCATTTCCTGGCTCCTACACCATCCAATATAGGGGCCCGGAACCTGGCGTCGAGCTCACAATCGAAATGGCTTCGCAGGGAATCGGCGATATCGTTCTCGGTGGCGATGCGGACAAGAAGACGCTAAAGGCTTCCAAGGGAAAAGTCTCCAACGTCACCTTCGGCAAGCGGGATCTCTATGTCGCAACCGCGAAAAACTATATGGCATTTTCCACCAGCTGGGTTGATTTAGGTAAGAAAGCGAAGCCAAGGTTCTTTTGCATCATCGGCCACCAGATCGATCCCATTATCGGCGCGAAGATATATCAAGGCCTCAAATACTTGAATTAGTAAAAGCTGAAACGTTCCAGCGCTAGCAACTTTTACAATTGTGGAAAAAAACTCGCAATCAATCGAAAATTGAGCATCGAATTCCCGGTGCTCTGCCGTATCATCAAGTGTTGGAAGAGTTTAGTGACTCTTTGAATTGACCAAAGCCAAATGCCACTTCTAACAAGAGTGGCTACGGGGGACCCGAGTTTTGGGGTGAATCTCTAGCGATAGAGTAGGGTGGTTTCTGGCCCGAACCCGTCAGCTAACCTCGTCGGCGTATGCAGGAACCAGGCCCTTTGGCCTGGAGGAGGTTGTGAATGATAACAGAGTTCGAGCTTAAGCACAGCGTAGAGGATATTCAAACATCTGAAGCGTTGCCAAAGCGAAAGGTGCGATTGCTCCTTAAGCTTGCTAGAAAATTAAAACATCAAGCTCGTTCTTTGCTTCACGCCCGTGCCTTATCCGCCCAAGCACAAGATTGCAATACCGCTGCGCACATGGACCGCATGCTCCAAAGCCTCCGAGAGCAGTACGATGAAGTACGGCTGGCGGCTGACAGGATCAACCGCGAATCCAGTCGCGAGCAGTTGACCGATCTAGCTTGGCCTAAACAGGAAACCCCGGGCTTGCTTACAACGGTGTAAGTAAAGGACCCACAGTTCACACGCCGCCGGACTCGCGCCGGCGGTGCAATTACAAAACAACAAGTAGCGAAAGGAAGAAAATGTATTCCGAGTTTGAAATCAAACGACAAATAGAAATAATCGCCAACGGTGACGACACTCCACTCCGTAAGGCTCGCCGGCTGATTACCCTTAGCCGGAATATTCGTCGATTTGCCCGAAAAATGGATCACGGCGCTGTGATTCTTCGAGGCGACGAAGATGAAGGAGCTGAGCGACTACGACAAACACAAAACTGCCTGAAGAGAATGCAAGAGGAGGCGAGACTCGCCGCGTTTAAAGCGCTTAAGAGCACGCCTGCCGTGAATGTATTGAGCTTTCAGGTTAAGGCAGACTCGCAGGCATACCCTGCACGATGGCAAGATACGAAAGAACACCTTGAAACCCAGCCTAGCTACAACTAGGCACATAAAACACCTACACCTCAGAAAAAGCCCCGGTACGGACCAGTGCCGGGGACTTTTAATTTTTGAGTCGAAAGTCGAAGGTCGAATGTCGAAAGGCGGAGGGAAAGATAGGATCGACAGCGGTAACACCCCTTGAAAAGTTAAGGGACCGGTTGGGGGGCAATGATGCAGCTTCTTCGACTAATGGACTTGCTCGTGGCTCGGTCTTAGGCCCTAGACTTTCGACTTTCGACTTTCGACCTTCGACTTTAGACTTACTCCGCCTTTCGACTTTCGACATTGGACTTTCGACTCCACCCCCTATCTCCAATCGTCTAACCCGTATCCCTCGGTAAACTCCCACCTTAATGATCATCCCGCTCATTGCCGCCCTCTCCCTTGCCCAGTCTGGGAATGCCCAAACTGTTGAGCTTTACCGAGGCGCGAAGGTGGGCAACCTAACTCCGCGCTACTGGGAAGTGGAAGACACCACCCTCGACTCCACCGCCGCAGACCTAAACCAGGGTTGGCAAACCGAACTTCTGGGCGGCCCTGGCAAGACAATCCTGATTCAATTTCTCGGCCTAAACCGCATTCTAGGCCCTCACAAGTGGATCGTTTCGGCTTCAATAGTTTTCACCATTTCTTCTGGCAACAATGTTGCCCTCACCAACGCTGGGCAGGTGTTGGAGCCGTGGAACCAGGGTCCCATCAAATCCTTGCTGGACCTAAACCCATCCAACGCGCCCGAAGCGGGCGATGCAGGCACCGCGACTTGGCGGCATAGAAGGCTGGGTGGTCCATCTTGGGAACACGTTGGCGCGGTCGGCGAACACGACTCAACGCCTATTCACGGCGCCACCTCGAGCCAGCCTGATTCGGAACATCTTCAAATCGATGGACTCGGCGCAACCGTGGAATCGGAATACGAACACCCTGCCTCGAATCACGGCTTTGTTTTGCAGTTTGCCGCTCCATTGATTCTGATTAGCAGCCAGTCAGGCGAATATCGGCCGAAGCTGGTCCTGAAGGTGGAAGATATAGCCCCGGCGACGGGCCCCAACCTTACGATCACTTATATCGAGCGAAAGCCCGAATATGAGCGATACGAGAACGAGATCGGGTTCACCACTCAAAACCAGGATGGCGCGCCTGTTCCGGTTTTGGACCACCCGCAAAATGCCCTCTCAAAGAAATGGCCAACGGAGGGCGAAGACCTCATTTATGTGGCCCACGTGAAAAACGTGGGCGATGCCCCAGCCCAAGGTTTTTCTGCGACCTGGATGGACAACGAGAAACCCGAAACGCCTGTCGATTCCGCCCAATCCCTAAAACCGGGCGAAGAAACGACTCTCGGTTTTCATCTGCCTTATAAAAACACTGTAAGCAACCATCGGCTGCAGCCGGTCGCCTTGTTGATCGAACCAAAGGGAACAGATGCCGGCACCGGAAACAAATATCTTGAGATAAACCAGAGCGCTCTAAACATCGGCGTTTACGTTGAAAAAAGCTTTTACGACACCATTTCGGGCCAGGAAAATGCCTACGGTTCGCACAGTTTCGAAGACTGGATTCAGGGCCAGGTGTGGCTTATGGGCCATGTCTATTTTCCGTACAGCCGTTTCTCTTTTGCCCCCGACGGGGTTGCGGAAACGTTGCGGATACAGCGGATAAACGTCGTTCCGGACGGGACCCTTCAGGGTCCAAAAAACCTGCCCAATGGCAAACCGGATCTCAACTACGATGTTGAGCTTGGTTTCAAGGCAACCGATGCAGCAGGAATGAATGATATCAAGAACGGCGATCTCGCCCTCATGAAGAACCTCGGCTTTCAGCTCGGAATGGTGGATTTCAGCAAGGCATGTTTTCCTTCCGGCGATCCGCAACTGATGGCGCTTGCCGGCAACGGCTCCGCTCCGACAGGAACCGAGGATATGTATCCGGATTTCATGGGCGGTGGCGATACGAGGGATGATGCCCGCCTTCCTCCGTCGATCCCGCTGCCCTATCAGCCGTACGTCGATGAAGTCATTCAGCAAACAGACTTACGAGGCACCGACCTTCTTTCCGCCGCTAACGCGGCAGAATTGGTGACCGATCTAGGCAAGCGCCGCGGCTTTCAGGGTGAGGCCTTGTACGATACGCCTCCGATAACAGCGCTGTCTGTCGTCGACTACAATGGACAAAAAATCAGGGGCGCCGACCTCACTTTTTACCAAATGGTTAACGGCGGTTTTCCGGCGACTGCAAAGGCGATAAAGGCGAAATCGAACGATGATGGGCTCGTCAACCTAACCAAGCGGGATGTACTTGCCGGTTCCGGAGATAAAGTGGCGACGGGCCACGAACTTATCCCGAACCCCTTTGGACGCATTGATTATCGTGGCCTAAATGACACATTCCTCGTGAAAGTAGAGGTCAACGGCGTTACCGAATGGGGATCGTTAAAGCTGTGGCAGCTTACGGACTCCTATCATCGCGGCCAAAAAGCGGTCATCTTTCTGAAGATGGCGGTGAATATGCCCACCGATCCGCTCGATGAAACAACCGACCTCGCCCAAGGCAAAACCTTCACCAGTTCTGCCGGCGACACACCCATTACTTTGAATGCAGCCGCCACAACGGAAACGCAACTTCCGACCGAGCAAGGCTCTTGGATCGAGATTGACCTCGGCCGAGATCGCACCGTCGGCGAAGTCCAGCTCATCACCAAGTCGGGCAGTTTTTGGAAGAACTTTGAACTGAGAACCTATCAAACCGGTGAAAAGGTCGCCCAATCTCTTCCATGGGCCCAGGAACTCAACTGGGACTGGAGCCTGCACAATCAAAATATGACGCCCGGCACGGCGGTTATGAGCATTCCCTATCGCGGCCCCTCGCGTCGATTCCGGTATTTGAGGATCATCAACAAGGGTCAAGTGGATCAGGCGCAACTAATTGGAATTAAGATTGTGCCAATAAAAGCCGCTGCAACCCCAGCCCACTAACATTCGCTTTATAATGCAAACCAAAGGGTTTAGAAAGCGTTATTGATTAGTGGGGAGTTGGGGCAAGTATTGAAAGCAGTTGTGATGGCAGGTGGGGAAGGTTCGAGGTTGCGGCCTCTCACCCTCGCGCGCCCAAAACCCCTCGTTCCCATTTGCAACAAGCCGGTGATGGAGCACATCGTAAACCTGCTCACGCGACATGGTTTTCGCGAAATCGTCTCCACCCTTTACTATTTGGGCGATCATATTCAGGCCTATTTTGGGGACGGGACCGACTTCGGCGTCCAGATGACTTACAGCACGGAGGAGGTGCCGCTCGGAACCGCAGGAAGCGTTAAGCAGGCGGAGGATCGCCTGAACGATGACGCCTTCGTTATTATCTCCGGGGATTCCTTAACCGATTGCGATTTAACCGACGCGGTCCGATTCCACAAAGAGAAGGGCGCGCTGGCCACACTTGTTCTTCACCACGTAACCCGGCCGCTGGATTTTGGAATCGTAATCACCGATGCGGAGGGCCGCGTCGAGAGATTTTTAGAGAAGCCAGGTTGGTCCGAAGTCTTTAGCGATACCGTGAACACGGGAATCTATATTCTGGATCCGGCGATTTTTGAATACATTCCTGCTGACCAGAACTGCGACTGGAGCCAGGATATCTTTCCAGAGCTGCTCAGATTAGGCAAGCCGATGTACGGCTACATCATGGATGGCTACTGGACGGATATCGGTTCTCACGTCCAATACAAGGAAGCTCAAGAAGACCTTTTGGCAGGCAAAGTCGACCTCGACGGATACAAGGCCAATGCCGATCGGGCAACTTACATGGAAGGCAGTTCCATGCTGGAAGGCGGCGCCCTTCTCGTTCCGCCCGTCTGTATCGGCCGAAACTGTAAGATCCGCGAGGGCGCGGTCGTCGGGCCCTTCACAGTAATCGGTGACAATTCGGTAATCGAACAGGGAGCGACCATTGAGCGGTCAGTCCTCTGGGATAGCGCTTACGCTGGCCCTCATGTAAAGATCGAAGGGGCGATTATTGGCTCGCGGGTTACGATTAAACGCGATTCGAGCGTTGGTGAGGACGCCGTCATCGGCGATCGCTGCCTTATCGATGTTGGCTGCGTGATCCGGCCAAGGGTTAAGATTTGGCCCGATAAAGTGATCGAGCGCGGCTCGACGGTTACTATGTCGCTCATTTGGGGCAACAAATGGCGCGGTTCGCTTTTCCGAGATTTGGGAGTAGCAGGCTTAAGCAACATCGAACTAACGCCCGATTTCGCGACCAGACTCTGCTCTGCATTTGGCTCGACTCTGCCGGCTCGGTCTAAAGTGGTCACGAGCAGGGACAGCACGCGCAGTTCGCGCATGTTGAAGCGCGCGATTATCGCTTCGCTGTTAAGCGTTGGTTGCGATGTACTAGATATGCGCAGTTCCGCCGTGCCGGTAGCCCGGCATTTTATCAAAACGAGCGGCGCGGCAGGGGCGGTGCATGTTCGCAAGTTGCCAGGCAACTCGCGTGTGAGTTTGATTGAGATGTTCGATTCCCGAGGAACCTACGTCTCGCGGGATAAGCAGCGCAAGATCGAAAGCGCGTTCTTTCGCGAAGATTTTAACCGCACCGACCCCGATGATTTAGGCGTAATCGATTTCGTCAGCCGAGCGGTAGAAGAATATCAGAGCGACTTCTTCCGCATCCTTCGCCACAACGGCGGGGGCCGACAGTTCCGCATCGTTTGTGATTTTGGCTATTCCGCCGTCGCCAGCTTCTTTCCGGCCATGCTTGCCAGGCTCGGCGTAGATTCTATTAGTCTTAATGGCTTCAACGACGCCAAGCTATCGCCACGCTCCCCCTCGGAGATCCAAAAGCACTTGGAGAACCTTCAGGGCATTGTAAAAACCCTCCATTACGATATGGGCGTGCTCTTTACGAACGAGGGCGAGCGGCTAACCATTGTGGATAGCCATGGTCGAACCCTCAGTGGCAATACGCTCATGGGAGTGCTGGGCCTGCTAACAGGCAAAACGATTAAAGAGGCTTCTGTTTGCCTTACTGTCACCGCCCCCACCAAGCTGGAAGAGGCGTTAAAAGGCCACGGCGTGGATGTAATTAGGAGCAAAGCGGATACGCCGTCTCTCATGAATACGGCTTTGGATGCCGGCGTCGATTTCGCCGGTGATGACCGCGGCGGCTTTATCTTCCCAGAGTTCCACCCTGGTTACGACGCCTCTTTTGCTTTGGCAAAGTTGATTTCGATGCTGCAGGATAGCGGCTTAACCTTGAATGAGGTTGCCGAAAGCGTGCCCCACTTCCAGCTAGCCTACGAGCAGGTGAACTGCTCCTGGGATCAGAAGGGGAAGGTCATGCGGCGGATATCAGAGGATCAGTCCGATGAGACGCGGATCGAGTTGCTGGATGGGATCAAGATTTACAGTCCCGAGGGCTGGGTTTTGGTTTTGCCAGACGCGGTCGAGCCGATGTTCCACGTTTACGCGGAAAGCGAGAATGAGGCGGGGAGCCAGGAAATGGTCTCCGACTTCGCGCAGAAGATTCAGAGTCTGGCGGCGATGAAATAAGCGAGTGCGGCCTTCGGCGTTCGGTTTTCGGCATTAGGGATTGGTCTTCGGCGAGGCGCAATAACATAAGTGATCAGGAAGTAAGGAAGCTAAGAACCAAACGCGAAAATAGTCTGTCCATGCGGCATCTGAAGTCAAATCCCGAATAACTAAGGCCTATTCTCGAACGCCGAAGGCCAATTCCGCTCCTAAGGCCGAATGCCGAAAACCTAAGGCCGAAAACACAAGTCTTCAGCCTGCTATGCTTATTCCCATGACCTCCATCAACGGCGTTGTGGCGACCCTGGCATCATTTCTATTCCTAGCAGCAGGCGCGATTGGCTCGCCCAGCCACACCTTCGGCTGGAAAGGCCGCGACTTTCTTCTCGACGGCAAGCCCTTTCAAATCCGTTCTGGGGAAATGCATTATTCCCGCGTGCCGCGAGAGTATTGGCACGACCGGCTCAAGAAAATGAAGGCGCTCGGCCTCAACACCGTCGCCTCCTACATGTTTTGGAACGTCCACGAGCCGGAACCGGGGCACTTTCATTTCACTGGCAACGATGACGTTGCCGCATTTGTGAAGGCCGCCCAAGAAGAAGGCATGTACGTACTTCTAAGGCCGGGGCCATACGCGTGCGCCGAGTGGGAGTGGGGTGGATACCCGTATTGGCTGGCCAACATCCCGGATATCAAAGTTAGAACCCAAGACCCCCGATTTATCGAAGCCTGCAAGCGCTACCTAACCCAGGTCGGCAAAGAGTTGGCGCCGCTCCAGATCACTCACGGTGGGCCGATTTTGATGGTCCAAGTTGAAAACGAATACGGCTCCTTCGGCAACGACAAAGTCTATCTCGGCGAGATTCGCGACATGCTGAAAGGGGCCGGCTTTGATGTTCCGCTTTATACTGTCGACGGGTCAGATGACCCCATGCTTCACGGAGGGACGATTGATGGCGTGCTGGCCTGCGTAAACTTTGGCGAGGACCCAGCAGACAATATCGCAAAGCTTGCCAAATACCGGCCCGATCAGCCGCTTATGAATGGCGAGTTTTATCCAGGCTGGTTCGACCAGTGGGGCGGCCAGCACTATCAAAGCGGGCCTGAGACGAAGGCCAAAGATATTGAATGGATGATGGAGCACAACGTCTCCTTCAACCTGTATATGGTTCACGGCGGGTGGACGCCCGGCTTTATGAACGGCGCCAACTCGGATAGCGGCCACTACCATCCGCAGGTTTCCAGCTATTACGACGACACCTGCATCGACGACACGGGGCAGATCACCCAAAAGGGCGTGGCGTTTCGCAACGTCATCGAAGCCCACCTTCCCGCGGGCGAAAGTTTGCCGCCTTTGCCCGCATCCGTCGGCGTCGAATTTCGCAAAGACGCGCAGCCGATGCTCGAACAGGCGGGCCTCTTCGATAACCTGCCCGAGCCCATAAAATCGGATATGCCGAAAACTTTCGAAGAATTGCACCAGCCGTACGGTTTTGTCCTCTATCGAACGCACGTGAATGATTCCGGCCGAAAGCTGCAGCTTCCGGATCTGCAAGATCGAGCCATCGTGTACGTGGATGGCGTCGAAGTTGGCATCTTAGATAGGCGGTTGAAGCAAACCGAACTGGAACTTCATGATGGCTCGCAGTCGTCAACGCTGGATATTTTGGTGGAGAATCTGGGCCGCATCAATTACGGCAGGGAGATCCAAGGGGAGCGCAAGGGCATTAGTCAAGCCCTCATCGATGGCACCCCTCTCAAGGGTTGGCTAATATACAAGCTGCCCATGACCGACCTTTCTCACTTGAAATTCGGCACGACCAAGGCTAAGGGGCCGACGTTCTACCGCGCCAATATGGAGCGTCAAGCCGGTGACCAGAGCGACGTCTTGTTTGATATGCGGGATTGGCACAAGGGCTCGGTTTGGCTAAACGGCCGCAACCTGGGCCGCTTCTGGCACATTGGCGCGCAGCAAACCATGTACGCTCCGGGGCCTTGGTTCAAAGGGGGCCAAAACGAGGTGGTCATCTTTGACCTAGAGGGTATGGAGAACCCTGCGATTAAGACGACCGGGCAGATGATCTGGGAACAGCATGGGGAGTAAACAGAAAACGGAAACTGGGGGTGGGAGTGACGGCCATCGCGATCAACTTAAGGATTTTTCAGCGTGCCCAAACCTCTCCCGGAAGGCTTGTCGTTATACACATTTTTGAACCTGAACGGAGCGGAATCCTCACGAATCGGGCCCAGAAAGGCGACTCCATGCCCTCTGGACGCCGCCCAGAGCGTTTTCCTTAGCCTTTTATCTAGA
>DASXZH010000073.1:0-5950 GCA_036502005.1 Fimbriimonadaceae bacterium
CTTGCCAGGACAGTTGCTAACAAAAATGCCTCTATTGCTGGCCGCCGCGACATCGATGGTGTTGTAGCCGGCCCCCGCGCGAACGATAAGAGCCAGATTCTTTGCTTCCACCATCGGCGCGGTCACTTTGGTTGAACGGACAACTAGAACCTCGGCTGCCGTATCCACCAGAGCCTTTTGCAAACTTTCATCTTTTAGATCCGGCTCGGACACCACTTCCACACCGAGGGCCGCCAATCCATCCAATCCACTCTTCTCAAACTTATCCGCTACAAGAACCTTCATTGCCCCTAGTTTACATGCAGCAAGAATCTGAAATTTGCGTCTACGAGCCCGTTATGGTCAAACTGTTGTAGTGGTCGAGATTGCGTTTGCGTGTTTCAGCCGTATAGCTTTTAGGCTCTAAATGAGGTCAGACAGTATTACCGGAATAAAACTTGCGCGTGCGTGCCTTTTTCTAAGCGTCTTGGCGGCTGCCAGCTTGGGCTTTGGGCAGGCGTTTCGAACCACATCTTTTAACGCAAAGTTAAAGGTGAACAGTGACCGGACCCTTACTGTTGACGAGACGGTGACGATCGTGCCCACCGGCAAGCCACTGAACAACCTTGTCGTTGCGGAAGCGCCCTCCGGTTCCCACACCATCCACTTTCTTGTTTCTCGCGCCAATCTTGGCAACGCTGCAACTTCGGCCGCGCAGCCGGTAAAAGTTCAAGACGACCAAATCACGACGAATCTGCCCGCAACAACCGGAACAACTCCGGTCCAGTTTCACATTAACTATTCCGTGCTCGGGGCGTTTTCCGAAAGATCGGGTGGGGAGCTTGGCGCTCGCTCTACGATGTCTTGGAACCTCGTGCCGCCAAGTTGGCCGAGCGCTATCGAGAGCAGTCTGCTTGAAGTCGAGTATCCGGATAAATCCGTGCCGGTTTATGTTGGCGCGAACACGGTAGCTGACGGCAAAACAGCAGCCATCGAGAAGCATCAAGACACTGCGTTCTCGGGGAAGATGGACGCCTTTAATGTTTCTGAAGGCAGCAACGGCATCACCATGCAGCCTTCGTCCGGCATTCCCGCAAATGCCGGTATGCACCTGCTGATTGCTATTCCGAAAAAATATTTAAAGCCGGCGCCCGCTTCCTTAACGGTCAAGCCCCCGCCCAAGCCGGCCGCATCTAAACCCACAACCCATGATAAGGCACCGGTCGCAGCGCCGGTGGTGGCAAGTAAACCAGCAGCGCCAAAAGAAGCGAACGCGCTCCTTTTGATCCTTCCACTCTTTCCGCCGGTATTGTTCTTCTTTCTTTATCTAAAGCGGTTTGCGTTTTTACGCGGAAGAGCCTTCCCCAGTTCGGCCGTTCCAAGCGGCGTTGGTCCAGCCGAAGCAGGCTACATTCTTGAAGGTTCGCTAAAGGTGCGCCATGTGATTGGCGCTCTTTCCGCCATTGCCGATGGCGGCCAAAGCAAGCACGGTTCGGCAACCGTGAGCGCGGATTCCATCGGGCCCGTCGAAATGAGAGCGTTAGAGATCATTAAGCGGCGATCTTCGACGACCGATCCCAGCCAACTCAGAACCTTTTTGAGCGGTTCTTTGCAAGATCTGCAGTCTGTTGTTGTTCATAACCTGGACCTGCAAGACTTGCTTTACCCCTCTGAAAAGCGTAGCAAGGTCGTTCCCGCCGTAAGTTTGACGCTTGCTTTGGCGCTTGCCGGCTTCTTTGCCTATCGGCAGGACGAAATGAAGGGTTTGCTCTTTACGGGGCTGGGGGTCGTCTTATCGGCGCTCTTGGTTTACTCGCTTAGTCCTTTAACTCAAAAGGGAGCAAGGGTTTACCAAAAGGTTGCTGGCCTCGACCGGTTCTTGTCAGCACACTCAACTGAATTTAAAGCTGCGGAAGGCGCGGACTACCTGGAATATCTCCGGCCCTATGCGATCGCGTTCGGCGCAGCCAAAGAAGAGTAGGAGCACTCGGTATCGCCAGTGCAACCGTTGGCGAGCAACGAATGTATTTCCTATAAGCTGAAACAGGTTCGAATGGAAATATCTCGGCTTCAGAACCAAGGAAAGAGATTAGCACTGGCTATTTTTGGCGTCGCATGTATTGGAGCTTCATTAAGCTGCTCAAAAAGCCCTGTCCCCTTATCCGAGCGATCCTATGACGAACGCTTGATCGGTTCCTGGGCTCCCGCTATGGGAGACCTTGGTCTGCAGTTTGACGCCAATCACACCGGTAGTTGGTTGCGAAATGGAGAAACGGGGAGCTCGTTCAACTGGTACGCGCGCGAAAATGTTTTGAGTACGGTTGAAATGAGCGAAGACGACGATCCGCCGTCGGTTGACCGCAAATATAGCTTAAACTCGGCTGAGACCGAACTAAAGATTTGGGATGACAATCCTAGTGACCCGTTGGTCTTTAAGAAACTGCCTGCTCCCAAAGCCGCTGGCACTACGAAGCGGAAGACTTTGCACAAGTAACTGTTCATTCGATTGCGGACAAGCTCAACCTCAGGCCTTCCCCGAAATCGTTTAGGAGAACAACTGGAGACTAAACCTGCTTGGTGCGCCGCAAAAAAACTAACCTCTCCACTCTAGAGATAGTCGCGCCTGCTACAACTTGACAGCGAAAACAAAACCTAGGAAGCCGCTTAGCCCAAACCTCACTCCACCGGGAGAGAGATCGGAAGCTTTACAATATGCACATGGTTGTCCAACCCGGACACACCGACAAAGGAGAGCGGTAAGCGAGTCAGTGAGCAAACCGGGAGAGAGGGGCAAAACAGTTAGCCACGAAGCACAATGCTACAAATCTATCGGCTCGCATGCCCACAGGTAATATCAATTCATGCCCAGACTAGTTTGGCTGAACGGTGAAATCTCGCCCCTCGAAACCGCTGTAACCAGCGTTGCAGACCACGCCCACCTTTATGGTGACGGCCTTTTCGAAGGCATCCGCATTTACGATCACAAGGTGTTCAAGCTCGACGAGCATCTCGACCGCCTTTATCAAGGCATCGCCTACATGGGCTTCGAGATGAAGATCGGGAAGTCCGATCTTCGCGCCATCATCCTTGATGTCTGCAAACAGGCCGACCTGGCAGAGGGCTACATCCGGCTGAACGTCACCCGTGGCACCGGCCTCGGATTAGATCCCAAGGGAATCGATAAGAACCCGAACGTGATGGTTCTCGTTTCTTCGCTAAACCTTTATCCGCCAGAAGTCCACGAGGTTGGCCTCAGTGTAGTCAGTTCGCCGATAAGGGTCATCCCGCCCGACGCCCTAGATCCACGCGTGAAGTGCATTGGCCGCTACGCGTCCAACATCCTTGCCAAGCAGTTCGCCAACAGACAGGGCGCCAATGAGGCGCTGATGCTGAACCACCAAGGCTACATTGCTGAAGGCACCGGCAACAACATTTTCCTCATTAAGAACGGTGTAGTCCGCACTCCGCATCCAAGCGCCGGCATATTGCAGGGCATCACGCGCGATACAGTAATCGAGCTAGCGCGAGGCGCTGGCTATACGGTCACTGAGGAGCTGCTCACGGTAATGGACACCTACACCGCCGACGAAGCCTTCTTCACCGGGACCGCGACCGAAGTGATTGCCATGACTTCGATCGATGGCACCAAGATCGGCTGCGGAACGCCAGGCAAGATGACTCAGCACATTATCCAGCTCTTTAAGGACAACACCCATAACGGTGTTCCTTTTTGAGCGAGAGTTGCGCCCATTGTGGGGGCGCGGCAACTCTTGTGGTTAAAGAACATGGGCTGGAGGTGTTCGTTTGTGTCACCTGCTTGGATCGGCTCTATCCGGACATGCGGCTTGGTTCGCTTCGAAAGGAAATGATCCGTCCTCGAAAGGCCGATGGCAAATGCCCCAACTGCGGCTGGACGGCCGAGCAGTTGAATAAAACTGGCCTTTTGGGATGCCCGCTTTGTTACGAAGCGATCGACATGCCTCCCAGTCTTTTGGCGTCGTAGCGCGCGAATCGACAAACCTTCGCCGGGCCACTTCGTGGCAGAGCTTCGGTTTGCCGATTCGCCCTTAAATCCGGAACCCGAAAGGTGGTGCTACACCCACGTATGCCGCAGGCGTATCTTAAGGACATGGCATCCAAAGATCCCAAATCCGAAAAAGCCCCGGAACTGCACGGCCCCCTCAGCGACGAAATGATCAGCCCCGAAGACGTGAACGATCCGACAAACCAAATCGAACCGCCCGACGAACTCGACGCCTACGGAAACAGCCTGGAACATGAAGGTAAATGGGCTCAGGACAAGGAAAACACCCTAAGCGACGAGGATAGCGCCGAAACCCGAGATTGGAACAACGCCCCGGTAGACCCCGCACCCGAAGGCGGTTGGATCAACAAGAAGGAAAGCGATTCGAACTAGAGCGTTCGGCCCTAGGCTTTCGGCTTTGGGCCTCCGGGAAACGCGCTCGGTAGACGGCCTATCTTTCCTAGTGCCGAATACCGAATACCTAAGGCCATCCGGCCCTAATAATCCACCGGCCGCAGATAATATTCCCCAATAGCCGACGAAGTCAGCATAGCCACCGTTGGAAGCCTGCGCTTCCAGTGGGTCGCGTCAACCCGCTTCCATACCAACTCCACATCATCAGGATCAAAGCCCATCTCGATCAACTGCGCCTGTTTATAACCCTGGATTAAAAAGTGCAAAATCCGGTCAGCCTTAGCGTAGGTGATCCCAAAATCGCCCTCATCGGTTTGCCCCTTAATCAGATCCGCGCTGGCCGGCTTATCAATAATCCTTTCCGGCACCCCCAACTCCCGGGCAAGCTGCCAAACCTGGCTCTTGAAAAGGTCTCCAAGGGGGTTAATGGGAGGCGAATCATCGGCGTGCCAAGTGAAGTACCCAAAGAGCCTTTCCGTCTTGTTGCCAGTGCCGATGGGAAGGCCACGCAACTTGGCCGACTGATCAAAAATGATGACCATTCTTGCCCGGGCGCAGATGTTTCCAAGTCGAGCCGGCGAAATCGAGGGCTCCGCCGAGTTCACATAGCCATCTACCATCGGCGTAATTTCTATTGTGCGAGACTCGATGCCCAAATCGTTTATGACCAAATCGGCATCGGTTAGGCTATCCAGCGACGAAACCTTGTACGGCATCCGAACGGCCGTCACATTCTGCGGGCCGAAGGCCCGCGCGCACAAATAAGCAACCACCGTAGAGTCGACCCCGCCCGAGAGCGCTAACACAACTTTGTTAATCTTTCGGCGGCGTGTAACCTCATCGCGCAGAAACTTCGTCAGCCAATCAGCAACCAAAGGGGCGTTGATGGTGAGAAGTTCATCCGAATTCGGGTCGTTCGCCTTCGCGCGATATACGGGCAACATGTCTGATTCTAGCTGCATAGGATTGTGCCAAACTGAATTTCCGCTCCCAAGATTCTATCTTGGGCCGTCCACCTTAATGATAAAACGCATTCCGTTTCTGTTGGCGCTTCTCTGGGTCGCTGGGTGCGGGCACGCCCCAAGCTTAATCGGCTCCTGGCAATCTCAGATCAGAAACATATCCCTAAGTCTCAATTTTAACCCGGACGGCACCCTCAGCGGAAAGGGGAGCTTTAAGGAGCTATCCCTGGATTTGAAGGGCACTTACACGTTCGATGGGCATGTACTAGATTACGAAATCACCGATGCCGAACCTGAAGGAACGTCTTTCAATCCGATGCTGCTGGCCGCCGCCGCAAGCGCAAGCCGAATGAGCGACTCCGGCAATCTCGAATGGAAAAATCAAAATGAGTTTATTCTTACAAATAAGAGGGGAATCCGTGTTCCCTTCCTAAGGATAGGGGGAAATCGAGGGGCATGAGAAGGGTAGCGTTAGTCATTGCGGGCGGGTCTGGGGAACGATTTTGGCCACTTTCGCGAAAGAATAAGCCGAAACAACTTTTAAGCCTAACCGGGTCCGGAATGGTCATGT
>DASXZH010000074.1:0-31393 GCA_036502005.1 Fimbriimonadaceae bacterium
TCGCGTAGCCTTTGTTTTTGATAGTTCTCCAGCTTTGATTTGTCGGCACAGTGAGAGCTTCAACTCTCGATCGTGATTTCGTGGCATATGTATTCCTCGTTTTTGTTGACGAGGTGCCTACAAATTTGGGCGCAGTCCACCTCCTTTCCAAGGAGGGGATGGGGGAGGATGAGAAATAGAAGCTAAATCAGAAAATGCTCGCAGCATCTTTGGGAGTGCGGTGGCCTGACACCGCTTTTCCGGTACGACTTTCGACAATCCCCTACGCGTAGGCGGCCTTCCTCATATCCATTTCCTTGCTTAAGGCTCTCGCCGCCCTCTTCGCGTCTCCCGTGGTCGTCGGAGAGTAAAGGTGAACGTTAATCGTTCCATGGCTTGAATCCCCATTGGACCGAGCAGAGAACGCTTCGCTCCCGGTAGTGACAGCCGTTTGCGTGGCCGTGGCAAGGCTACCGCTCCCAAACGGGCCCACACTTGCAATCGAGCCGCCACCGCCGCCGCCAAAGAGACCGCCAAGAAAGCCGCCCATCCCGCCGCCTGAACCACCACCGGACCCAACGCCTCCTGGAACGCCAAAGCAACCGCCGCCGCTAGATCCCATCGTGATAGCCTGCGTAAGCTGTTGCAGAGCGAGCGTGTTGGTTTGTAAAGCGGCATCCTTGCCGACGCCGGCCGGGGCTAATCCCTTTATCAGCGAGAAAGGGATACCCATAAACCCGCCGCCGGCACCCGCTCCCTGACCAGGCGCTTTCGGCCTCAACATCCCAAACAGAGAATCAAACCCTTTCTGAGCCTGATCCCCTATAAACTTGGAAGCCATCCCCCGAATCATCGAGTTCAGGGCCTGGGTCACGTTCTTCTGAAGATGATGTGACCCCTCGACAAAGATCTTGTCCATAATCGAGGTCACCGTCCCGGCTAGGTCTTTAGAGATCGACTTAACCTGATCCGACCAATCCTTCAGCTTTTGAATCTGCTCCTGCGTCGCAAGAATAGAAGCCGCCTGCCAGTCATTCATTTTCTGAAGCTCACCATCGAACTCAATGGCATGCAGCTTCGCTTCCTCGGTCTGCTTGGAGTACTTGGCGAGTTCGGCGTTTAAGCCTTTCATGGCATCATCGTAATTCTTCGCGTATGCCTCTTGCTGCTGTAAATCAAAGAGCTGCATGGACTTAATCGCGACGGCCAAAGTGTCTCCAAAATCAGTGTCGCCCGGGTTCGACTTGTGATATTCATCTACCCTCGTCTGCATAAACGCCCCCCGCTCACTTGGGACATTCCCACTAAGCTTCGCACGCGCCTTGGCAATCTCATCGTCTAGACCCGAAATCGTGTTGGTGAAGTTCTCTTTTAGTTTGCCGGCCGCGTCTTTGGCCTTCTTTGCAATCTCGTCCGCTGTTTTGGCTATCTCATCTCCAAGCTTTTTCCACCACTCGTTAAACTTGTCAATTGAGTCCATATTCTCGATCTGGGTATGGAGATCGACGTCCTTTCTAGCCGGCCCACCTTTTTCGAGCTTGTCATAGGTCTTGCCGTAAGTCAAGATCGAATACTTATCCGCTTCGTTGGTCGCGCCTCTAGCCGCAATCTCGCGCGTCTGAGACTCAATCCGGCCCTTCATCTCTGAAAGCAGTGACGCCCACTCTTCAGTGGCCTTTATTGCCCGATCGTGCGCCTCACCTTCTTTATCGAGTTTGATCTTTAAGAGCATCTGAGCCTTGGTCAGATCGCCTAAATGGTTATTGTCGAGGTCGTACTGATCGCCGGAAGATTTAAGCTCGCCAGCATCACCCATTTTCTTCAGGAATAGGTCCTTCTTGTCCTGATAAATCTCCTCAGCGGCGCTTTTCGCCCTCTCCGCCGCTTCCCTTGCAGCCTTCGCCGCAGCTTTCTCCTCGGGGGTTTTGACCGAAAGGCCCTTCATGTCCTGCTTAGCCGCTTTTAGGTCAAAAACGCTTCTCCCGTTTAATCCACTTAGCCAAGGAATCATTCCAAGGGCATTTCGCGGCATTTGAAGGTGAATATCACCATTATGAAAGTGCCCCAGATTCGCCCTTCTGATTCGCTCAACATTGCCATTCTCGTACTTGACCGAGTGGTCCTTATAGCGTTCGTCAATAACCGTTAGCCCCTTCGCCAACGCGTCGGCGATGAGTTGATTTCCTTGTGAAAATGTCTTTCCCACAACCTGTACATCGTAAGCATCACCAGTATAATGCGGTGATTTTTTGTGATGTCCCTTACCCGGTGAAAAGCCATATCCGGGAGTCGTAAAACCTTCGCTATCTGCAAAAGCTTTTAACCCACGCCAGTTGCCAAAGTCAGTGTAGGTTTTGCCGTCAGGGCCCTTTTCTCTGTGAACAAGGTTAGCGTTCACGCCGCTTGTCGCATGAAAGCTTGCGCCCGGTAGATTTAAGCCGGGCGTTTAAGTCATCGATTTGACTCTGAACCTTACTCACGGCCTGATCAAACGCGCTCCCCGACTTAACATAGTTTTCATTGGCAGCATCGAATTCTCGCCGCCAATCTGGATCTAGATCGTGTCCTGACTCCGGGTCAAACTTCTTGGTCTTTATGGCCTGTTGCGTGGCCCACTGTTTAAAGCTATCTGAATTTGGCCCTCCGTGTAAATATGTCAGCAGCCCGTTGGTTTGCAACCCACGAAGTTGCTCCATTAGAATCCCTTTCTGCCGATTCAATGTTTCCAGCTGTGGACCGTAAAGCTGGACCGGACTATCGATCCTCTGCTTGCTAGTGATGTCCAGGTACTGCTGGGTGTAATGATTCAGCAACTGCTGATTCGTTGCAGCCAATCCGATTGCGTTTCCAAGTTTGTCGAATATAATGGCGTCGGGATGGAGCGCGCCAATCTTCGTCAGGGTTTCCCTAAACTCGTTAGTCTTTTCGGAGTTACCGGACATTTCCGTCTGAAGCTGCTTAGCTTGATTTATTAGATCAATTGTTTGTTTCAGATCATTCGCTTTTTCTGATCGCAGCGCCCGGAGCTGTTTTGCCTGTTCATCGAAATCTTGCTGCGTTTGAATGCCAGATTGAACGAGAGCATCCCAACCCTTCTTCAGACCATAGACGGCCACGCCGGCCGCAGCGACGGCCAACAGATACGGACCTGCCTCTGCCACGAGCCCGGCCATGCCCGCCGTAGCCGCGCTGGCACTTTCGCCAACTTCGGAGGCGACGCCAATAACCTCACCGCTTCCCAAGGAGGCTTTAAGCTTCCCAACAATTTCACCAATCGCGTCGTATCCTTTCTTCGTCTTGTCGATATCATCCGCTAGTTCAGCAATCTCATGAAACGTCTCACGAAGTTTGCCCAGGGTTCCCTTTTCGTCCTTACTGGAACCCTTTCCACCAAGCATTTCGATTCCCTTTGAGGCAGCGACTTCGGCATCTGCCAGTTGCTTTGTTGCAATGGCTTGCTTTTCTCTAGCCGAAGTAAGCTGCTGGCTTAGGGTGATCGCCACCTGAGTCGAACTGTTGACGGCTAGCATCGCGTCGACTTCAAGGTTCGATTGCCTAAGAGAAAGCCCTTGAACAGACGAGAGCTTTTGGTAAGTAATTGCCAAGGTGCTGATAGAGGCATTTAAGACGCCGGCAGCCCTAGCTGAGCCTTGTAGCGTCGAAGTAGACCCCACGCCACCGTTTTGGAAAGTATTTAGAGCCAGCGAAATACGACGATACGCAGCCTGGAAGTCGCTGTCGTCAGCCGTGAATTTCGTTCGTAGTTCTGCAATATCTGGCATAATAATTCAAGCTCCAATCTTCAAAAGAGACAAATGTGTGCTAACATTCGGACGGTGATTAAACGAACCGATCTCCTAAAGTTCATAGCTTGCTGCCTTCTCGCAGCCATAACCACGTGCGCACTAAGTCAAGCGCCGGCAGGCACTCCAAGTTCGCAGCCCGACAATGATCCCAAAGTAAAGGCTCTGATCAAAATGGCCCAGGAACTTGAGGACGCGAAAGAATATCCTGAAGCTGAAAAGATTTATCAGCAAGCGATTGATGCAGGAAGTGGTGAGGCCGCCTCTAAACTGAGCCTTATGTACTGGTCCTATGACCCTACTAAACATGCGCGTAGAATGTTCGAACTCGACACAATAGCTGCTGAGAGAAATAACGCAGAAGGCGAAGTCCTTCTAGGAATAGACTACGCAATTGGAGGGGCCCCTGACGTGCCAACAGACCCCGCCAGGGGAGTCGCTCTCTATGCTCGAGCCGCTCAGCAAAATAATGCACTGGGTCTGGAACTCCTAGGAGAAGCTTATATCAAAGGAATTGGGGGCCTCAAAACAAACTTCATAACGGCCGAGGGTCTTTTAAACCGCTCAGCTAAACTACGAGAAGTGGGCGCTTTGATAGAACTCGGCAAACTGTACTCTTATGGCCAAGGCGGCATCGTTGAGGATCATATGAAAGCAATCGCATTACTTAAAGAAGCCGCACACATGGATGAAAATCAAGGGGTTCCGGAACTCGCGAAAGAATATCTTTATATTGGCAAGCCTTCTCTGGCAGTAACCTTGTTAATGCCTTACGCCTCGGACGGACCTTACGCGGCGCAGGCATTACTCGCATGCCTTTTTCACGAAGGATTGGGCGTGAGAAAAAATGATGCCAAGGCGATTGAGTTGTTGAAAAGAGCAAAGCTCGGTGAGCCTTTTTGCGGAGACGCGCTCATTCGTTTGAAACAGGGGAAGAACGATGCGTGGAAAACATTGGAGCTTGAAACGTATGGAGATCGGCTAGAAAAGAGCCCGTAGCAAAGGTATGCCCTCGTTCGCCGTAAGATCGAGAACCGCAGAAACCCTCTTATAGGCAGCCTGGAAGTCGCTGTCGTCTGCCGTAAACAGTGTTCTAAGTTCAGCAATATCTGGCATCGATTAAATCTCCGAAGTTACAAACGTGATACGGGCAAAAATGCGCGCCCAGGGTCTAGATTCGCCGCTTGAATCTAACGACATACCAACTCAGCCCTGATTTCTGAGGAGCTAAGCAGCAAAGACTTACAAGATCAATAAAAAGCCCGCTCCTGAAACAAACGTCTACTGAGGTGTGTTAAGATGATCTCATGACTAATCAGCTCGCGCGATCGCACAAAGCAGGGGAATATCTTAGAAAGCAGTTCACTAGCAAAGTCTCGATCCCGCGCCCCTTGTTCTTGACTCTGCTGTTCCTACTTATGCCAGCATTTGGAATCGCCCAATTAGAATCAGATCTTCCCAAACCCTTTACGAATGCTCGAGATAAAGAAGTGACCCGCGCGCTTAAGCTGGAACAGCAAGGCAAAGTTAAAGAAGCTTTTGACCTGCTATCGAGGCTGGCAGAGAAAAAAAATGGCGACGCGATACTTCACCTTTCCGAGTACTACCTCGACGGTAAAGGCGTCAAGAAGGATAAGTCTCAAGCGATCGCCTGGCTTCAAAAAGGAGTTGATTGGCACTTGGCAGACTGCACTTGCACTCTCGCAATATACTATGGCGGCGGCGTTAATGGATTGGCACGAAATCATAAAAAATGCGTTGACTTGCTAAGGCAAGCTTCAGATGAGGGATCTCTCTGGGCGATGGTCGCCCTGGGAAACTCCTATCGAACTGGCAGCGGCGTCAAAAAAGACAACCTTAGAGCGTTGGAGCTATTTTATAAGGCAGCAAACCTAGGGAATACGAGTGGCATGTACGAAATGGGTATGGCAAGTGCCGCAGGTCTTCATGGTCCGGCCGACGATGAGGCTGCTGAGAAGTGGTTTGAAAAAGCGATCGCTGGGGGAGCCCCAGAGGCGTTTGGCCCCTGTGGCTTGGAGCTGCTTGAACTTAATCGACCCGAGGATGCTATCAGCGCGTTTGAAAAAGGTGCCGAATTTGGATCGCGCGAATGTATGTTACAGCTCGGGTCAATCTACGAAACCGGCATTCACGGTAAATTCCTGGATCGGGAGAAGGCTATCACTTGGTACCGTAAAGCTGCAAAGCTCGGCAGCGAGGATGCGAAAGCCGCGCTAAATCGCCTAAGACAAGAGTGAGAGCGCGTTTGAAACCTGTTGAGAACGGAGATGCATGTGACAATACGACGCCTGGAAGTCGCTGTCGTCTGCCGTAAACAGTTTTCTAAGTTCGGCAATATCTGGCATTGATTAAATCTCCAATCGGCAACCCGAAATGGGCAACGTATGCAATCTTCAGAAATGAGTTTTCGATTAGTTTAAAGAGACAACGCCAGCTTTGACCGCGACGTCGATTTAAAAGAGCCCACCCTAACACGAAAAGATGTCTACGTACATTTGTGTTATGATGGACCATGTTCGGAAGACAGACCCAGTTAAAATTGCTCACAGATATACGTAAATCACGACTAACTTCAGGGGGGCTTTACAGGGCGACTAATGCGCTTTTCGCCGCACAACTCCTTTTCCTTTTCGTCTGCCTAATGCCAGCTAATGGGTTGGCTCAAGAGTCGACCATGGTACCAAAACTTCATAAAGGCCCGTGGGATAAGGAGGTAGAGCGAGCGCTGAAATTAGGGACTGCGGGTAAATTCAAGGAAGAATTCGACCTGCTACGCAGCTTGGCGGAGAAAAAAAATGCTGCCGCAATTATGCTGCTAGCCCTCTGTTACGAACGTGGCATTGGGGTCAAGGAGAACTACTCAGAGGCAATCGCCTGGCTTCAAAAAGGCACAGATTGGCACCTCGGAGACATTACTTGGGCGCTGGCGACTTGCTAAGTGGAAGGGCGCACTGGCTTAGAACGAGACTATAAAAAGGGTGTGGAATTGTTTGAGCAGGCTATCGATGAAGGGTCAGATTCTGCGCTTGTTTCCCTTGGAAATATGTACGACCATGGCGCTGGAGGCCTCGAAAAAAACCCGCGCAAGGCAGTGGCCCTCTATCTTAGAGCAGCCAAGCTTGGCAACGCTGATGGAATGAAAGACATGGGGCTGGCATATGCTTTAGGCATGGACGGACCACGCAACGACCAAATCGCTGCGGATTGGTTTGCCAAGGCGGTGGCTGCCGGCTCGGAGGACAGCTATGTCCTCTTGGGACTGGAGTTGCGAGACCTTAAAGGGGCCGGCAGCAGCAATTAAAACTTTCGAAAAAGGTGCCGAAATTGGCCGAGACGACTGTATGTATCACCTCGGACTACTTTACGAGCTTGGCTGGCACGGAAAATTTAAGGACCATGAACTTGCCCTAACTTGGTATCGCAAGGCTGCCCAAAAAGGCAATTCCGATGCTAAAAGCGCCCTTAAGAGATTGGGCGCTTCCTAATATGCAAGCTTTCTGTAATCTCCTGCTTAAAGATCACGCGCCTTCTCCGGATTGTCCCGGCACCAATCGCGAAACCGTCTCTCAACCGCCCACTTCACCGACCGGTAAACAGTCGCCAAATGCGAAACCAGCGGCCCGTACCCGTCGTCCGAGCTAATCCCCCAATACCAAGGCACGTCTCGCAAACTCCCTTCGTGAAAGAAGGCTTCCGCCCAGTCCGGGCAATACTCGCCGGGCTTCCATTCACCTTCGGGGTCTTGCCAATGCGGTTTAGCTTTAGCGGCGCCCTGCCTAAGATAGTGGTTGAACAGCCACTCCTCAAAGGCTAGGCGTTCGAGTTTGGGACTAGCGCCGTCTCGTTCATGGCCTTGAACATCGCCACGTAAACCTCAAGTGGCACGTCCACTTTTTCCAGCGCGTCAAGGGCTAAAGGAATAGGCGTTTCCGATCCCTCGTCCGTTAAATCCCACTTGGCCACCCTAAGGCACAGCCACGATTCGTAAACCTTCCGCGCCCCGTACTCGATCTCCTTCAGCTTTTCGGCCTTCTGCTCATCGGTCAGGCTCTCGTCTTTTCCAACCGCATCGGCCTTTTCCTGAAGCAGCGCGATCGCGGCAATCTTCTCCTCGTTTTCCTTGGTCTGGATCACCAGCCGCTCAGAAAAGTGGACGGTAAACCCGTCAAACGGCTCACATGTGAGCTCTCTGGCTTTGTTTTTAAGTTCTGCTAATGAAGGCATATTTCTCCTTATTTGGAAGTGCAAGGTGATAAGTGATAAGTGATAGGGGAGGGGAAATGCAGGTTTAAAGCCCCTTCTGCCTGCGGATGTTTGTGCCGGAGGAGAGGGGGAAGGGGGAGAGGTTCTTTTTTCGAGTGCTGCGATTTATCGCCGCTTTTGATCAGGCGACTTGTCGCCGCTCTCGCGCCTCTAATTGATATGTCGCCTCAAATTTGTAAATAGGCTTTCCCCTCTTTCCAAGGAGGGGTTAGGGGAGGATGACGAGGAGGCGACTTGTTTACAAATAAGGGTCCAAACACTTTCGACTGCTGCGATTTATCACCGCTTTGTTTTAGCCTGGTTTATCGCGTTTCGATCTGTGGCGGCTCGAGACTAAGGGCTCAATACTTCCCCTCCCGATTCGACAATCCCTAAGTCGCAGTGTACGAAGCCACGTCGTTCTGAATCGTGACCCGCCTGAAGAAGTTCCCCGTCGTGTCGATCAACAACTCGATATCGAGTTCGACAGATCGAATGTTCCCAGCCGAATCGGTATTCGACTTCCAAGTCGGAATCCCGTACACGTCCATCGTAATCGTCCGGCTATAACCCGAAACAAACTGGACCGGAGTCTGACCGCCCTGGATCCACTGCAGCCGTATATACATCCCCGTGGAAGACTTCGAGTTGGAAATGAAGTTAGAAACGGTCGAATCATAAGCCATCGTCAGGCTAATCGAGTGCTTCTGGTCGTCCGCTTTCTTCTCAACGATGGCGCCTGGCCCAACGTCCGTCAGGTTCTGACGGTAAACCAGCGTCGTCCTCTCGGCAATGTCTATATCCGTCTTGAACTCATTCACAATCGCGGTGGCTGCGTTGTCTAAACCAATCAGAGATGCAGCAAACGAAACTCCCAAATCGCCGGCCTGAACCAGTTGGTTCGTCTGGATCTTCATGCCGCCCGCGCTGGTCTGAGCAACTGTAACGGTTGGAGTCGTTCCACCCGTAAGCCCCGCATAGTTCACCGAAGGGAGTTGGATTGGAATCCCGCCCGTGTTCGTGACCGTGTAGGGTCCGCCCGTAGAACCCGCAACTGTAGCAGAAGCCCAGATGCCGCCAAGTGCCTGAATCGCCGTCTGGACAACAGAAGCCGCCGCGTTGTAAGCCACCGAAACCGGCTGATTGTCAAACAATAAGATGAAAGCCCCACCAGTGGCCGAACCTGCTTGGGTTACCGTAAACACCGCGTTCTGTCCTGTCGAAGGCGTAATCGCATCCTGCAAAGCCCGTGCATAACCGGTAACCGACAGATCAGGCGACTTCTCCCTTTCGGTCGAGATCTTGTACCCGGCCCAAACCAGGCCATTGACCTTGTAGGCCCTATCAGACCCGCCGATCGCCCCGGCCGCTTCCACCGTATAGCTCTGAACCGTATCAGGTGAGAACAAGGAAGAATCGAAAACGTGCTGGTAAACGCCGGTCGAAACGGTGGTCGTTACCGGCACGCACGTCGCCGAAGCTTCCACGTAGCCAAACCCCTCATAGTCGAATTTGCCCTTGCCCGAAACCTTCGCCGATTCCGTAACAAGTTCGCTGCGCGTCGCATATTTGTATCCCGGCTGCCCCGACTGCTCTTTCTTTTGCTCAGGGTCGCATTTGAACCCGTCGCTCGTAAGCCAGTTCCATTGCCTTGTGCAGGCCGCGTTTGTGCCCCAGCTCGATTCTTGAACAAACTGGGGACGAAGAAGTGATGTTAATCCTAGTGACATAGCTATTTCTCCATATCTCGTAACCGTCACCGCAAAGCTTCCCGAGTTGTCCGAAAAGGCGGTCGTTTCGTCGTTAAATACAAACCAAAGCCTATAAAGGGTCTCTGGATTGTCAGCCCCCGCCGCCGCAAGGTCAGCGGGTGAAAATGTTGTATCGCGCCCAATAACGAGCACTTGAGGAACCGAATAGCAGTTAGCGCCAAAGTTAGGCGTCTGCCCGTCAGGAAGCACCAAACAAGCAAGCGACATCGGCGCCGTATCGCCAACGGTAAACGCCGCCGCCCCGCCTTCAAATCCAGAATATGGAAGAACCGAACCTGGGTCGTCTGCGTGCGCCGGATCCGTACCAGGCGAATATGTCCCTTCCGGGAAGGAATATGTCTCCCCTGGCGTCCCATAGCTAACTGGCCCGACGCTCACAACTTCAAGCGTATCGCTCTCGGCCATAAACACGGGCCCCGGCGTCCACGCTGCCGTTATTGCATCGATGGCCAAAGTCGTTTGAGAAATGATTGGTAAAGACATATAAACTCCGATAACCCCTTCCCCCGTCATCTCGAATCCGTGTGAGGGACCCGTAGGAGGGTATTAGAACCCGGCCCAGAACTTAGCGCTCAAGGCACAAGACATCTGCTCCCTTCCGTCATTCGACATTCGACGACATTCGACTTTCGACCCTACTTGTCAGCGGCCACACCCCGGCTTACTGAACTAAGAACTGCACAAACCAGCCCTGAAATGGCCGAACAGTTCCCTGATTCGTCGAATCAGTCGACCTCGGCGCAGCCGAGATCACGTAACTCAAATAGGTAAAGCCGTTCAGCAAAACGGTCTGGCCGTGAATCAGATCATAAATCCTCTTAACCCCGAGTTCGTATCCCTCCGAAATCCCAGAAGTCCCGTCAAGCCAGTCCAGGGCCTGCTGATTGTCCAAAATCCCGCACACAAATTTCGGCTGCGACACAACCCGCCCCATTGCGCCATCCTGCCTAATCACATCTGTTCCAGCAGATTGCTGCCACCAACGTGCAACCGGAAATACCGACCCCTGAGGCGGATCGCTGCTCCAAAACCCCCCTGGGCAATAGCTCTGCAAGAGCGAATCCTGGCCCAAGACGGACTTCAAGAATCGATCGACATCGGTAGTGGAGAAAGTTGGCATGTGGTTTCTCGGATCCTGGTTTGCGGCGAATCGGAGCAAGCCGTTTTAGAGTGCGCGAACCTGTTCACTAGGTTGCTTTTTAAGGGCTGAAGCCGGAACTGGTCGCTGAGGAACGAGGGGAGACTAATCCATTCGGAGGGAGTTCCTACGGGAAACCCGACGGAGGTTTGTGCGGTCTGGTGCCAGGGATGGGGGTTGTGGGTCCCCAATCAAAAATCGGCATTCAAAAATCGAAAATTCCCAAAGTGCCCCCTATATGCGAGGGCGCAAGGTCGTCTAGTTCGTCCCTGCGGCCGAGTAAGGAAGCCTAAGGCCGCGTACCGAGCGAAGGCGAACACAGTTCCATTCGGAGGGGGTCCAAAGGGGGAAACCTGACCGATGGCTTGTGCGGTCTGGTGCCCCTTTTCGAAGGCAGCGGAGCGAGGAACGAGCGAAGGAGGGGGTGGAAATCAGGCCGTCAATAAATTCGGGTCCCCAATCGAAAATCGGCATTCGAAAATCAAAAATCCTTAGGGATAGAGGTTTTAACTTCCGAGCCCGTCACCCGTCACTCGTCACCCGTCACCTTAACAGCTTGCAACGCCGGTTCAACAAAAGGCCGGGGCGCCATCTTCGAAGTCCCAAACTCCAGATAAACAGCGGGCCCGCTAACAACAGTCGCCGCTCCGATTCCGACTTCGTCCAAAGCGACAACCTGAATAGAGTCCGCCAATTCACCCGTTTGAGAAACCGGCGCGGCGCCTGGAGCCGAACTCTCGTTCGGCAAATCGTCATATCTAACGCCGGCACCACCAGAAGCCAGCAGGCGCCTCATCTCCGATGCATGTGCAGCCGCAGCAGCATCACAAATCGCCTGTGCTTTCTCTTGAACCGCTTTCGCGGCATCAGCTAAACCGTTAAATACGATCGTGGCTTTATAGGGCATCTTCAAAAACTCACAGAAAGCTACCGAGTCGAAACCGGCGCAGCCGAAATCGGCTCGGCAGTAGCAACTTTAACCTTAACGGCCATATCCTCAGAAGCAACAACAGCTTCCACTACCTCGCACAGGCCCGCTGCAACAAATGCGCCCATCGTGTCACCGTCCGTAGCCGTATCCCAATCAATCACGTCACCAGGGGCAACGCCTGCGCCACGATAACCAAAATTCTTCAATACTTTCAACGTAGTCATAAACACCTCATATGTTTCCGAAGAGCCCTTCTCCTTGCGCTCCGGTGGAGGGGGAAGGGTTGGGATAATAGCTATTAAGTTAAGGAACTTTGGAGTGCCGAAAGACCCAAGCCCCTCTCGGTCGGAGGGGCCGGTGAGTCCGCGAACCGGGGGAGGTCCCGTGTACGAGCCTAGTAAAAATGGAGTTTCGGGCTTAAGTAAATGGCTATGAGGGTTGGGATGGGGGTTGCGGGTCCCCAATCAAAAATCGACATTCAAAAATCGACAATCCCTAGAGTCCCCCGTCATCCACCCTCACACAATCACAAATGATCTTCGTCTGGTAACTCGCACCAGCGTCGTGCCCCAACACCTCAAACAAGGTGGCCGCGACCACCGTCTCCTCCGTCGAACTCGAAACCGACGAACTCAAAATCACATGGGTCGAGTCAGGCACAGAAATAACCTGAACCAACTCCCGCGCAACGCTAAAGTAGAGCCAACTCCTCGGCAAAATCCCAACAGTAGAGTCAAACTCCTGCGTGGCAGAAACAGCACCAACAGACACTGAAAACGACGATCCGTCGTTAACAGCAATTCTCGATTGCACACTGACCGACGCGTCATGCGGCAAGATCACGTCGAAACGTTTAACCGCTGTCATCGTTCCCGTTTGCTCGCTCTCAATCGGCTCGCGCCGTTTCGGCCGAACATGAACAGGCATCTCCGCTTCAGAAACCACATAGCTAACGGTCTGACTCCCAGCCGCGTTTGAGGCCACCGCTCGATTAAGCAAGCAACAGGTCAAGTCAAAAAAGCCAGCCACTGCAGTGCGAACTTGCGCCAACTGCGTTTCAGAAAATCCCATAGCCACATCACTCCCTGTTCGACATTCGACATTCAACATTCGAGAATCTGCGGTCCTGCCCCTCATACGCGATAACCCAAAGCCGCCTCAATAGGTGGGCAGCGAAATGGGTTCCAAGAAAAGACCGGATCCCCAATCGAAAATCGAAAATCGAAAATCGAAAATTCCTACAGTCCCACATTCCGGAACGCGTAATACTGACAATCCCGCGCCGCCTGTGCAGCCCAAGAATCTCCAAGCTCCCTAAAGCTGTCCTGCTGGATCTTGTCCTCCCCAACCTGAATCAAGTCCGGAGTTGAGAAAATCCCCTCCAAAATATCTTTCGCCACAATAGATGCCCCCAACCTGCATGCGCCGTACCAAACATCCTCATCAATCGAATCCCAATAGCCCCAGTCGGCAGTGACCAAAACGGAACTGGCTGGCCCATATTGGGGAAAGTAGAACTCCAACATGTCGTAGGGCTGGTTCCTAAAGGGCGCATCAAGTGGCAATAGCCGATATCCCACTCCAAAAACCAGCGAGCAGCCCATCGAAATCACTGAAGTGCAACTCACGATCCCCGGTGGAACCGGCATCATGCGTCCTCCACCAAAACCCTGATTATCTGAAGTAGAGCACGGCGAGGAACCAGGAGGATCAAATACCCTTTGCACCTGCGAACCGCTTGCGATAAACGGCGTCCGACCAGTGGCTCTTTCCCATTCTCGGCGGGCCTTAGCTCCAACCCCAGAGAACGAATAAGAAGCGGGCACAACCACCCCCGCCGCGGTGACAAAGGCCTGAATATCGCTATCGGCAGGAAAAGATGTTGTTGGAAATGTAGGCATTAAAATTCACGAATTCTGAAACAAGCTGAGTTGGAAAGCGTGTAGGATTTAGCTTTGATCTAAGCAAGGGCTCGGAAACCGAAGGGACCCAAGATAAGCCTAAAGCTTTGTACTAAAATGAAGGAATGGATTACCATCCATCGATCTACCGATACGGCACCGCTCGGATTATCTTTTACACGCTCATCCCCATTGGGGCAGTGAGCTTGTTTATGTTTCCTATAATCCTGATTTCGGGCGATGCCAGCGGCAAAGCTCAGGTAGGGCCGGGAGGCATATTCGGCACAACCCATGTGAACCCGCTAGAGAGTTCAGTCCTATTCTTGCTCGGGATGTCCTTCATTGCCTTCCTGATGCGACGAACGTGGCTAAGCTGGCACAACGAGAGAATAACCGTACAGTCAGGAGTGGTCACTTGGACGAACTACAAGGGTCGCGTTCGTGTACAATCGCCTCTGGCCGACGTTCTGCCCCATGGCCTCATTATTAACAATGCCCCTAGCGGAAATACCTATTACACCGTCAAAACCAAGCATGGAGATATTAACTGGAACGACTCCATTGACAACTGTGGCGACCTTGTCAGAATATTCCAAGAAGCAGCCTTTGAAAAGCCAGTGCTTCAAAATCCGCCCGATATAGTTCCTCCATCGGCACGCCCACAACAAAACCCGCCCGCCACGCCTCAGGATCCCTACGCTGATCAGCGCGCAGCTTTTGAAGCCTCCGCCCGTCCCGATGTGGCCGCCCCCCACGATTCTGCGGGAATCCATATCATCGCGGGGCCTGGCTCCCAAGGCCCTTTTATTCGAACGGCCGCCCTCGGAGCGCCAAAAACCTACAGCTATCACACTTGGCAGTTAGCGTTCGTGGGATGTTTCGCCATCGTATGGGGCGTTGTATTTTTCGGCGGAGGCGTCTCTATGGCCACAAAATGGTCATCGCAGGCGCAAAGTTCGCATCCTTGGCCGGAGCTAGCAATATTTTTCGTCATGGGATTAGCGGTGGCCTTAGCCGGCATTTATGCCCTGGGCCGATTTTCTCATTGCAAGATTATTTTCGACGGTGAAAACGCTGTAGTCTATGATTGGACTGGCGCCATTTCAGGCCACTATTCCTTCCACAATCTCAACCTTAACGACCTGACCAAGAACCAAATCAACAACCGGCAACCCGGAACCATAATGGTCGGGTCTAGCTATTCGTACAACTACAGCGCCGCATCATCGACCGGGACCATGAGATGGACGAGCAGTATCACGGATGGCGAAGAACTTTACCAGAGCTTACACGCGTTAGCTGAGCGGCAATAAGATCGACTAGCTCTTCTTCCTCTCTTCCCACTCGCCTCGCACATAAACCTCAGCACCGACCTGCCACTTCCCGTCGTTGCTGTTCAGCCCGCGCAACAAAACCGGCCGCCCGTCATCACCCAAGGAGAGCATATAGTTATGAACCCGAAGAGACTTAAAGTTGCGGTGGGTGGTGTCCGTCGGAACAGAATGCAACTCAAAGGCAGGAATGGGCACCCGGCCTAGCCTGATCTCGTCCACCCGCTTGCAGCTAGGCAAAGTCAAAAAATCTCGATTTGTTACAACGAAGCGCCTAAAGCCCAACTGCTCCGGAGATTGCTCTCGGGTCGGTTGCTCGAACGGCATAACATTGGCAACATCTAACTGCTGATTTAACATAAAAAATCTCCTGAAAAACAAAAAATCCCCAGAGGAACCCCTCGGGGATATACAAAAAAACCGGCGGCAACCTCGGCCAGCGACCACCTAACTTTGTAGGTTCTAAGTTCTACATTCCACGCTCTAGCTACTTCCGTGCGGTCGCCTCAACTCAAAAATCGTCCCCTGAGGGGTTTCGCGCAACGAGGCCATACCATGTTGAAGCAAGGTCTGCTGCATATTCGCAAGCTGCCCCCTTGCCTCTAATACCTTGTCCAAAAAAACCTGGGGGTTCACTATGTCCAGTGGCCTGTTTATCAAGCTTTCGGCGTTAAGTTTCTCGTTAGCGCGAACCAGTTCTGCTTTGGCAAACAAAATCATATTCTGCCTTAGCCAAACATGAACATTCGTGTCCTGCCAGACAGGCCCCCGCAAAAGATCAATTGGTAAGAAACCCGCATCGTTAAATTTCTGCACCCAATAGCTCAGAAACTGTTCGTTAATGTGGTGCATCCCACCCTGGAGCGGGATTGCCGCTGAAAAAACGACATAGTCTGCGTGCGATACGAGTGCCTTAACAAGATGCGGCGAAGCCGCATCTGATAGATGCTCGCCGACCTCAAGCGAAATCGCCAAATCAAACTTACGGTCCAAATCGATGGGCTTTTCAAGGTCGGTAATCGTTATAAAACTTTTGTCTATATCGAGACCGTCCAAGCCAAGCCACGGGCCCTCAACCCCGGCAATTTCCATCCCCATTTCTTGAGCAGCCGCCAAATAGGTCCCAATCCCGCAACCAATATCCAGAACGGATTTGACAGGAAAGAACTCCTGAACTCGGTTGAGAATGTACCGCGCAGAGTAAATGCTCCTTTCCTTGTCCTCAGTCAAACGACCCTTATGCAGTTCCTCATAGACTGACTTGCGGGGATCTAGTGGCGGTTCTTGCATCCTAATCAGCCTCGACTTACCAAGAGCTTAGCATGATTGCGAAAGGTCACCCAGGTAGTCTCGCGCCCTTGAAATGGCGCTGAAAAGTAGATAGAAGATAAGTTCCCCATTAACCGTTCATATCCCCAAGCTATATTTAATATTTACAAGAGCCGACTTCAAAATGAACAGTAGGTGCTCCCTCTATGCGAGATCGCAAAGTCGATGAGCACCACAAATCGTTGCGGCCTTCACACCATAGACGCGCACCGAGCGAAGGGGGAAACCAGCGAAGCTAGAAGGGGGCGTTAATCAGGCCCGTCGCGACTAGCGACACCACATATCAAACATTTTGAAATCGGCTCACTATCTACCGTTTACTCCCGGATCAGACCGCTGTAACTCCCGTGCTCTTGCCGAACACGGTCGCCCCCTTCATGCGCAAAACCTCGTAAACCGAGACGATCCCCGGATAAACGTGCGGCGAAGCAACCGAGGGAGCGATCTCCTGAGCCACATAGCCCTGTATATTTACATTCGGCGCAATCTCGGGAAGTTGGACCTGTGGCAAAACATCCACGTCCAAGGCTGCCTTTGCATCGGGTAAGAAGTCCGCGCCGAACACCATCGTCCCAGCCGGCATAAATCGCGAAACCAGAATCGGCACTTCCTCGCCGGTAAGCGGGTGCTTATACCCAGTCACCTTGAAGCCAAGAACCGACTCCGCGTTGGTCGTCGTCTGCCGAATAATCGTGCCCGCGCTTTCCGCAAGGTGAGTCAACGAAAGGGCCTCCTGGCCATTCACCATAATCCAGGCATTCATGGCGCCTTGCGTATAGGTACGGCTCAGTTGCTCGTCGATATGGTCCGTTGTCAGCGCGCCCACCGAAGTCTGGATCTGCGGAACAGGCACTCCATTTGCAGAAGTGATCTGCGCCAAAAGCCCGTCGAATCCAAGCGCGTTGGTGCCATCGCCAAACGGAGGCTCGATAATCGTTGAGACGCTGTTGATAAGCGCGAACTCTTCGATCAGCATGAGCCTACGAATGGCCGCTGTCTTCTCAAGCGCAAGCTGATTATCGTACGAGGCACCTGCCGCCATCGCAAGGCCCGTAATCGAAAGCATCGTGCCCAGCAGCTTATAAGTCGCCGTCTTTTTCGTGTAAACCGCCGAAGAAGTCGCCGGAGCTCCGGATTCCGAGAAGAACGCCTGAACCGGGTTCTGGCCAGGCTGCGCGTAGGGTCCCATCTGAACCGTCTCACTGGTGGTAGTGCTGATCGAAGAGGTAAGCACCACCGTGGTCGAGTTGGTCACAGAGCTGATGATAGCGTAAAGGTTGGAAGTCTGGAAGTACAACGACATCCCAGCGACCATACCGCTCGTCGATCCGACCGTTTGCGTCGCCGAAGAGGCGCCGGTTGTAACCGTTGTGTTTACACCGTAGCCGCCGCCTAAGCTCGTGATCTGCTCCCAAGAGCTTGCCGAAGAAGAACCCATTACCCGTGGCAATCGGTTTCGCAAAGGTGTATCGAGCGGTATCAACTGCTTCGCCTCAGCCTCCAGGTTCTCCCGAATCGGAATCCCCGATAGGGTCTGGCCGGTTCGCATGATTTGGAGCATCTCCATCTGCAAATCGGCCAAATACCGAGTGGGATCCACATCCCCAAACTCGCCGCGCTCCAGTTTCAAGAACTTCTCCTGAAGCTCGGCGGGAAGCCCCGATCTAAAAACACTCCGCGAAAGCGGAAGCGCCGAACCAACTCCCATCGGCAAAGCCGCGGGCAAAAACCCGCCAGACGGCGGCATCATAACTTTGTTTAACATGTGAATCTCCTTGTAGAAAATCAAGTCCGCCGCGGCATGCGACGCAACATCTAACGAATCGAAAGTCCGGTTTAGAGTGCGCGAACTTGTTCGCGCTTTAATCAGGCGACTTGTCGCCGCTCTTTCCCCTAGGCTTATGATTGGGGGGCGGAATGAAAACGGACCCGCGCCACATCAGGGCAGCCAATTCGAGCACGGCCCGAATCGAAAATCAAAAATTGAGAGGTGATTTCAAAGTGTCTTGGTGCCCCCTATATGTGAGGGCGCAAGGTCGCCTAATTCAACCCACACAGCTTTTAATGCGACACTAGACCGCGCACCGAACGAAGGGGAAACCAGCGAAGCTGGAGGGGGTTAATCCAAAAATCAAAAATCAAAAATCAAAAATTACGCGAGTTCCCTCTTTATCCTCTGGATCTCCAAAATCCTTCGCTCAGCCTCCTGCTTGTCCGAAGTGCTCGGCAAGCGACTGATCTCCTCCAACTCGCGTTGAAGATCCTCGCCTCGTTCAGTCGAATAAGTAGCAGAACTCATAGTCCGCGTAATCAACTCAGGAACCAGAACCGGACGCTGACTCCGTGGCATTCTCTCAAGTTCGCGCAGCCGGCTTTCTGCCGCCTCCGCTCGCCTTAATGTGTCTTCCTGCAGTCGTTGCACTCTGCTCAACTCTGTCAGCTGAAAGTCGGGAGCGAGGCTCAATGACCCAACTTCATCGCTACGCACCACCTGGCCGAAGGCTTCCCCTGCCGCTGCGCGCTCCGGGTTCCGATCACCCAATCGAAAATCGACATTCAAAAATCGAAAATCCGTCGGGGGGAGAGGTTCCGGTCCGGGCTCCGCCTCAACGCCCAACGCATCACGCAGAACGCACCCCTCCGCTTCCCCAGGACTTGACACTAAGGACTCAGAACTTTCCTCAGGCTCAAAACTATCCTCCGCCCGAAGGCCTAATGCCGAATACCTAAGGCCGTCCTCAACGCATCCCTCCCCCATCCCTTCAACTCTCCAAACCGTAAATCTCGCGTCCTTGTCCTTCCCAACGTCCACCAACGAGGTATCCCACCAGTTGCATTTCTCAACGTCCTTCCCACGCATAACTTCAGGAATAACCCCGACGCTGAACCCCTTGTAAACGCCCTCTTTCACCTTCGACCAAGCCCGATCGTCCACAACTTTTACGCGCAGCAGGGCGCCCTTCTCGTCCCAAAGAACGCTCAGCGGCTTGCCCGCTGCGCTTGGCTGATGCAGCTCCCGCGAGGTCCCATTCGCAAGGTAATCCGCCGTGGCTGCCTCCATGGCCGAGCGTTTTAAACGAATCCCGCCCTCACCGGGCACAACCTCGTTCACGAAGGCATAACCCTCCACAACCCGTTCGTCTTCGTCGATCCGTTCAATAGGATAAGTGCGATAAATAGGTTTCATATTCATATCTCCGGAAAGCCCTTCCCCTTGCGCTCTGGCGGAGGGGGAAGGGTTGGGATGGGGGTCGAGATTGGAGTGCGGGAATTTATTTCCGCTTTAGTCAGGCGATTTATCGCCAGGCTGGACAATTACACTTTAGAGTTAGGAGGCGTCCCGAGGCCTGGGTTCCCTGAAGAAGAAATCCGAACCTCATCTCCCTCCGACGTCGAATCCAATCCCGCGCTCTGCCTCGCCTCGTTCACCGTCAAATACGGACCGCCGCAAGCGACCACCAGCCGCTGAGTCTGCTCCAGCGGAGTCTCCTCCGCGCTCTCGCGGTCGTTGATCTCCAGGTCGCCAAAGCCCAAATCCTCCAGCGCCTCGTCATAAAGCTCCTTCCGAATGGCAAGCAAAGAGGCGACACCCAGCCGGGTCGTCGCTGAAAAAGCATCTTCCTGCGAAACCTTATACTGCTCGCCAGCGAAGCCAATCGAAGCTAACTGAACTCCAAAGATCGCGCATGTTCGCCGAACAAGCCACAAATCAAACTGGGCAAAATCCTGATCCTTCCGCCCAAGCGATTTCTGATTCGACAAGACTCCTGGCAAGAACTTCGCCCGCTGTCGGTTCTCGAGGTTCCCGTTAAGCATCGCCTCAAAATAGCTCTGATACTGCCGAATCTGATCCGGCGACCAAGTGTCCGGCACAAAGAACAGATCCGAAGGCGTATTGCCTGTGGTCAGCCAGTTCCGGTTCCACTTATCCGAAGCCAGTGCCGACATAACTGTCGTGATCAAATACTCCACCGGCGACCGAAACCAGGGCGTCCAGGTCATCGGCCAAAGGCCGTCGTAAATCAGCTCATCCTTCTTAAAGGAAGCCACATGATAGGCCTTGTCGGCCTCATATCCACGCGTTTTAAAGTCACGGATCTTCATGCCCATAATCCACTGCTCGTACCAGGCATCGCCCGGTCCAGGCCATCCGTAAGCATCCATTCGCGGACGAATCGTCGCCGAATCAATCGGCAGCATTTCCAAAAGCCGCCCGCCGCGAGACCAACCTTTCCAAACCGCGAGCGCACCCGTTACTAGCAGGTCTTCAAAGATCTTTGCTTCAAAATGACGCCGAGTCTCGGTTGCCAAACCCAACCCGCCCTTGCGGGAAAAGAAGTCAGAGGCTTCCCCAATCCGGGCCCGGGTCGCCGAAGAATCATCCTTCGGGTCCTTCGCCACTATGTTAAAGGGCTGCGCACTCACCTCCCTTTTCAGGTGATTGATACACGATCGCAAAATGTCGTAGCTGTCCGCAAACTGCCGGATCGTATCGATCGTTACTGCAGAATCCGGCCGACGGCGAGGGGAGTTTGAGGTGGAGTACCAGATCGGCCGATCGTAGCCGTATAACGGCAGCGGAGAACCTCCGTTTTGTGGGTATCCCGTCGGCACGCTCACTCCCAAATCGTATTCACTCATCGTCCGCGCCAACTCACGCACGGTATCTTGGCGCTCCTGGGCTTTCGCCTCCGTCACCTTTTGGTCAATCCATCTATTCCAGGGCATTTTCATATTTAAAAACCTTAGTTTTTGGAGTGCGGGGGTTTTAGAGTCTCGGGCTGGGGGCTAAGAACTTCGGAACCGGATTTTCACGCAAAGACGCAGAGCTCGCAAAGGGATCGGAGTGTCGCTTTAAGCGGCGATAAATCGCCTGATCAAAGCGGGAATAAATTCCCACACTCCAAACCGGACGTCTTTATTGGCGGAGACTCCCCCAACCCAAAAGGAGCTCCACCAAAAACTGGAATTGCCGGTTGTTCGCCGATTCGGAACTGTTGAAAAGCGTTAAGATTGTAATGGAGCCGAAGAGCCTAGCTATGCCCAGTAAAGCCGTGCAATATTGCTTACATTTCCAGGATTTCGTCCCTCGAATTGGACCCGATTGCCTTGAGGAGGAGGAATTGCGCGAGGTTTAGTTTCTTTGGAACTCCGAGTGTGCGTGTTAGTTCCCAAGGAACAACGGCGCGTGCGTTGGCTCGGGGTGAGGAGATGCGTTACGAGGCCTTTAGTGGGAGCGAGATAACGGCACGTTACGGTGACCAAGAGTAACTTTAGCCCGGTCTGGCTCCGAAGCCACATGGAACTAAGTTGGTTGGAGTGCCTCCGAGGCCTGTCTTTTATCCCTTACCTAAACTGATCACTACTGGGTCTGCTTGGGTAGCTGCTGTTGCCAGGAGTGTCGCCATTGTAGCCTGTCCCACCACTTCCGTATGAAGAGGGGTTGTCGCGATTTTCACTTTGTGTTTGAGCATTGTAAGGGGCGCTGTTGTAGGAAGGACTGTTGTAGGAAGGGTTGCTAGGTGGAGTTGCTCCCCTCAGCGCAAAAGCTGCAAAAATCCATATTAGTCCGAGAGCTAATGAAATCCCGCCGCCATAAATCTTAACCTGGGCTCCAGTCGGGACCGGATATCCCGCGCTCGTCCAGCGGTTTCGCTCCGCGAGTCCAATTACAAGCAAAATGGTGCCCACGATGCACATCGTAAACGGGAGAAGGGCGAAGGCTATCAGGCTAACACATAGCAGCGGTCCGGCAAATAGGATGGCTAGAAGCACCCAAAGGCCCGTATTGTTGTTCTGCTGAAGAACGTTCACCTGAATACCGCCCGGAACTGAGGGGCCGCCCTGTTGAAAATGATTCCCTATTTGGGGATACGCGGGCAGCGGGCTATGGGGTGGGCCGAATTGAGTCTGATATGGCTGATTTGCTGCATAGGCCGGCTGAGCCTGCGTAACTTGGTTCGACGGGGCGTTATCAGAAGCTAGTTGCAGTTGAAACTGAGTGGAGCCAATGGTGACTACGTCACCTTCTCGGAGGCTGCAGTTAGCAACCTTTTGGCCGTTCAGCATGATTGGAACCGCCCCGTCCCGAATAACTACGGTGACGTGCTGATTATCAACGTGAATGACTCCTTGTTCCCTGCTGACATGGGGGTCATCGACGACTATATTGTTATTCGCTGCGCGACCGAAGTTTTGAAACGCGACGAGGGGGATCGACCTGCCTGCTCCTGCCCCAGATATCTGCACTAACTTGTACATTCTATTTGTACCATGAGATAATTTACATCAAACTCGGGAGGAGTGCCACCTGATTTTCCTCTTCTTAAGGATAGCGGAGGGGGAGGTGACCCGACGCAGCTATTCACCACGTCTAAAGCCCACGCTGCTGCTTGTATTCTAACCAGGTAGGATCCGTCCGTCGATTGTGCGGGCCATCGGAGACGAAACGCTGAATAACTTCAGTTCGCTCATTTCGACTGCACTCGTGCATAGAATTGATCGCTTTCTGCCCAGCTGTGGGCTTACTGTCAAACTCCGGAATTTCAAATCTGGAATCAATTGCGACTCTACTGAACTGTCCACCAAAGGCCGATCCTAGGCTCTCTCGCATGGGGGACTTTAGGCGCAACCTCTCCTGAAGCGTCACAGCTTTTTGCTCAAGGTAAGTTCGGGGAACCAGCCCGTATGATTTTAATGCCGCAAAACAGATTTCATCACCCAGCGGCCCTCCGGAGTGTGTCGGAAACATGAAATAATTTCGGCTGACGTTGAGTCTGATGCTCTCAAGCATTTCCTCGGAATTTATTGATGGATAGACCTGAGAAATCTCTGATTTTTTGTAAACGGCAGCAACCAGAATCAGGCTGTCAGGATGTCTATTTTGTCCAATTGCTAGGTCACAAGAATGGCTCAACACGATTACAAGGCCGCGGTAAAGCTCTACAGGAGGAGACTCCTCCTCCCAACTATCTGTAGCTTGCGGCAAAACGTATTGCACGTCAGGCAGGATGTCGCCCTGCTCCAACTCTTGAATCTCATTGATTACTGAAAACCAGTTCTCTTCTGGCACGCCTTATCTGACGTACCTGGTTTTGCGTAGGTCTTCAGCTGTTACCGGGGATACCGGCTTCGGATCAGTCGAGACAATGTTTAGCCGCACAGGGATCATGCCGGGCAACTTCGATCGTTCCAATGGTGGTGCTTTGCTTGCCTCGACCATATTACGGAACGCCTGTTGTTTAGCTACGCCGATTGACGAATCGTCAGGGAAGACCGTGAAATAACTCGCCTTAACAGTATGAGACTTTTGCGCATATTCATCCATTGCCTTCGCCTCTGTCGAGGCGCCGCTAATGCACGCCGTAGCCACTAGGGCCAGTCCTATTTTTCCAAAGTGGATCATTTCAGTAGTTCCTCTAATTTGTCGGTCATTAAGCTGCGAAATATCTCATTTTTTAGATCTCTCGTAGCGTCGACTGTGTTCCAAGCCTCTTCAACGCTTACGCCGTCCGGTGTGTCGTAGCCTAAATCGATATCTAGCACAATATAGGGCTTTTTCTCAGGCCCTTCAAATACAGTACCTTGTTTCAGGATCAAGTAGCCACCATTACCTTGCGGAATGCTCAACCGCATGAAGAAATCATTCATTGGCACGCCATCAAATCTGTCTGGCAGCTCAGGATACAACTCGAAATATTTGTCTAACCGAAAGCTTACTTCGGGAATATGAACTCTATTAATATAACGAACACCGACCCTTAGCACCTTGTCAATACCGAGGGCCTTTGCGTAGATGCTCCAGCACCGAAAAGCCTCTGCTCGGAACGGTTCCCAATGCTTGTAGGGAGCTAACTTGCTAACAGCGATAGCATTTTCAACAATTTGAGCAACAAATCCGTTCTCACTACTTAGCTTAAATCCGATTTTTGAATGTGAAGCTGAAGCGGATACGGTTTCGCCGCTCGTGAAAATGCTTTCCATCCTATTAATCGGCTCTTGATTCGAGTAGTTGATCTCTCTAACAATAGGGCCAAGCTGGTTTAATCGAAAAGGCCCCTTAACCCTAAGTTCTATGAGAGCCTCTACGATGGGGTTTTTATCTAAGCTGTAGCCTTCCATGCTAGAGGACTTCTCAATGAGAGACGAAGCAATGGAACTCGACGCACCTTGTTCCATCTCACTATTTATCATTGGTTCATTTTTATTCCTGTTCAGTTCTACGCGAGTAGATTATCACGAATGGCAGGCTAGCTCCAACCTTATCGAATCAAATGTCCGTAATCGATCTATGCTCCAACCCGATTGAGGCGGATTTGCGCGACTAGCTTAGATTTGCAAGAAGGTGTACAGAGCCGTATTTGGGCCTAGCGGTGCATTCTGGGAAAGCGACAGGGACAGTCGTGAGCAGGGTTTGGGTTGGTTTGCTGGGTTGGTTTTGTTGTTGTTTGGGTTGTTGTTTGGGTTGGTTTTTTGCTCAGCAACTGCCCATGTCGATTGGCGCCTTCGGCGCGTGACGGGTGACGAGTAACGGGTGAGGAGTGACGGGAAATGTGTTGTGTCTTGTGTCTTATGTCTTGTTGGTGCTTTGCTCTGCTAGGCCCTTTATTAGCTTTAGATCCGAGTCGTATTTGGTTTGTCCGAGGAGTTCGTTGGCGGCATCGGAGGCGGCGTCGACTTGGTCATCGTAGACGTGCTTGCCATCTGCCCTAAACAGCCTATGCTCTTCGCGGAAGGGTAGGAACCATTCCTGGCACATTTCGCGAGCCTTCTTGAACTGCTTATATTCCGAGCATTGGTACAGCCTTGCGTTTCCGGAGTTCACTCTTTCTTGCCAGTTCTCGGCCCGGGTGTCTTTACGGCCAGTGACGGGGCGGTTTATGCGATTGAAGCCATCCAGCATGCGATTTATCGAATCCGCCTGATCTTTGCCGGCTTGCCCTGGATCTTGGGGATAGACGGTCGTCACCGTGCCCCAAAGCTTGTTGTCCAGATCGGCGGCATCGTGCATTAGACCGCGAACGGCGCTGGTTTCTAGTTGGCCACGAAGAACGTCGAGGACGTAGAGAACGCCATTTTCGGCAAGCCCGGTGAGGACGCCGACGGTATAGTCTCCGCCTCCTTGAGTTGCAGCCAGGTCCCAGGCGCGAACAATGCGCGTAAAGGGCACGGGTTCGATTACTGCTTCAAGCTTCGAATCATTGAAGAAGTAGCCACTTACGCCCTTAACCTCGTGTTGGGCTTCGCGTTTGAACGCGCTTAGCCCCCATTTATTTATCTGGAACTCGCAGATGGCCAGGTCTTGGCCCTCCCAGGTCGGCACGCCCTCGGCGATTCGAATCCTGTTTGAGCCGCCTTCTGACTTATACTCCTCGGTTTTAAGGCCGCGAACGGCCGGTTCCAAAGCTGGAACGACGCGATCGAGGAGAAAGTCTGCCCGGCCATCTACCAGTTGCGAGACAATACTGTTTTCGTGAATGAGGTTTTGGATAAAGAGGACCGCGCAATCCGATGAGCCGGTGGGCAGGATCTTGCTTGTGATGGCCCTTATCTTTTTGTCCACGGTTTGGGGGCTATCAGATTCGGAGTCGATATCATCGAAGATGATCACGTCGGGCCGGTACTGATCGAGCTTGACGCCCCTTGAGGCGACATCTAGACCGTAGGCGGCGACGTTAAAGTTGGTGGTTGTTCTTAGTAGGTCTTGACGCCAGCCTTTGCTGTTGTTGTATTGGTCGACAGCCCTTTTGACCTTTAGGGTATCGAACAGAGAGGCTATGGCCTGGATGTGGAGTTCTGCCTGCTCTTGAGTGCCGCAGACGTAGAGGACGAAGTGTCGCCAGTTTTTCTTATGGTTTAGGTAGGCGCAGCCGAGTTCGGCGGTGCTTGACTTGGCCCCGCCCCTGGGCCAGACCTCTATTTGGGCCGGAAGCAGTTTGCCTTTTTGGAGGCTTTGGAACCATTTCCACAGGCGCCTGTGCCTTGGGGCCATTTTGTGAGTGCAAATGTGCTCGAAGTGGGATTGCAGCCATTGGTCGAAGTCTTGCACGGTTTTTGGGTGACGAGTGACGGGTGACGAGTGACGGGTGACGAGTTTTGTGTGGTTCTTGGCTGTTACTACCGGAACCTCTCCCCCCTGCCCCCCTCCCCTCCCAGGGAGCAGGGGAGGGGGAGTTTAGGCTGCTGCTGTGGCAAGAGCCTGAATCCCCTTTGTCGCTTCGTTGGCCAGAATGCTGTCCAAAATCGTCTCGGCGCTGGTCAAAGCCGAAGCGGGGATGCCGCTATCGCGAGTTAAGGAGGCGATGTAAGAATCTGAAAGTTTCAGCTTCGCGATCTCGGCTTCGACCTCGGATTCGATAAGGTTCTCGACCGGCTTCAAAACAAACTCACCCAGCGCCGTTTTAGCCTGGGAAATGATGGGTAGGGCGTCCAAAATGGACGATCCGGAAATGAAAGAAAGGATGTTGCTCATAGTTTTTCCTTGGTAGCTACGCTGCCGTAAAAAGTGAAAAGTGATAGGTGATAGAAGACGGCCTTGGTCCTTAGGCATTCGGCCTTCGGGTCGGAAGAGAAAGGCGCACCACTAGTTTCCGTCGCGAAGCTCTGGAGTGCGAAAGCTTGCTTTCGCTCTAATCAGGAAGCTTGCTTCCGCGCAAATCGCAAACCCTGTTAATTCGACGTGAACTCACGGCTTTCGTGAATCCCTTGCTACCGTATCCCTTATCCACGCTACATCGGCTCTTGTAGCCGCTAGCTCATCATCAACCCGCTCTCTCCAGGCGCGCCATTCGGCGCGGTTGGTGGCGTTGTCCGACTCCATCGCCCGAACTCGCATCTGAACGTCGTTCAGGTTGAAAGTCTGATACGCCACCCACGCGCCGAGGCCGAAAATGGCGACTGCCAGCATCTTGATATGCTGCGCGATGTTGCCAATATGGTCGATGGAATCGACCAGATGGCGCAGCTCGCTGGCGTTATTCAAGGGCGAATCTGGGTTCTCGGGAGGATTTGACTTAAGCATGATTTGGTAGTCGAAAGTCGAAGGTCGAAAGCCGGAGGGAGATGAGAGGGCGGATGGGGGACAGTGTTCTAAGTCGAAAGTCGAAGGTCGAAGGTCGAAAGCCGGAGGGATAGCGGATGGGGGAGAAGTCGATAGAAGTCCGTAATATATGCGCCATCCGACCCTGATTTGACTTGGGTTCTTTATGGTGGAATGGGTAAAGACGGAACCTCTCCCCCCGGCCCCATAGCGATCAACTTAAGGATTTTTCGGCGTTCCCAAACCCCAAACCTCTCCCGGAAGGAGAGGTCGGTGAGTCCGCGAACCGGGTGAGGCGCGAGCCTACTGATCGGAAATAAACCTTAAATTGATGTCTATGCCCCCCGGCCCCTCCCCTCCCAGGGAGCAGGGGAGGGGGAGCATTTGGGTTGCATCCCGACCCGAAGGCCGGATGCCGAAGGCCCGAGGCCGATGTCACTCCCAATAACCACAACCCGCGATGCGGCCAATGTTCACAAACCACATCTTGTGGCCTTCCTCAGTAACAGGCACCGTCCGAACCAACGCGTTCACAGCATCCATCGGCGCGGAATCGCTATTGCCTTCAATCGTCCCAATGGCAACCACATTGCCGGCCGAATCCGTCAATCGACGAACGATCAGGAACACGTGCCCATGGGAAGAATCGCCTTCGTCGGTCCAGCCGCCAAGCGCTCCGTGCCAGTTCATTAAATCGCCCGCGTCTTCGGAAAGCAAACCGGCGGAAGACGCCCACGCCTTAATGTGTTGACTCGAAGCCGACTTAAAGTGCGAATCCGCCGGCTCTTCCACTCCCGCATCGAACAGAGCTTTATGGGCGCAGTAACTCACAAAAGCAGCGCACCACGGATTCCCTGCCGGCAATCCGCAATAGGCCAAAAACTCGTTCACTATCGGACCGCTATCGTGGCCAGAAGTGCAAGAAACGTGTTCGGATAAAAAGGCTCCCGCCCATTGTGTGATGTTCATATTTTAAAAGTCGAAAGTCGAAAGTCGGAAGTCGAAGGACCGAGTCGCAGCGTTGGCCGAGGAATTTCTCGCGGGGGACGCGAAGAAGCGAAGATCGCAAACGGTAACCGCGTTCTCCGCACCTCCGCGTTCTTCGCGTGAACAAAGCGAGGGGGTGCAACAAGGAAGTGGTTTAAAAATTGGAGCCGGCCCTTTGGAGGGAAGGAAGGGCTAAGTTACTTGAAGTTCATGACCGAAGGCCGAAAACTGAACGCCTAAGGCCTCTTTCTTGACACAGCTTCGCCCCGCACGGTTGCATGAATAAACACGCCCAAAACCCCATTATTGCAAAGAATTTCTACCGACTATAGTCATTATTGCGGTCACCGTAGCAATTAATCCGATTTGGCCGCTTTGGTTGCCATGTTTCGGCCTAGCTGATGGTGAAGGTGCCAGGAACTAAGCTTGTACTTTGAATCCTGGACGACATCGTTTTAACGTACCCCTCAATCATCTGAATGTCAGACTCATCTAGATCAACCTTAATATCTCCAACCGAAGAGCGGCTTAGGACGGTGCCCTCTTGACTATCGCGCGTTAGGGCTGATTCAAAAAGCGAAGGCTCGAATGCTCCTAGTTCGCAAAACTCCGCGAGGGCCATCATTGCCGATTCAGGAGATTTAACAAGCTCCTCGTAACGCAGCAGAAAAACTGGGAGCCCTGCCTCAACCAAATTTAGAGCCGATTCCATAGTTCCAATCCAAGCTGCCACGACGACCTCGGCAAACGATGCGTCCGTTCTTCCTTCCAACTGAGGCACAATGGATGCAAGGAACCGAACGTATTCTTCGTTCGGAAATTTCGCATGGAGATCGCCCCCGCCAAGCATTTTAACAAAGCTCTTGAACCATGGAAGCAACGCCCGATACAGGAAGACCTGCTTTGCTTGGGGCACGGCCCGCGCATGCATTGCCGCCATCGTCGTCACATAGCTCCGAAACTTGAGGGCCCAGTGAGTTCGGCCACGAAGTTTGGTCGGCAAGCATTGCAAGATCGTGCAGTCTCGCAGAAGTGATTCGTTCTCGCGCCCGTAAAAATTCGCCCGCCCCCAAGTTCCAACGAGTTGCGTAAAGACGTCCGGTTCTGAAAGGCTGGCCACGCCGTCGAAAGCCGAAAGTGCCCTGCTAACTAACGTTGATCCGCATCGGCCAACCGAGTTAACGAGGATGATTCTGCTGGGATCTATCCCGGCTTGGGTTGAAATCTGGTGAGCAGCATGGAGCGGGATCTTGACGATTCTCTTTGCCTCAGACCGTTGGGCCTCGAACATAAAGGCCGCGTTATGGACATCGACCGAATCGGGTGTTTCCGTAAACCAGAGTGCCATCTCCGAGAAGTCCACACAATAGAGGCTCAAATTGGGGTCTGCCAAGAGTATTTCGGATTCGATTGGTTCCCAAGCGCCGAGAACGAAATCCTCCGGTCTCACCACACGCTGTCCAACGGAAGGACGATCGATAATTTTGGCTATAGCCGTGTTCACGGGCCAATTATGACTGGGGCAGCCGCCAAGGGCCCTGTCTAGAACATTTGACTGCTAGACTCGAAAGCTAACGGCCAATTTGAAGATACGATTTAGACGCGGAGCCGCAAACTTACAAATCAGTTCAAATAGCGAAGCGTTGTCATGCCGAAACGAGGCTAGGCCGAAGTGAGGGACGAGATGACTTCTCTAGCCCCTACCTGCAATTTGAACTACGCAACTTGCAGTCCCGCCTACCTCGAAACCTCCCCTCCACAATCAAAAATCCAAACTCAAGACTCAAAAATTCCTAAAGGGTTTGCGTTTTCTCCAGCTTCTTATAAAACATAAAAGAAAACAGAACCGGATACAAAATCACGGCCATGAAGGCAAACATACAGACCATTGGCGGCGCGCCAATCCAAACCGCGATCGCCCCCAATATCCCTCCAATCGTCATAACCCTCGCACCCAGACGGTGGGTCGCTACCCAAACTTTGTCGCTCGCCAGCGTCCACGGCGTCCGAATGCCGACAAAAAAGTTCTTCTGCACCCGCCCCAGGAAGTTGCCCAGCAAGCCAATAAAAAGCAAGATCCCGCTAATGAGAGGCTTCGTCAGATCCCATCCCGGATGAGCAGTTGCATAAACGATGACCACTCCCAGATAAGAGAGCATCGCCGAAACGATCACCATGATGTAGTTGAAGGTCGTCCGAAAGGTGTCGATGGTGAAGTTCTTCGGCGAAAGAAAAGGCAGCACCACCAGGAACAAAGCCCCCATTAGAGACATGCCTGGCAGAAGAAACAGAGTGCCCTTCGGCCCATATCCGTCAATCTTGCCTACCGCGTTCCAGTGGGTGGGCACCTGCGCTGGCAAGCCCGAGTACACGCTATACGTGTAGCCACAAACAGCCGCGCTTAAAAGTAGGCACAGCGCCAAAGCGGTTGACATTTTCATTTCTTTTCTCCGTTCTCCGGTTGGGAAAATATATCTAACAAGACCGTCATCAGGTCCTGAAACACAGTCGTGTTGAGTGAATAGTAGAGCTGCTGTCCTTCTCGCCTTACAAATACCAGGTCGGCGTTCTTAAGGATGTTAAAGTGGTGGGACATGGATGGCGCTGAAATATCAAAGTGGCTTGTGAGCTGGCCGGCCGTTAGCTCGCCCGAGCTAAGCAGCCGCAAAATCTTCCGCCTCGTTGGATCCGCCAACGCCTTAAAAACCTTCTCATTCGCCATTTAGGTATTTAGACAACTCTCTAAATATACCACGAATCGTCACGCATCACCCGCATAGGCGTTAAAATAAGGAAACCTTGGCGTTTTTGCAGCCACAAATCTCTCCCGGATGGAGAGGTCGGTGAGTCCGCGAACCGGGAGAGGCGCGAGCGACAAACCTTTGAAAGTAGCCCTCTAAACCTTATTTTAACGCCTATGC
>DASXZH010000075.1:0-79002 GCA_036502005.1 Fimbriimonadaceae bacterium
TCGTGGCAAGGTCAAATTGGAGCCATGCTCGAACCGATCACTACCTACCTGCATATGCAACGTGAAGGGAATCTCACACAACTTGGTAAGTCGGGCGCAGTGTGGCGACTTGTTTATCAAAGCTTCGTGGATTAAGTCGACAACGAGAGTGAGCAAGAGATTATCTTGCTCACCTTGATTAAATCTTCGAAAAACCCGATACTATTACTATGGCCGACGAACTTCAATCGGTCGTTCCCTATCCGAATAAACTACGCGACCATCGTGAAGGTGCCAACCTAACACGGCGCCAGCTTTCGGCCCTCTGCACTCGTCTTGCGGATCAGGACAACGTTCTTCATACGGGTGTGTCAATTCCCACGATCCAAAAGCTTGAAAGAGGCTTGGCTCAGCCGCGCTCTTCAACGGCCAGAACCATTTCAGAAGCGCTAAAAGCAGACGTACAAGCTGTATTTACTGCTGGGATTGACACAAAAAACAGGAAAATTTAACAGCTCATCCCCGTATTTCGCCCAGTTCCATAACTGTTATTCTGGTGTTACTCTGATTCTAAGCAACTTTGTTTGCAAGGGGAATCATGAGTTTCATACAGGAATCAAACGAGGACGATGATTGTCCAGCAGAAAATGAAGTTCCGCTAATACTGTCGATTTTTCTCGCCGCCTATTTTCACATTGGCTCAATTAAGTATCGGGCAGATGGAGCTCAAGGTGGTTTATTCTTTTCTGGCCTATATAGGCTCGATATCGTTCCTTACGATCTGGTGCCAGAGATTCCTTTGGATCAAAAACGTGAGCGTATCGATTGGGCTCTCATCAGATTATCTTCTCGTTGCCCATTTTTTAATAGATCCGATGTGCAGTTCGCAATCGCAAGCCTTCCAGGAATTGAGCATGTCTATGAAAACAATCTCCTGAAAGGGATACCTCGACATCCAATCTGGAAACGTGCGTCAGATTCCGATCAGATCGCATTTGGTTTTGAAGCTTCCCTGGATTTGCGAAAAAGGGCGACTCTTTATTGGGAGTTTCGGGCCAGATTTCACAAGGGCGACGAATACGACGATCTGGATTGCCTGGAGGACGAATGAAACTCCTACGCGAAATCCAGTTAAATCTCGAATCGGCCGTAACAGTCAGTTTGCTTTCGGGACATCGGCAGATCGGCGGGACGAAACTCCATATTCAAGAAGGCAATAACGGAATTCTCGTCGACTTCGGCTTAAACTTCTCGCTTTACGGCAAGTATTTTGGGGACTTTAACAAAATCCGAACTTGTCATGGAATTCACGATCCATGGCAAATGGGCATTCTGCCGCCTGTAGAGGGACTTTATAGATCTGATTTGCAACCGATGGGAATGGGCCTTCAAGGGGAGGTCCTGCCCGTCGATGCCTGCCTGATCTCGCATCCTCACATGGACCATTGGTTTGGAGCAGGTGCATTGCGAGAGGATTTGCCCTTTCATATGAGTGCGCTTTGCGCGGCCATGCTTAAGAGCACTCAAGACATAGGCCAATCCGATTTTATGGGCGAGGTGGCCTATGCCGTTCCCAAAGTTAATTCTTCGGCGGATCCTCGTGCCATTTGCTCGGCAGCCACAAGCTCCGCCGCGAACGCAAGACCTCTCGCCGTGGTTCATGGCGAGCTGACCAGCGAATTGCAACAGATTTGGAATGGCACCAAGAACTCCTCGCCGCGAGCGCGTCAAATGAACCCGAACATAGTTTCCGTTAACACGGAACGCGCTGGCAATTTCAAGGTCGAAGCTTGGCCAGTCGATCACAGCACATTAGGATGCTTGGGCTTCATAGTCTACACGAGCGCTGGGCCCGTCGCATATACAGGAGACCTACGACGCCACGGAAAATTAGGCTACTTAACCGACAGATTTATTGAACGCCTCAAGGCAATCAAACCAAAAGTGCTTGTTGCGGAGCATACGCGTATCGGTCGCCCTATGGCAGTCAATACGACAGAAGGGGATGTTCGCGAACGAGCGATCGCGATCGCCAAGGCTCACGTCGGAGCACCAATCATTTGCGACTTCGGCGGCCGCCATGTCGAAAGGCTCTTAAGCTTCTTAGACGTCGCTTATGCGACGGCGCGGCAGCTTGTGGTCAGCACAAAAGATGCTCATTTACTTGAAACCATCGGTAAGGTTGACCCTGATTGGAACGTGCTCAATAGTCGTCAGATCTTGATTTATGACGAGGTGAAAGCTTCGCCAAACGTTTGGGAACGCGAGCTTAAAACTCGCCATCAGAGTCGCTTAATAACGGCCCCAGAAGTGAAAGCTGCAAGAGGAGATTTACTTCTATGCCTTAGCCTTTGGGATTTAACTGAAACCTTATCATTTGAGCCCGAAGGGCTGCAATACATTTACTCAAGTTCAGAACCGCATGGCGAACTCGATGCTGTTGCAGACCTCTGGCGCCTAAACAACTGGGTTTCTCGCTGTAACGGCGAGCTCCATGGATTTCGATGGGAAGGCGTTGGCCAAAACGGCCAACCAATATTCGACGATCTGGCCCTAAACGCTTCTGGCCACATTTCGGAAGAGGATCTCGAATGGCTCGTGAAAGAAGTGCAGCCTGAAATCCTGATACCGTGCCATGGCGAACATCCCGAATGGTTTGCCGAAATTCTCAAGGATGAACCTATCAAGGTGGTGCTTGGTGATTAATTCGAAATCCAAATACGTCAAAAGCGCTCCAGCGCAAGATGACTTATTGCAGAACAATGTCTGAAGTCGCCACCCCGCCATTCAAGCTCAATGCCGAGTTCCCGCGGACTTTGCGTGAATACGAGACTCGCTTTGCTACGGAAGAAGCGTGTCGCGAGCATCTATTCAACATCCGTTGGCCAGAGGGGTTCATATGCCCAAAGTGTAAGCGGCGAGATACTCCGTGGAAGCTTGCCAATCGAGACATCTTTGTTTGCCGACACTGCGAGCATCACGCGTCTCTGAAGGCGGGCACCTTATTTCACAAGTCGAAGAGGCCGCTGACGGATTGGTTTCGGGCGATCTATTTTGTGGCTGAAAATAAACAAACAATTTCGGCACTGACGCTTATGCGGTATATGGGGTGCAAGCTCGATACGGCTTGGACTTGGATCCAGAAGATCCGCGAGCTATTAGGACCTGATGACTCCGATGGCCCGCTCTTTGGAGAAGTGGAGTTAGACGAGGCCTTTTTTGGCGGTGTGTTGCCAAATGCAAAACCAGGCTTAGGCAGCGCAAACAAGATAGTTGTTGCGTTTGCAATCGAACGACGCGGCCGTCATTCGGGCAGAGTTAGAGCAAAAGTGCTACCAAACAGAACAGGGCCAATCATGCAGGCGTTCGTTGAGAGCACTGTCGTGACTGGCTCATATCTCATTTCGGATGCGGCCAAGCAGTATGCGAGTCTTGCCAAGAAAGGTTACGTGTTAGATTCTCGGGAATGCTATCACCGTGGTCAGGCTGCGATTGCAAAGGGCGGCGAAAAGTTGGCCACAGTGCATCTCAAATGCGTCAATCGAGCCATCTCACTTATCAAGCGCATCATCTTTACGACTCACCAGGGCTCGTTCAGCGGAAAGCATTTGCAGAAGAATATTGACGAATTTGTATTTCGATACAATAGGCGCGATCCCAAAGCGAGAAAGCCCGAGATTCCACTGTGTAGAGCACAAGAGCTGCTTTATCGCGGTTCCCAATCAAGATGTTCTTTTCGATGGATGATCATCGGCAGACCAGGCCCCAAAACACCCATTCGGCCTGTTCCAAAGATTAGGCCATGGTCGGTGCTTTGGGAAACTGTAGAAGGATTCAACGAGGGCTGACATGGGTACAGCAAGGAAGCGTTCCTGGAGTTTTTCGCGCCAGCGATCTTATGAGTATTGTCCGAGGCGGTTCTACTATGACTATTTTTCTTGGGGTGATCAAGACGAGAAACTCGTAAACTACCTGAGAAGAATCACCACTCCCGAGCAGCTCGCGGGCCTAATAGTCCATGACGTCTTAGCTCTTTGGCTCCAACAGTATCGCCAGATAGGAATTGCACCCGTAAACCTCCAGGAGTTTGCTCTCGCTCGATATCGCCGCTCAATCGAACAAAGCCGTGAATTTGTGAATACCATAAAGGAAGATAGGCGCCCCTCATCCTCTGGACCGATCTTTGATCAGGACCTTTATCGAGAACACTATTTCGGCTCGCTATTTGCTGGCCAACAATCGATTATCGAGTCCTTGCAAAACTTTGAATCTGGTTCCGTTTGGGAAGCAATAAGGAAAACGAAACGAAAACGGGAAGGGGAACAACTTTGGTTGGAAGTAGATACCAATCTTCATGAAGGTCGCTGGATCGAAGCCGACTTATCCTTGGGACTTGGAGGAGCAGATGGACTTCGAATTTACGCCGTGTTTGATTTCGGTCTAAAACGCGATGGCAAATTACACCTATATGAATGGAAGACTGGGCGAATAACTGATAAGGCAAAGGCTAACGCGAAACAACAAATGGCTGTTTACGCGCTTTGGGGGCTTGCCAACGGATACGCATTGAGCGAAATCGTAAGCCACATTGTTTGGTTAGGTTCTGCAGACACCCATTTCGACTTAGAAGTGACTGATCGCGATTTGGATGAAGTGCGCCAGCTGATCCTGACTCAGGATCAGCTGGAAAACTCGAAGACCGTACACCACGCCACGAAGAAAAGAGGATTAAACAATAGCTTCTATGTGGCTGAACGGGATAACTTTCCCCAAACAGATAATTTGCGTAACTGCGCTCGATGCAAATATCGTATGTTGTGTGGATTCACAAAGGCCCAACTCCCGCATCGCGATATTACACTGATGCCGCTTGCCGCAACTCCTTTATCCGATCCTCCATCAACTGCGCCGTGATATCCCAAATTTCGCTTGCCGAGTCCTCGTAACCCAATCGTTGTAGAGACTGCGCAGCCTCCTTTAATCGCGCAATTACGTCCACTATGTAATCCATGATCACTATTGTGGGAAAATGAATTGGGATTTCCCATTGTCACTTGAGATGTGAGGAAACCCACTTAAATATATGGCACAGCCCGCGCATATACAACCAGTTTTGATCCCCGAAGATCTTCGCTCACTGTTGCTAGCCAAGTTTGGCGATAAGGAGCTTTCTGCATGGGTAACCGAAGCCGTAGTCGTTGAGGCAGTGCGTCAGCATGTGATCTCTCGTAACAAAGGAGCTACACTTTTAGGATTAAACGACTACGAGGCGCGCGAGGCATTCTTCGATCGGCACGAACTGTTCAACGAATACACCATGGAAATGCTTGAACAAGACTTCAAAACGATCGAACGACATCTTCGTGAATCAAAAAAGTGACCCTGGTCGTATCCGATACTTCACCGCTTAACTACCACTGTCATAATGTTTGCAGCGATTCATCGCCTTAACCGGTTCAGCAAGGCCCTGCGAATCGGTTTTTTCACGTTTACCGCCGATGCCTAACTCGAACGACAAAGTAAACAGCTTGCTCGCCAAAATGACCCTCGAAGAGAAGGTCGGCCAGCTCAACCTCGTTCCTAACGAAAGCGATGCAGGAGCAGAGCTTATCCAGAGTGGCGGCTTGGGATCCTTGATTTGCGCCACCAGCGCCTACGCAGGCAATGAAAAGCAGAACCGCGTTCGTGTTGAAAACATCAACCGCCTCCAGAAGATTTCCAAAGAAGAGTCGCGTTTAGGCATCCCTCTTCTCGTTGGAAGAGACGTGATCCATGGCCACCGAACGGTGGCGCCCATTCCGCTGGGCCAAGCCTCCAGTTGGTCGCCCGAACTGGTTCATAACGCAGCAAGGGTTGCTTCTCAGGAGGCCTATGCCGATGGGGTCCGATGGGTTTATACGCCCATGCTGGATATCGCCCGGGACGGGCGATGGGGACGAATCGCCGAAAGCTACGGAGAAGATCCCCATTTGGCCTCCGTGCTAGCCCGTGCGAGTATTGAAGGTCTTCAGGAACGCAAAGATGGGGTGCTGCAGATTGCCGCTTGCGCAAAGCATTTTGTGGGCTATGGAAGCGTAGAGGGTGGACGAGATTACAACTCCGGCGAGATTGGGCCTTTCTCCATGCGCAACATCTACATGCCGCCCTTTAAGGCGGCTGTTGAGGCCGGTGTCGCGTCCATCATGACCTGCTTTAACGACTTGGGCGGCGTGCCTGTCACCGCCGACCCACGCCTAGTAAGAGACATTTTAAAGAACGAGTGGGGCTTTGAAGGCTTTACGGTAAGCGATTGGGGAGCAGTAGAAGAGCTTATTACTCACGGAGTAGCTGCGGATAAGGCACAAGCGGCGCTTTTAGCGCTCTCCGCCGGGATCGATGTGGACATGGCTTCCGATTGCTATCTCGGCAATCTTGGGGCGTTGCTTGCGTCCGGAAAGGTTTCGCTGGAGTGGATCGATGATGCGGTTCGCCGTCTGCTGCTTGTTAAACAAGATTTAGGTCTGTTCGAGAATCCCTACACCGATGAGTCATTGATCGAGGAGAGGCATTTCACCGCGACAAACAAAGAAAAGGTGCTGGACCTCTGCCGCAAGAGCATCGTTTTGATCAAGAATAGCGATAGGATCCTACCTTTAACGGCGGACCACAAGAAGATCGGACTCTTTGGTCCGATGATGGACGAACAGGCTGCCATGCTCGGCACCTGGTGTTTGGATGGTCTCGCTTCCGATGTGGTAACCCTTAGAGAAGCCTGCTCCAGCGAGTTTAGCTCTCGAGAGTTTCTGTTTTCAAACCATGCCGATGAGGCCATTAACATGGCCCGTTACTGCGATGTGGCCATCGTTGCTGTAGGCGAAACCGCCCAAAGAACTGGAGAAGCTAACTCGACAACCACCATCGATTTGCCCCCTGGCCAACTGGAGTTTATTAAGGGCGTTCACCGAATAGGCGTTCCGGTCATTGCCGTGGTTTACGCGGGCCGGCCAATCAACCTAAGCTGGCTGGAAGCCAACGTAGATGGGATTTTGTTTGCCTGGCATCCTGGGGTGGTTGGCAACTTGGCGGTTGCGGAGATTTTGTCCGGACGGACGCGTCCTAGCGGCCGCTTGCCTGTTACCTTCCCTCGCTCCACTGGCCAGATTCCGATTTATTACAACCACCGGCGCACCGGCCGGCCCCTGGATCCTTACGAGCGCGGCGTTTCGAGGTATGTGGATGAGAAAGATTCGCCTCTTTATCCCTTTGGTTTCGGTTTGGGTTATGGGTCTTCGGAATATAGCGATCTAAAGGCTTCGCGTCGCGGCGACAAGTTTAAGGTCACCTGTATGGTTTCGGGAGATATCGATGAAGTCGTTCAGCTTTACATCCGGGATGAGGTTGCGGTAGCTGCTCGACCGGTTAAAGAGCTGAAGGCTTTTCAGCACGCTTCACTCCAGGGCCGGCAGGTCGTGGAGTTTGATTTGGACGAGTCACATTTGGGCTACTACGGGCCGGATGAGAAATGGCGCGTTGATCCTGGCGAGTTTGAGGTTTTTGTGGGCTCCGACTCCGTGCGAGGAATTTCGACGAAGTTCGACCTCTAGTTCTGCAAACATTTTCGAATGCGGCGAGTTCGAGGCTGTTGCATGGAGCTCGCTTTATGTGCTTCGCGACTAAACACCTTTCCCCTCCCTCCCGGATCGTACCTCACCGACCTCCCTCGCGGAGGAGAGAGGTTTGGTTTGGGAGGCTCCTGAAGTTTCGATCCACGGCAAATCTTTAACGTGCAACGATCTCCCGAAGAGAGAGGTTTGAATTTTGCGGCCTACAAATTTAATGCCCTTGCAACAAGCTCCGGGCCACCGCACTCCCAAATCGGCCCACGGCTTCCTTCCACGTATCGGCGCTAATTGACTCAAGAGAATCCTGAGAATCTTTGGCGCTTTCGGAGTAGTTTGCCCAGCGAGAGCTTGCCACACTCAATACCTCACCATATTGCCAGCATCAATCGATCTTATTGCCTCGTCTCTAACCAAAAGTTAGCGGCTATAGCCGTTGACCGGACGCGACTATGGCACATTCTCCTTCCGATCATGGCTCTGGGCATAAGCACGGCATTGTGCACTACTTGGAAGGCGGAGATGGCGTCGCTCACGTCATTGTTGCGCTGTTTTTGCTCCTCCTGTCGCTCTGCATCATCGGCTACGGCACGTACAGTTTCGTTGCGGACCTGACGCAGCTAAAACCAGCAGTGACCCAAAACCAAGAGACAGGGAAACCCCTGATTAGTGCGCAGACTACCCCGGCGCAGGAAAACTCAAACACAACCTCAGAGCCCGGCGCGGCTACAAATAAATCTCCCGAAAAAACAGAAGAGCCACAGCCATTTGCCGAGAGATTTGGAGAGATCGCCCTAACCTTCTTAAGCGATCTCTTATTTGGCGTCGTCGTTCTGGAGCTTCTTAGCACCATCCTAACCTATATTCAGGCCCGAAATTTAGAAGCGACCATTAAAGACTTCCTCGTCGTCGCTCTCATTTCCAGTATTCGAAAAATACTTTTAATTGGCGCTCAATCCTCTTTGGAAAAGAGCACGGCAAACGAGTTCACAATGGAAGCGACGGGCACTGTCGTCAGCATTCTCGGCATTCTCCTGCTTATCGCGGGCCTTCTACTTCTCGACAGAAGAGCCAAGGCCAAAGCTGCGGAAGAAGCCGAAGCGGCGGCGGCACTAAAAGTTACGGCAGACCTCGAAACGGCCTGACTTACTTGAAGCCACTGGTCGCAATGCCCTGGATAAACACCCGTTGGGCAAAGATAAACACAATCAAAACGGGCAAAATCACCAACAGGGTCGCTGCCATGAGCAGGTTCCACGGCGTTCCGCCGTGTTGGGTTTGATAGTTTTGCAAACCCAGCGATAGCGTAAACGTCTTCTGATCGACCAGATAAATCATGGGGCCCAAGAAGTCGTTCCAGGCGCCCATAAACGTAAACAGGGCCACCACCACTAGAGCCGGCTTCGAGAGCGGCAAAATGATGTCCGTAAATATCCCAAACTCGCTGCAGCCATCGATCTTAGCCGCTTCCGAAAGTTCTCCGGGCAGAGATTTAAAGAACTGGCGCAACAGGAAAATCGAAAATGCATTGCCAAAGAACATGGGCACCCAAAGCGGCTTAAACGTTCCTATCCACTCCAGCGATTTGAAAAGCCCAAAGGTGGGCACCATGAGCACGGGAAATGGCACCATCATGGTGGCTAGCGTTACCGCAAAGAAGAAGTCCCGCCCCGGCCACTTCAGCCGAGCAAAGGAATAGGCCACCAGGGAATTAGCGATCACCGCTCCGCACACGGAGAGGAGGGTGATGATGACTGTATTGCGCAAGTAAACAAGGAATGGCGTAAAGCCGACCTCACTCCTGCCGTAATCGATCGCCTCGCGAAAGTTGCCCCACATAATCTTCGAGGGGATCCAGTGCGGAGGATTGGTCATTGTCTCCTGGGCCGGCTTAAGGGCAGTGGAGAGCATCCATAGCGCAGGCATAATGAAAATGAGCGTGAGAATCACGAGCACCATGTGGGTGGAGATTGTTTTCCAAACCTTGTTTCCCGTCATCAGTTGCTCCCGTAGTGAACGTGCCGATCCGAAAACCGAATGGCAAACAAGGTTAGGATGAGAGTGACAACGAACATCACCCAAGCGATGGCGCTGGCATAGCCCATTCGCTGATAGTTAAACGCGTTATCGTAGAGGTAGCTCGTTACGAAGTAAGTGGACCTTGCCGGTTGGCCGTCCGGAAACATCACGTAAGGAACCGCGAACAACTGGATTGCCCCAATGATCCCCATAATCACGTTGAAGAGAATGACCGGCGATAGCATCGGCAGTGTGACGTTTTTCGTCTTCTGCCACAGTCCGGCGCCATCGAGTTCGGAAGCTTCGTAAAGTGAGGCAGGCACATCTTGCAGACCGGCCAAATACAAAATCATCGCCTGGCCACAGCCCCATATGGCTATAAGAACGAGGGTCCATTTTGTCCAGGTGGGATCGCCGAGCCAGTTTGGCGGCGTTAACCCAAGCTTTCGAAACGGTGTGTTGAGCACTCCATAATCGCCGTTGAAGATCCAGAGAAAAAGCGTGCCCTGGGCAACCATCGGGACCAGCGAAGGCATAAAGAACATGGCCCGATAAAAAGCCATCCCCTTCACCTTTGTATTGAGCAGAAGGGCCAATCCTATCGCCACCACCGTCATGAGTGGGACCGCCCCTATCAGATAGAGCAGAGTGTTCTTCATGGTTCCCCAAAACACGCTATCCCCCGCGAGCTCCTGATAATTGGCGAGCCCTATATAACGAGGAGGGTTAAGAACTGAGTAGCTTGTGAACGAATATCTGAGGGAGGCAACCACCGGGTAAAGCAGAAATACGCAGAAGCCAATGATCCAAGGGGAGGCGAACAGTAAGCCAATTCGGAGGTCTCGGCTTTTGCTCACTTCGCATCCCCTAGTATCTGTGTTCGATAGAGTTGCCATTGTCCTTCAAGCCGATTTTGGGCATCGTCCAGCGCCTGCTTAGCAGACTTCTGATCTGTGTTTATTTCCTGTGCGGCCACGCTGATCTCGTTCCTGATCTGCGGGAAAATGCCAATCTGTGGGGCGGGGATCACATTGCTGGAACGGGCCATGTGGTCCAAATAACGAATCTCGCGATTCTGGTGAGTTTTGAAAAAGTTTTCACTCACTTTTGCCAAGGCAGTGTTCTTCCCTTGAGCCGCGCATAGCCGCTCCATCACATCTTGCCTTTGGATGAATTTCACAAACTCAAACGCCTCCTTCGGGTGCTTTGTCCCCCGAGGAATGACCAAAACATCCTCATTAATAAAGGCGTGGTTTGCCAATTCTGGATGATCCTTAGGATACGGAAATGGCACAACGAACCAAGGAAAAGTCTTGTGAGCCCCGTTGATGTATCCGGCTTTCCAAACGCCGTTGATCTCACAGGCGGTCTTCCCATCCAAAAAAGGATCTTGCGGCGTCGCAAAAGCGCCGAATCCGCTTTGGAAACTGGCTATGGTTTGCGCTCCAAGGTTTTTTGGAAAAAGGGCCGTCCATTCAAATGCCTTCAAATTCTCGGGCGAGTTTATAGTTAGCTTATCGCCTACGAAGAGCTTGCCCCCGAATAGGGGGCCCCAGGCCCACGGGTACCACCCAGGGCTTGCCGGAAGAAATCCAGCCATTTTCAGCGTTCCGTTAGAGTTCTTAGTTGAAATCTTGAACATAAGGTCGTCGAAAGCTTCGATAGTCTTCGGGAAGGTTTCCTGGGTGGCGTATTCCTTTGGGACCAAGTCCGCGCGGACATAGAGGCAAATAACGCTGGGGGTGCTTGGCAACGCCCAAAGCCTATCGTGATAGACAAGGCCATCATAAAAGCTGGGAATGTAGTCACTTGCCTTAACATTGTTTTGGGCGGCCAGGTCCGTAAGGTCAGTCAGGGCTTTCGCGTCGGCGAACTGGGCCACCTGGTCTTGCCAAATCCCCGCGACATCGGGAGGGTTGCTGCCTGCGGCAGCAAGCAGCGTCTTTTTATCGATGTCGCTGATGCTGAGGTATTGAACGAAAATGCGATTCTGCGAGGCATTGAAATCGTTAACGGCCCTCTGCATGGCTTCGCCTTCGGCACCCGTCCACTTTTCCCAATAGACAACCGTAACTTTTCCGCTCTCACCCTGTCTCGAAACAGCCATGTCGCCGTAGACCGCGGCGGCCACGACAACAGCCCCGACAGCGAGCAGCGAAAGACCCAGCTTCGTAGTCATCTATCCTTATGCTATCAGTTCTCTGGATTTAGTGAGGACTGCCGCGTTATAGGGAGCAATGCTGATGCTTCCCCACTTCTCGCTGGTTATTACTGTCGGCTCGGAAAGGGTGTTTAGCAAAAACAGCGTCTCGGAATCTTCGGCTTCCCTTTTCTTTGCCATCACGCCCATCGGAAGCTCGAAATCCACAACCGAAGAGACTCCCGCAGCTCTAGCCAACTTGGAAAGGAGCACATCCAGCAAGGCTGTCTCCGTGCGAGCGGCAAGATAATAAGCGACCCCGGCGCCAAATTTATTTCCTGTAACAGCCGGGCTTCCGGCGTAAAACTCACCCCGGAACACTGCCAACGGCTCCGCCGTGGTGGGGTGGACGATTTCACAGAACTCGGTGGCCTGAAACTGTCCCGCAACACCTAGGGAGTTTTCTCCCAAGAAGTCCACCGAATTGGTTTGATCTTTATAGAGAGCATCTAATTCCTCGCTGGTGAGACCAAGGAGTTCCGACCAAGGCGCCAAGAACCCTCCCTCAAAGACGAGGCTGTTTTCATCAACCCACCCCGAAAGGTAGGTGGTGAGAAAATGCCCGCCATTCTTTACAAACCGTTTGACTTCTTCGATAAAGGTTGGCCGAAGGCTATAAGCCATAGGCGCGACCACCAGCTTATATCGATCCAGAGAATCGTCTTGCCCGACGATGTCGACAGAAACTCCGGCCTTTATCAAGGCCCGATAAAAATCGGGAACAGTTTCCTCGTATTTCTTGTCCCCTTGGATCGGGCCGCAAGCGGCTTCCAGCGCCCAACGGTTCTCCCAATCGAAAAGCAGCGCCACCTCGGATTTCACCGTGCTACCGGCCAAGTTATTAAAGGTATCGAGCTCAATACCTACTTCGCAGACTTCATCGAAAATTCGTGTGTTTGAACCTGAATGGCTTACCACCGCCCCGTGAAACTGCTCTTGCCCGCCCCGGGACTGTCGCCACTGAAAGTATTGCAGCCCATCCGCGCCGTGAGCCAGAGCGTGAAGGCTCTCAAACCGGTGCATACCCGGCCTCTTGAGGGCCATTACGTCGTACCAGTTGGCAGAACTAGGCGTGTATTCCATCAGGAGCCACGGCTTATCCGGTTTAAGGGACCTCATCAGGTCATGGCGAAAACCAACCGTGATCCAAGTTTGAGGATCGGTAAGCGGCTTTTTGGGAGCCGGGTAACTGTCCCAAGAAATGAAGTCCAGGTGCTTGGCCATTTTCCGATAGTCGAGGCCTGGATAGGTGCCCATCATGTTGGTGGTGATAGGAACGTCTGGCGTTAGCTCGCGCAATGGCTCCGCTTCGCTCAGCATAAAGTCGATCGTCTGATCTGTTACGAAGCGCTTCCAATCGACTGTTAAACCCTGCACCGCGGTTTCGCCATAAGGCGTTCCAGGTGGATCGATCTCGTCCCAGCTTCCGTAGGTGTGACCCCAAAACGCGGTCCAATAAGCGTGGTTCAAGGCGCCAAGATCGTTGTTAAATTTGGATCGCAGCCATTCCCTGAACTGCTCGATGCTGTCCTGGCTGTAATCCTCGCCGTTGTATTCATTAGAAAGGTGCCAGGCCAAAAGCCGCGGATGGTTACCATATCGCTCGGCTAGCTTTCGGTTGATTTCCCGCGTTTTTTCTCGGTACAAAGCCGAGCCGATGTTGAAGTTGACCCTGTTTCCATGTCTCTGCCGCACACCATTAGGGCGCGTACGCAACGTCTCCGGATACTTGTTGGAAAACCACGCGGGAGGCGCCGCGCTCGGAGTCCCGAGGATGAACCACCGCTCCCCTTTCGTCAGCTTGTCAACAACTTCATCGAACCAGCCAAAGTCATAAACTCCCTCACTCGGTTCCAGCTTTGCCCATGCAAACATCCCCATCGTCGCCACCGTGAAACGGGATTTCTGCATCAAACGCACATCTTCATCCCAAATCTCCGGAGTCCACTGCTCAGGGCAATAATCTCCGCCGTGCCAAAGACTAGGAAATTTAGGGTTTATATATGATTTGCGCATTGAAGTTAGTTTTTACCGCCGATGGTATCTACTGCGGGTAAAGCTTTGCCATCCTTATTGAAAGTTGCGAGAACATCCCAAGGGATTGACCTTTGTGGAGTTGAGATCCAAGTCGGCGCCCAGTAGAAAATTCCGCTCCCGTAACCGCCCGAATCTTGTTTGGTAATGTCGATGACCTGCTTCAGAAACTGCGATTGGCCCAAGGGAGTGGCTGGATATCCAGATTCAAGCTTTGAAAGAATTTCGGAAAAGTGGCCCGGAACATCGGCCGTCCACGGATAGGCCGTTTCCGCTATGTAGATTGGTTTCTTGTAACGCGGCCCAAGGTCGGCTAGGTTCGCTTTTAGCGCGCTAAGGTGGCCATGCCAAAAAGGATAATAGGATAGCCCGATCACGTCAAAATCGACTCCATATGGAGCAAGGTGATCGAACCACCAAACCGCGCCAGAGTTGTCGCCACCCCGCTCCAAATGGATCATCGTTAAGATGTGGTTTGCGCCTTGCCCATCATGAACGCCCTGGATTCCCGCCTTCAACAGAGTCGATAGCCGCTGCCATTCGTTCGGATCGGCAGAGGTAATCTTTCCGTCGGGCCACAGCATGCCTGCTCCGATCTCGTTGCCAACCTGAACCATGTAAGGTGGCGTTCCATGGGCCACAAGTTTAGAAACGACTTCTTTTGTATAGTCGTGAACCGCTTTTGCCAAGTCCTCGAAGGAAAGATTCTTCCAAGCTGCCGGCTTGTACTGCTTGCCGGGGTCAGCCCAATAATCCGAATAGTGAAAATCGATGCCAACCATTAGGCCGGCTGCCTTGGCCCTCTTGGCCATGGCAAGGGTATGGCTTTCGTCACAAAAGCCGTCTTTTGGGTTATTCCAGATTCGAAGCCTTATGTAGTTCCAACCCGCCTGTTTAAGCAGCTTCAGTGGATCTTCTTGTTGGCCCTTGTAGAAGTATTTGGCACCTGCCGCTTCCTCCTCCGGGATTTCAGAGACATCGCCTCCGCGTAAGAAAGGTCGTTGGCTAAAGCCAAGCTGCGCCGCGCAAATAACCAACAAAAAAAGAAGCCCTTTCATAAAAGAATAAAAGCCTACTTCGCTCCCGCTTTCGCTTTGGCGTCCTCGATCATCTTCTCCTTCTGAGTTGGGGTCATTGGGCTCGAGTTGATCCATTTGATCTTGTCGTCCAGGCTCATGCTATCAAGCTTTTTTTGATACTCGGCAGGCGATGGCCCGGCCGGCGCATCACCGATGCCAGAGCATCCAACAGCGCTGTATCCCAATGCACAAAGCGCCCCAACAGTTAAAAATGTTTTTCGCATATTTTTGTAAAAAGGCAAGGTGGCTCGCATAACGCGAAGCCACCTTGCAAGGCGAAGCTATTGCTGGAAAGGAGGGCTTGCCTGATTCGTGCCCCAAAGCGGGTACATGGTTCCGCTCTTGGGATTTGAACCATCGTAGGGCCACAGGTTCCAAGCTGCTTCGTAACCGTAGGGTTCGAGCTGCGTGTTTGCGTAGCTGTGTGCATGAGAATCGCAGAAGGCTACGTTAGTGGTTCCGTTGTGAAGGCCGGTGTAAGCCGAGCCCCAGAACGTCGAACCGGGCCAGATGGAGTTATCAAGCGGGAAGTCCGTAATGAGAACCGCTTTCGCGGGAGAGATGATGCCAACCGTCTCGCCGGCGGTTGGGAATCCGCCTCCGATATAGCCGGTCGATCCCACGGGAGCGTCTCCGGTATCCAGGTTTGCGCCCGCAATCGATCCTACTCCCGAAGAACTCGTACAGCCAGGGTTCCAACTCGATAGAACGGGATTGGGCAGGTAGTCCATTGGAGGATAGATATCGCTGAAATAGTTGTCGAGCCCTGAATCGTAGGCAGTGCCGTAAATCGAAGTGCCTAGTCCGATGCAAGGGTCGCTCGGCGGGATCATCCAATAGTTGCCCGCGCCCCCGCGTCCTGCTCTACGTGCTGGGTTGTTCCCTGCGGATATGGGCTTGATGGGCATTTGAAAATGCCGCGACTCTTAACGTACGGCATCAAATAGGCCGCGAATAGATACCCGTGATATCCGTTAGAGGCTGGGATCCAGTTATCGTAATCGTTAGCATACAGATAAACCGCGGTGCCGATCTGCTTGAGATTGGATAGACAAGAAGTTTTCTTTGCGGCGGCCTTTGCCTGGGCAAAAACCGGGAAGAGAATGGCCGCTAAAATCGCGATGATCGCGATTACGACGAGAAGTTCAATAAGCGTAAATGCGCTTTTTTTCTTTGGTTGCATTTTTGAATGACTCCGTTGTGACTGATTGCTTCGGTGCAAATGAATAGATATGAAATCACTAGACCCTCGGAGAGCCAGAAGATTCGCGGATGACGAGTGAGACTGGAAGAACCGGGTGGGTATCCACAATATAGGCGCCCTCCAGGATCGAAATTAGTAAATCGGCAGCACGGCGGCCAAGGTCCGCAACACCCATATGAATGCTGCAGAGAGTAGGTTGGACGACGGTGGAATACCAAGTGTCGTCGTAGCCTACAATGGCCACATCTTTTGGTGATTCGAGACCGCATTCGCGGATCGCGTCAAGCGCTCCGTGAGCAGAAAGGTCGTTGGCCGCGAATATTGCGGTGGGCCGCTCACCTTCGGGGAGGGCCATCAATTTTAGGGTGGACTCTCTTCCGGTATTTCGATTGAAGTCGCCCGGCACCGATAATGCGGAGGAACCCGCGGCGGACATTGCGTCCTTGTATCCTTGCTCTCTCGGAAGAGTGGTTGAAACGCCAAACCGGCCGTGTAGATGTGCGATCTTAACGTGGCCAAGCTTTAAAAGGTGATTTGTTGCAAGTTTCCCACCTTCGTAGTCGTCCGACTTTATGTGGGGCCCGGTGGCGGTATCGTCTCCCAGAATCGTCGCCACCGGAATGCCTTGCCTCTCGCATTCTTCGTAAATGGGTGAGCTGCTGGGAGGGCTCACAAGCACCAAGCCATCGATTCGCTTATCAATCATGCGGGCCGCACGAAGGCCCTGGTTCTCAGCGGTGGCCGTGTAGAGCATCACGTTGTATCCACGAGCGGATGCCGCGCCCGTGATGCCATTAGCCACGAGAGTGTAAAACGGGTCGTGATCGGAATAGCCTTCAACACTTGGAAGCATGAACCCGATAACGTGGGTCCTTCCGGTAGCCAAGCTTCCCGCCAATGGGTTTCGGCGATACCCAAGTTCTTCAGCCGCTTGGAGGATTTTTTCTCGTGTGGCAGGACTCACGCCGAGGGTTTTGCTCTTTGCGCCATTAAGGGTCACGGAAACGGCGGCAATCGACGTCCCTGCCCTATTTGCAATGTCCAGCATCTTTGCACCCATTGTCGTTATCCCACACCTTGAGTAAATCGTTTAATTTTTAATATTAAACGTTTAATATAAGCTGCTGATATTATTATACAACTGGCTAGCCAAATTGCCAAATTGTTTTTCCCAATAGGGGCGAGCTTTGCGTCTTTGCGTGAAATTCAAACCGTCAGTTGACCGAGAGGGCTGTTTCACTCTCAATGTTCGAATCAAAGCGGCTATAAAAACTCGCATGCGGCACAAAGTTTGCGTGCTTGTCGTCCAATAATCATAACGTGCTGTAAGATAGATATTAGGTACAGCATTTTATTGGGAAACTAGCATGGATTACCAAGCATGGTTGAAAGTCTTCAGCGTTGAGCTTTCTCACCAAAAGCCCGGCGTGGCTATTGATGATCTCGATCCCCTATATCTTCAAACTCTCTACCAAAAGGGCGTTGGCCCGGTTCAGGCTGTAAACAAAGCGCTTGTTCTTCGTGGGTACAGAGTCGAGGGAGACAACGGCTTCTTTGCCAAGGTTAGATGGCATTATTTGATTCCCGCTGCCGCTTTACTCCTCGTCGGTTTCGTGGTAATGCAGTCTAAAAAGTCGATTAGTGATCAAGAAATTGTTACACCATCGGTTATTCACACTTATTCCGCGCCAAAAACTCAAGGAGATTTTTTCGCACTTGGCGATATTTCCTACTGGACGCCTGGCTCCAGCAACTTTAGGCAGGCGACCGGTAGACCCTCCCGTAATCACGACCAGATTCCGATTCGCGTGGCTAACCAGATAAGCGACGAACCCGCCTTGGACAACCAGCCGATTGGACCAGGTGGAGACAGTTCTGTCAGTTCAGCCGCTTCAGGGGCAGTGTCCGTTTCGCTGGATATTCCCGCCACAAAATCGGCCACCATCTCTCGAAATGGGGGCGGTGGTTCGAACGCAGCAACGGCCAACCCCGACCTTCAGTCATTCCAAGTCAACGTCACCGGGCAGGATTACCAAGGCTATAGCGGCGAGGTGACCTGGAACGTTACAAACGGTCAAAGCGTGCAGCTTTATCTTAACGGGCAAGCAATTTCGGGTGCCACAACGCTCGTCGGCAACCTTCCCTTCTCCGGCCTTCAGGAGGGGGCGATCTTTAACCTTCGGGTGATCAATAACGGAAAGGTCGCCGAGCAAACTGGAATGGTCGAACCGGCCAACCAGTAGAAGCATAAAGAGCGCAAAATTGTGAACCGCGCACTGTGCGCCGTTCCGTCCATACTTTGCTATGGCAGCGCCAATTGAACATATTGTGAGATGGACGGCTGCGCCCCGTAAAAAAGAAAAGGAGCAAGCGCTTGAGGATGCTCTCGGCGTTCCTTCCCTAGTCGCCTCGGTCCTAGTGAATCGTGGCTACGATACACCCGAAACTGCCCACGAATTCCTGAACCCATCTTTAGACAGCCTCGGCGATCCAGAAAAGCTGCCCGACTACATCGCAGCACGAAACGAGATTCTTAAAGCACGCGACAACGGCGACCTCATCTATGTCCATGGCGACTACGACGTGGATGGCGTTACCAGCGCGGCCCTCCTAACTCGGTTCTTGCAGAGTATTAAATGCAAGGTAAAGGTGCACGTTCCTCACCGAATGAAGGAAGGCTACGGCATCCATTTGATGGCGGTACAAGAAGCCAAGGACGCCGGAGCAAAGCTTTTCCTCACTTGCGACTGCGGTGTAAGCGCGCACGAGCAGGTGCAAGCAGCAAAAGATGCGGGAATGCGCGTGGTCGTAACCGACCACCATACGATTGGCGAAACCTTACCCGAAGCCCACGCCATGGTTAATCCCCATCGGGAGGGCTCGGAATATCCGTTCCAAGAGCTTTCGGGAGTTGGCGTTGCCTTCCGGTTATGTGAAGGTTTAACGACTGAACTTGGATTTAAGAAAGAAAACTACCGTCGGGCCTTTTTAGACTTGGCCGTGCTGGGCACGGTGGCAGACGTGATGCCGCTTGTCGGCGAGAACCGAATCATCACTCGCCACGGCTTAGGTTGTTTGCTCGAGTCTCGAAAGGAAGGCATTAAAGCTCTCCTACGCGAAAGTGGGATGCTGGAAGAAAATCGAGGACCCCTTAAAGCCCGCGATATCGGGTACATTCTCGGGCCACGCTTGAACGCTGCAGGCCGCACCGATGACGCCGCACGGTCACTCAACTTGCTTTTGACTGGCAGCAATGAGGACGCCAAGAAGATGGCAGAAACGATCGAGGTCATCAACAAAAACCGGCGCGAAAAGCAAAATGAGATTGTTGAAGAAGCAGTGAAGCGTGTCATGGCGGAAGGGCTGCACGAAGGTGCCACGATCGTGATCGGCGAGAACAACTGGCATCCGGGCATTATCGGGTTGGTCGCCGGACGCTTGGTTGAGAAGTTTCGAAGACCTGCCTTCGTGCTTTCGATCGATCCTGTTTCGGGCGAAGCCCGCGGCTCTGCCCGATCGATTCCTGGCTTCCATTTGGCCGACGCGATCCGCGCCCATCCAGATTTAGTAGTTGGCGGAGGACACGCGATGGCGGCGGGTTTCTCGACCTCCGCCGCCCAGATCCCGGAAGTCGCAAAGGCATTTGAGCTTTATGCTTCTACTCGTCTTTGCGCAAAGGATTTTGAGTTATCGCTTTGCGTGGAAGCGGAAGTCGAGCCAAACGAGGTCACTTTCGCAACCGTGAGCGCCTTAGAAGCCATTGAACCCTACGGAAACGCCAACGAAGAGCCCATGTTTGCTATTGGCGGTGTAAGCGTCGCCCGAGTTGAACAAACCAAGAGCCCCGACCATCCCCGCCTGGTGATTCGACCTTCGGACGGGACGGGCCACGTCGTAAAAGGAATGGCTTTTGGGCAAGGCAGCAAAGTGGCTCGATATGAGGAAGGGTTCGAGGCGCAGATGCTTATTGTTCCCAAGATCGAGGAATGGCGCGGCGTGCGATCCATGAAGTGGGAGATCAAGCATTTTGAAGCCGGCCCGAATGCGATTTTGAAGGAAGAAAAACTGCTTCCAGCTTAACTAACTACATTCCGACTTTAACTCGGAAATTCATCAACTTGCCGCTACGCAGGATCGAGATGTGGATATCCGTGCCCACTGGTTGGGCGAGCATCGTTCGACCAAAATCGACCTGGCTCTTTATCACGGTCCCTTCAATGTTGATGATAATGTCGCCCTCTTTAATGCCGGCATGGCCGGCCGGGGAATCATCAAGAACCGCATCCACCAAGGCTCCGGGGCGTTTCGCATCGCGGCACCACACACCTATCGCCGGACGTAAAACTTCGTGTTTTGGGCTCATAAGGCCCTTTATCACCCGATCTAACACGTTCGGGCCGGGTGAATAAGCCACGGTGAGGCCACCGGGACCGTAGGCCCTTCCACCGCCAAAACCTTGGCTGCGAGAAGGACCGCTGAAGTTCCACGATATCTTTGGGCCGGTAGGAACTGTCGACAACGTTGCTTGTAAAACCCCCACAAGACGGCCATCCGTGGAGAAAATAGGCGAACCCGCCATACCGGTGGGTGGCGCTTCAAAGTGGATCTCGCTGAGGGTTGAGATCGACCTTTGAGATCGCAGTAAGGCAAGCGCGCGAGTGTTTACCAACTCTGCCATGATCGGCCCGGCAGGCAGGCCAGCTACCACGCTCTTCGGATGGTCAGGGTCGATCTTTTCTTCGCCCTGCTGAAAAATTGCTACAACCGGCCGGTCGGCGACTGGATCGTTAGTTTTCAAAAGAGCCAGTTGCGTTGGGGCATCAACCGCAACTAAGACCAGGGTGATATGGCGTCCGTCAAAGAATTCGCCATCCACGGTTTGCTCTCCGCCAAGCACGGAGTTGCCCGTGATGAAATAGCCTTGCGCATCAATGAGTGCGGCCGTTCCCCTTCGGATCGGGCCGCGTTCGATAATGACAACGGAGTGCTGGATCTTCGACCAGGCCGCGTTCAAAGCGGGATCGGCGATCTTGGCGGTGCCACCCTGGATCAGTATTAGGCTAGCCGCCAACCACAACATTTGAGGTGGGATCTACCTCCGTAGCTTGCTGGGCACCCGTGCTGTTATCCTCCGCGTCATGAACCACGATGATCTTCTGGGGGTCGTTCATCGCAGCAGCAGAAGTATCATCTGCGGGCGGCGCGGCGGTTAAATCGGTGGGTGCCTGCGAAGCAGGCTGATTGGCTGGCGCGGCTTCCGTCTGCGGGATGACAGCATCTCCGGCTTGACCCGCGCTATTGAGCGCCACCATTGAGCTGTTTAGCTCGGCAGGCACATACTCGCGTTTGCGCTTCTCCGGCTGCTTTAGGGCCGGCTTGGCATCATCGCCATTATTGTCCGAGCCATACGAATAAGTGGAACGGACAGCATGGTTCAGATTGGTGAGCTCCGTTTCAGGATGGAAAGCGCTCTCTTGCGACGGAAGCGTTTCAAACGCAACTGTTGTTTCCGGAGCGGGAGTTTGAACTCGCGAAACCGTTTGCGCAGAGGGGTTGCGTGGAAGCAAAAAGAATAAGGAAGCGGCAGCGGCCAAGGCAGGAACCAGGCTCCAAGCCCAGTAGTTGCGCTTTTGCTTTAGACCACCCCGAAGAATGGCTTCACGAAGGCGTTCCGTACTGATCTGATGATCAGGAATATCGTTCAAAAGGGGTAAATCAGCTTTCAACCTCTTGAACTGGGAAAGGGTTTGGGCAGCAGCAGGATTGGAGTTGTACTGTTCCTGGAGGCGGCCAGCCTCGGAATCCGGAATCTCTCCGAATGCCAAATCGATTATTCTGTCTTCGTCACGGCGTTTCATATCTTTTCTTCTTCGCCTAATAGCGGCGCAATTCGATCTCTCAACGCCCTCCTGGCTCTCAAAACTCTTAACTTCGCTCCGCCAACCGTACATCCTAGAATTTCGGCTATTTCTGAATATTCCTTCTCCTCCAAGTCTCGAAGGATGATCACCGTTCGGTGGTGGGCAGGCATCGCGTTCAATGCTTTTCGTAAAGCCCCCGCTCTCATATCTTGGGAAAGGTTCTCTACCGGGTCGTCCACGTCACCCTGCGTCATCCACAGGAGCGAGCCGGTCGCTTCTTGCTGCTCCAGCGTTTGGCGCCTGGTCGACATGCGCGCCATATCCGTACACAGGTTCGTCACGATGCGCAAAAGCCAGGTGGTGAACTTGGCTTCGTCTCTATATTTGCCAAGATTTTGATAGGCTCTAACAAAGGCCTCTTGCACGATATCTTCTGCATCATCTCGTTTGGATGCCATCTGGTAGGCAAATCTGTAAACCAACTGTCGATGCCTTTCAAACAGGATCTCGAAAGCGGTGAAATCCCCTTCGCGCGCCCTTTTAACGAGAGCTATATCACTATCGATATCGAGAGCGACCGATGAACCGTGAACGAGTGTTGCAGTAGTCATATTCGGGTTATCCGTAACCGATGTTTGCTTTCCACTCATCTGACGCTGTTATATCCCTATAGTTTCTAACTGAATCTTAGAATCCTTTCAGCTTAGGCAGCTAAAAAACCGATGTCAAGTTAATTTACTTGCCATCGGCCAATTTAGTCTTAGGAAAACCCCTAGTTCGGAGATAACTGGGTTTTGGGAACGATAACCAGCTGGGTTCCTAGAGTTTGCCAAGACAGTTGTAATAACGAACCCTGTTGATCAACGAAGAAATCGATCTTTATAGGGTATTTGTGACCAGCGACTAGGTCGTAGCGGCCGCTAGAGTAATTGGCGAAAATATCAATCCAACCATTAATCACTTCCCTCCCGTTTAGCCACAGCCGTACGCCGCCGTAGTTCTCCACATAGAGGTTATACGGGCCAGAAAATTGAGGGGTGATATAGCCTGTCCACTCCGCAGACCAGTTTGTGCTAGCCACTCCACTAGCCGGCGATCCACTACCCCAGTTGAAGTTAATGGTCGGGTCAAGCCTGGCAAGCGTCGGGGTACCGGATGGAGTCTGGGTTCCGTTGAAATATTTACCGGTAAGACCGGTTCCGGCAGAAACCAGTGGTGGAAATGAATAGTAATAATAGTTTGTGGCACTCGGTTTATAATTCCCAAAAACCGCCCTTAAAACTAGAGTTGCGTTAGAACTGATTGTGATGGGGCCCGAATAACGGTTAGAGTAAGTGTTCGGCACTGTGCCATCGAGCGTATAGTAAATCCTCGCTCCTGCAGTTAGATCGCTAAGCGTTACTTGGAATGAGCTAGAAAATTTGCCGCTTGCCACGTTGGAAGTTGGTAAAGCGGTTGCTAGGCCATAGACTCCCAATGTGCCGTTTGCGGCAGCATAGACTTTTCCATTTGCAACCGTAGGAGTAACAAATTTTACGGCGGGCCCATATACAGATGGGCCCTGCACGTTTGGACTGCGATATAGCATTTTGAGCGTCGATGCATCGTAAGCGTAAAGATATTCTTGTCCGTCACTCGTATACGAGGCAGTATCAATCGCCCACACGATCCCGTTCGCTGTTCCATTGGATGAAACTGAAGGCGTAGTCCCAAAAATGTTGAACTTATTGGCAGAGCTTGCAATGGCTGGAGTGGATATGGCGCCGCTAGATATTCCAAAAGACTGCAAGGAGCCGTTACTGCCGCCGACGTAGATGTGCCCGTTAAAGTAAGCCATCGCTCCCCAGACGCCTCTGTTCGCGTTATCGACTTCCTGAGCCACCGCATCCGTCGAGTTGTACCCGCCCAGGTCGGTGACATCACATAAATAAATTGTTCCCGATTTACCTTCTTGAACAAGAAGCTTAGGGTGCGCCTTACTGCCCACGCTGGGCGGCAGCAGCATGACGCCTCCAGATCCTTGATCTGTATCGGTATCGTCCAAGCTAAGCTGGGCGTTCGGCGTAAAGGAGTCAGCGACTGCAAACGGCAAAGTCATTCTTAGAATCGAGTCACCCCAAGCCGCCGTCGATGGGTCGAAAGCGCCGTTACCGGTCGCAAAATAGAGGCTAGTTCCATCGCTCGCTGGTCCCGCCCCGCTCATCCATATTCCTCCTGCCGCAAGGCCGCCATTTGGATCGCTGGTTGCGTTTGGGGTCGTATTGAAAACTCCCTCCTGAGCGAGAGTGCTCGCGTTATAAGCCATTAGCCAGCCGTGATACGGGTAGGCATCGCCGTGCGAAGCCCAAGCAATGACGAGTGTCTTTGGAGCATTCGCATTGGGTCCAGGAATTAGTAACAAGGCAGGCCGCTGAGCTTGCCAAAGCGGGTTAAAAGGCACATTGCCATTCCCGTCGCTGCCATCGCCTGTGCCGTTTACGGTCGATGCAATGTTCACGGGACCCGGAGACGTAGCTCCCGGGGGCGTAATTGCTTCACTGCCAGTGGTTATATCTAAGGCGTGCAGATCCTGGCCGCATGACACATTGTTGCCAGCCTTTGACACTAAATAGATGATGCCTTTCCCATTTGTCTCATCGATAACGGGCGTTCCAGTGATGCCGACAACGGGACCCACGTCAAAGTAAGGGGGAAAGATGTCCGAGGCGGGAATGCCAGGATCTAAGTTTACGGACCACAGTGGCAATCCGGCTTGATCGGCGTCGAAGGCATAAACCGAGTTATTTTCTGTCGCCACGTAAACGACGTTGTGCACCGTACCGTTAATTGTGACGCCGGGAACGTAAAGAGGCTGAGCGAAAATCTCACCATCCACCGAATCGTCAAACAGCAAGCCAAATGAAGCCGCATTAACATTAGAAGGCGTCAGAATCCTCTCGTTCGGGTTAAGTCCGACGCGATTATTGTCGTTATGCCAGGTAGTCACGGCAGTTTGGGCCGAAGCTGCCGCAGTTAAACAGGCGAGGACGAAAGCGACGAAGTGCTGCTTAACGTTAACCAGCCGCAGACTTGGGAATTGATTGTTTGCAAGCATATATATCCTAGCGGATTCGCAGCCTTTCAGCTAACTATTAAGACTGGAGGGAATAGGCGAATACACTAAGAATATAGGTCTGATCACGCAAAGATGCTGACGACAAAGTTCTAACTTGTCATCAGCAATGTTGCGTCCGGCATCTCCCTAGTTCGGAGATAGCTGGGTCGACGGCACCGTCACCAGTTGCGTCCCCAATGTTTGCCACTGAAGTTGGCAAAGGGATCCGCCCTGATTCTGGTAGTAGTCGATCTTAATCGGATACTTGTGGCCGGCGATCAAGTTGTACCGTCCACTTGAATAACCGGTCGGGGCCTGATCAACCCAGCCGTTGATGACTTCTCGTCCATTAAGCCAGAGTCTTATTCCATCGTCGCCAATTAAGTAAATATTATACGGGCCCGTGAACTGTGGCGTGATAAAGCCATTCCATTCTGCAGACCAGTTCGTTGTACCAATGCCTGCCCCTGGCGATGCGCCTGCCCAGTTGAAGTTGATGGTTGGATCAAGCCTCGTGAGAGTTACGGTTCCCGCTGGTGTCATCGTGCCGTTGTAGTATTTGCCGGTAAGGCCTGTGCCGCCAGAAACCACCGGCGGGAAGGAATAGAAATAATAGTCAGCCGAGCTTGGCCCATAGCCAGTAGCGACCGCTTTTACCACCAATGTCGCATTGGCTGAGATTGTGAACGGAGTCGAATAACGGGCAGAGTAGGTATTCGGAATCGTACCGTCCAGAGTGTAATAAATCCTCGCCCCAGGGGTCGCATCGTGGAGAGTTACCTGGAAGGAGCTCGAGAAACTGCCGGTCGCCACGTTGGATGTTGGGTTCGCCGTAAAGGATTCCAACCCAAAAACACCGATGGTGCTTCCTGAACCCACGTATACTTTTCCATTTGAAACTATCGGTGTGATGAACTTAACCGACGAGCCAAAGTTGTCTCGCCCTTGAAGGCTTGCGCTACTGTAGAGGGTGTTCAACGTGGTTGCATCGTACGCGTAGAGATACTCTGGCCCCTTGCTGCCGAACAGGCTAGAATCCACCGCCCAGACAATGCCATTCGATGTCCCGTTAGAGGATATTGAGGGGGTGGGTGCTGGCCAGCTAAAGCCCTGGCTTGCAGCGGTCACCGGTGTGGAAGTTAAAATACCTTCCGATATTCCGAACGCGGATATCGCGTGACCGGGACTACCGATATAAACGTTACCGTTATAGTAAGCCATCCCACCCCAGACGCCGCCATTAGCTCCATCGACTTCTTGAACCATGGCGTCCGTTGGGTTATAACCGCCCAGTCCCGTGACATCGCATAAATAGATGGTGCCCGACTTCCCTTCTTGAACCAACAGATTGGGATGCGCAGTACTGCCTACGCTTGGAGGAAGTAAGATCAGCCCTCCCGAGCCTTGATCCGTGTCGCCATCGTCCAAGCTAAGCTGGTCATTCGGCGTAAAGGAGCTTGTCACGGTAAAAGGCAGGGACATTTTTAAAATCGAGTCGCCCCATGCCGCTGTGCTTGGATCAAACGTGCCGTTGCCCGTTGCGAAATAGATGCTTGTTCCGTCGCTAGCGATGCCAGACCCGCTCATCCAAACGCCGCCGGCTGCGATTGGGTATCCGCTTGGATCATTAAGTGCGTTGGGGGTTGTATTGAAAACGCTCATTTGTGCAAGCGAACTAGCGTTATAAGCCATCAGCCAGCCATGATAAGGATTGGCATCTCCATGGGATGCCCATGCAATCACGAGGGTCTTTGCGAGAGTCGCCTTACGAATGGGCAAAAGGAGCAAAGCGGGCCGCTGGAACTGCCAGAGAGGGTTGAAGGGTACGTTCCCATTCCCGTCTGTGCCCTCGCCAGTTCCTGCCACCGTTGCCGTGATGAGCACTGGCCCGGGGCTTGAAGCACCGTTCGGAGTAATGGCTTCGTTTCCAGTCGTGATATCAAGAGCGTGAATCCGCTGAACGTAAACGTAGTTGTTGCTCCCGCTTGCTTCCTTCGTTTTTGCCACGAAATAAATGATTCCTTTGCCATTAGTCTCGTCAATAACTGGGGTTCCTGTAATGCCTATTTCTGGAACCACGTCGGTGTAACCGTTAAAAGCATCGTTACTTGGCACGGATGGGCCCTCGTTTACGTGCCAAAGAGGTGTGCCCGCAGTGTCGGCATCGAAGGCATAGATCGAGTTGTGCTCGGTGACCACATAGACCACGTTGTGCACCTTGCCGTTAATGGTGACTCCAGGCACATACAGCGGCTGGGCATACACCTGGCCATCCACTGCGTCGGCGAAAAGCAAGCCGAACGTGGTCGGCGAAACGTTCGCTGGTGTCAGCTTCGTTTCAGTCGAGTTCAGGCCAGTGCGGCTATTGTCGTAGTGCCAGGTTGTGACCGGCGTTTGAGCAGTGGCAAAAGCGGCAAGAAAGATCGCTGACAAAACCGTCAATTTTTTTTTGCGGTTAAGCAATAACGCTTTGGAAATTCGTTTGGGGAAAAGCATAGACGTCCACTCCGAGTCTCTCACAGTTTAGTTAATTTCGCACCAAAATTTGCGAGTTATTTTAAGAGGCGGCACAAAGCGTAAAATGCGCAAATGCCGACAGTTGGCCAGATTCTTGGCACCTTGGAAGAGATTGCTCCCGCCCGCTTCGCCTTTGAGTTCGACAAAGTTGGATTACAAATCGGGGATCGTGGCCGCGAAGTCACCAAAGCGGTGGTTTCGCTGGACCGTTCCCTTTCCGCGATTCGCTTCGCAAAGTCGTTGGGCGCGCAATTGCTGCTTTCGCATCACCCCCTGATTTGGGATCCGCTTACTTCGCTTACCGGCCGAGACATTGCAGAGCTGGGCGCGGCGGAATTGATCAGGAGCGATATGGCTTTCATTGCCGCCCACACAAACTGGGACTGCGCCCAAGGCGGTATCAACGATACGCTCGCCGGACTCCTCGATCTAAAAGATATTCGCAGCATTGGCAGCGCCGCTCCCGTTCAGCAATTGAAACTTGTTGTCTTTTGCCCCCTGGAAGACTGCGAACGGGTCATCGACGCAGCTTCGACAGCCGGCGCGGGGGTGATTGGCTGCTATTCTCGTTGCGCTTTCAGGAGCAAGGGCACGGGCACATTCGTCGGTTCGGAAGCCTCAAATCCCAGCATCGGAAAAGCTGGACAGCAAGAGGAGGTTGAGGAACTTCGGATCGAAATGGTTTTGCCAACGGTCAAGCGGCCGCAGGTGGAAGCCGCCATAAGAAAGCACCACCCCTACGAAGAGCCTGCTATCGATTTCTATTCCCTTGCCCCGTTAAGCGAGCAGCCGATTTGCCGAATAGGAGACCTGCCAAATAGAGTGAGCCTTACTGATTTCGCCGCCTCTGTAGATAAGAACCTGGCTACCCGCTGTTGGACCTTTGGGGACCCAAGCAAACCGATTTCGAAAGTTGCCATCTGCGGTGGGGCTGCAGACGATGAATGGATCCACGCGAAATCCAGCGGCGCCGACGTCTTCGTTACCGGCGAGGTAAAGCAACACGTTGGAATGGAAGCGGCAGAACGCAGCTTTGCCATTATCGCGGCTGGCCACTACGCAACTGAACACCCTGGATGCGTGGCTTTAGCGGCACGAATGCGCGAAAGCGTGCCGGAAGTGGAATGGCAAGTGTTTACACCGGAGCCTGGCGCAGCTGGTCGGCCTTTCTAAAAATCTTGTGGTAGCCCGGACGGGTCTCGAACCCGCGACCTCCGCCGTGAAAGGGCGGCATCCTAACCACTAGACGACCGGGCCAAAGTGAACTGTAGAGTTTGACTTAATTGTGGCCCAATACTCAAGCCCTGTGCCAACTACGCTGCTTCATCTTCTTCGTGAATGCGAACACTCTTCGCACTTTCCGAAGCAGAAAAATCCCAGTTGTCGCAATCAAGGCGTTTGCAATAGATCATGCGCTTCATAGAACCGTCCTCGCTTTCCACATCTGCCATGTGCGCAAAACGACATTCGAAACACAATTCCGGCTCCAGAAGCCGCACGATTTTTAGTTGTCTTCGTGCCAATCCATGCACCTCGTCGCCAATCCTCCGATGACACCCTTCGCCGAAACGAGAATATAACTGGTAAGAGTTTCCTTGGCTTAACTGAATCTTCGGGACTCCTGCTGTCCCTACCAGCCGCTAGAATTACGGGGTTCCTGTTGTTTACTCCAGATAGTTTTTTGCCCCAGTGCCACCCCTAGTAGTGCCATGTACTCTTCATCACTCACCTCGTAAGCGCCTAAAGATTTCAAATGGGGATTCATGATCTGAGCATCAAAAATGGTAAAGCCTAGTTCTCGGCAGCGGTTTACAAGCGCCCAAAGGGCTAGCTTGGAAGCATCTGTCTTGCGATGAAACATCGATTCGGCGCAGAAACAGGACCCCAGCGCGACTCCATAAACGCCACCCGCCAGTTCGCCGTTCATCCATACGGCGGCGCAATGGCCCCATCCCTCTCTAAAGACTTCCCCGTAAGCGCGGAAAAAATGCTCGCTTAGCCAGTTATCCCCTGGTCTCACACAGGCCCTTATCACTTCATCGAAGTCAAGGTCGAACCTGACTTCAAAATCCGCCCTTCTAATTCGCTTTTCCAAAGATTTGGAGACGTGCACCCCGGAGTTGGGAAACAAAGCCCGACGCACAGGCCGAAACCAGTCGATCTCGCCATCTTCCATTGTCATCGGAAAGGCGCCCTGTTCGTAGCCATATCGGATCAACCAGGGAGTTAGCTCCTCGCCGCGCATGAATCTATTGTGCCTGCAAAAAGTTAGTTATACTAAAGGTGGCTAAGAAGTCAGCCACCGGGTCCGCGGGAAGGGTTTAACCCAGCTTAAGCATTTCTAGGCACGTTTCCAGCCTTTGTGCTTCCTGTACGGCGGACCGCAGGAAAGAGCATGGAGGTTATAAATGTTAAAGTCATTGCCTGAAAAGGCCAATTTGGACCACCTTCGCGGCCAAGCGAAGGATCTTCTCTCTTCCTATCGAACTGGCGATTCAACGGCAATTGCGCGTGTTGTGGTGCAGTTGCCCAACAAAGAGAATCGCAAAATCTCTCTTCATGATGCCCAGCGCGCGGTCGCGAAAGAGTACGGCTTCGAGAGTTGGCCAAAGCTGGTTCATCACGTTGACGAGCTTAATGCCAGACGCGGCATCACTCCCGCGATCGCGGAGCAGTTTATTAGCTTGGCTTTCTCGCACCGTAGCGAGGAAATCCGCAAACTCCTAAAGCTTTATCCGGGCCTGCCACGCTATAACAGGGAAACCGCTTTGGTATGGGGAAGTTTGGATTTTGTACGAGGAAAGGTCTCACAAACCGAGATATTGGGCGAGAGAGGATGGACGCCAATAGAGTACGTTGCCTATTCTCGTGTTCACCAGGCATTCCCCGAGCGTTATGAGCCATTGGAAACCTCCGCTCAATATCTTCTTGAAAACGGCGCAGACCCCAATTCGAGCCATAAAGGCGATGGGCCGGATTCGCCACCCCTTAGCGCCCTCTACGGTGCATCCGGCGAAAGCTTCCACAAGGGCATTGTTAAATTGCTGCTTGAGAAGGGAGCTAACCCCAACGATGGCGAATCGATCTATCATGCCGCGCAATACTTCCAGCCGGAAATCCTTCAGTTGCTGTTCGACCACGGCGCGAATATCTCCGACAAAACCAAAGAGTGGGGCAACACTCCAATATTCTTCCTTTGTGGCCACCGGCCATCTGATTCGCAATACGAAACTGCCGTGAACGGCATCGAGTGGTTTTTGCAACACGGCGCGGATCCCAATATCACCTCGTACAACCACCAGAGCACGCCACTTCATGCCGCTGCGGGCCTTGGAGGAACCAGACTGGTCGATATTCTACTGGCCCACAAAGGTGACCCAAATGCCAAAAGGGCAGATGGCCGAACGCCTTATGAGATCGCCCTCGTTACAGGCAACAACTACGCTGCCGACGCCCTGCTAAAGGCTGGGGCAAAGCCAACCGAAGATCCCAAGATCGAGTTCCTTGCCGCTGCTCTTGCCTCCGATAAGAACAAAACCGATCAACTATTAAAGGATCATGCAAACCTGCTCGAAGAACTCTCGTCGGAAGGCGGGCACGTTCTCGTTCGGTTGGCAGAACTCGGAAATGAAAAAGGGGTTGCCGCTTTACTGGCGGCGGGCTGCCCGCCAAATCTGCTGGACGACTCCAAAATAACGCCCCTTCATTTCGCTTCTTATACCGGCAGGGCGGGCATTGTCCGTTTACTCCTGCAGGCTGGAGCACAAACCGAAATCAAGGACGGCAGCTACAATGCGCCGCCGCTCGGTTGGGCATTGCATGGGCTTTCGTTTAACCCGAACCCCAAGGGGGATTATTCTGGGGTCATTAAAGCGCTTCTAGGGGCCGGTGCTGACCCGGCTCCTCTTAAGGAGTATTCAGAGGATCGTGAGCATATCCCGGAACAGGTAAGGCAGTTTGTTATGGAGTTAATGCGAGGCACTCTCACGAATGAAGTTTCTGGATGATTGAGAAGCAGGACAAGGGCCTACTGCCATCCGGTTTTTCAAAATCGAACTCTGCCCGTTGGGACATAACCATCTAGCTATTGCCGAATTGCTTTAAAGCGAATTCAGCTGTGGTTTAGTTCAAATAGCGAAGCGTTGTCATCCCGAACGAGGCCGCTAGGCCGAATTAGGGACGAGTGCCGCCCGAACCCGTTCCGGCAAATCTCGCCTCCTTGTCCTTAATTTCAATAACCTTCCATCTCGATAGTGCTGGCGTCTAAAAGGGAGAAACTAACAAGTTTAAGGGGAGAAACATGTTCATACCAATAATCGCAGCGGCAATCGCACTGTCGCAAAACGGAATACCGCAACACAGGTCGGCTCATCAGCGAGTGGTGATTATTCCGTTCGTTTTTCGGGGCGGAACTCAGTCAGCAGTAGAAACCGGGCGGGAAACCGTTGACAAATTCTTCGAAAGAGCCGGATACGATCGCATTTCCATCAACAAAGAAGACATTCCTTGGTCAGCAAGCGTGAACCTCGTCGGAGACGGAAACGATCCGATGCCAAGGCTTCCGTCCGAGCAGGTCATGCGTAAAATCGGACAAACCGAGCATGCGGATTTGGTAGTTGCTGGCGAGGTCTATTGGCACACCCGATCCATCTGGGTATCTCTTGGTCCAAAAACGAAAGCAACCGCTTATGTAAACCTTAAAATGGTTGCCCTTGGCGATCATCCAGTCAGGACCCTGAACGTGCATGACGTGCAAGCAAGCGATACCGATGAAGAATCTGGCTTTGCAACGGCAGCTTCGATCTTAACCGGCGGACTTGTCACCGTCGTAAGCGGTGGCCCGGAAACGCCTCACCAGCAATTGGCGGCCCAAATCGCGCTCAGCAAAGCGTTCGAGCCTTGGCTTGAAGGGGCGATTGGGCATTGATTGATAGGCCTTAAGCCAGCTGAGGAAGTAAACGGTAAACGGTGGGAGGAAACTCCGATCTGTTTACTGTTTACTGTTCTCCGTTCTAAGTTCTACTTACTCCGTGCTCCGTACCGTTTCCTTCCCCTTTCATGTATTCTAAATAACCGTGAAAGGCCAACTCTGTCTAATCGTCGCTTTGTGTTGTATAACCGCCTACGCCCAGAACCCCAATGCGGGCGGACAAGGGCAAGGCCGCCAACGTAACCGGCAAGCCCAAACTCCTCCGCCTACGGAGCCCGGCACAGCCGCCGCCGAAGGTTTCTCGCCCACCGAGGGTATGCACGCAGCGCCGGTAAGTAAAGACTGGGTTACCACCACTCACACCTGGCACGGCCATGGCCAATCCGTAAACTACACCGCAACTTGCGGTTTTATCCCGATCAAAGATGACAGCGATGTCACCGAAGCGCAAATGTTCTTTGTCGCTTACACAAAAGATGGTGCAGATCGGCTTACTCGGCCCGTAACTTTTGCATTCAACGGCGGCCCGGGCTCATCATCAGTCTGGCTGCATATGGGCGCGCTTGGACCCCGACGCGCAAAGATGAACGAGGATGGCACCATGCCACCACCTCCATTTCAGATTGCTGACAACGAGGAAAGCTGGCTGCCTTCGACGGATATTGTCATGATCGACGCGGTTGGCACCGGCTACAGCCGGCCAACCAAGCCAGAACTAGGCGCAAAGTTTTACGGCCTGCAGGGCGATCTCGCCGCTTTTACCGCTTTCATTAAGGGCTATATATCTGAGGAAGGCCGATGGCGCTCACCGATCCTTGTCGCTGGCGAGAGCTACGGAGGGATTCGGGTTGCCGGTCTTAGCAACTCTCTGCTTCAAGCTGGGGTCGCCGTTAACGGCATTATTTCGATTTCGGGAGTAATGAACTTTGGCACCATCGACCCGGCCAAGGATAACGACATCCCCTACCTCAGTTACCTGCCAGCCGAATGCGCGACTGCGATGTATTTTCATAAGATCCCAGACGCAAACTTCAAGGGAACAATTGCCGCCTGCGAGGAGTTTGCCTCAGGCGAATACGCCGCTGCGCTCATGAAAGGCAATGGCCTTTCGGATGTGGCGAAGAAGCACATTGCAGCTAAGTTGGCTTCGTTTACAGGCCTCTCTCCCCTCTATATCGAACGATCCAACTTAAGGATCTCGCCTTTCGGTTTCAGGGCCGAACTCCTTCGCGACAATTGGGATATCATCGGCCGCTATGATGGGCGTATTGTGGGCCACAACTCCAACGGCGTTAGCCAAGGCGCAGAATATGATCCTTCAGATGCTGCCACGAGCCCAGTTTTCACAGCCGCTTTTAACGACTACATCACCCACGAGTTGAACTTCCACACATCGGAGACCTATCGCATCACGGCCTATCGGCAGATCAACGGCTGGAACTACGGAACGGACGGCCAAACACCTGACACTTCCGAAATGCTGCGCCGCGCCATGGAACAGAACCCGTACATGAAGGTGTTGCTGTGCTGCGGCTGGTATGACCTCGCCTGTCCCTACTTCGGCATGCGCTACGTTATGGATCACTTGGGTGAGCAGAAGAAGCTGGAAAAGAATATTAAGTTCCAATACTTCCCCGCCGGCCACATGCTTTATATCGATACCGTGAGCCGCCAGAAGTTCGGAAGGGACATTGCGGAGTTTATTACTTCGGCTACCGGGAGGTAGCCGTCGCAGCCTTCGGCCTTAGGCCTTAGGGGAATGACGGGCTTCCGGCGCTCCGTTCCCTTCGGACCATAAGTCGATTCAGCAGTAAACTTCCCCACTCCGAATGCCTAAGGCCGAATGCCTAAGGCCGAATGCCTTTCTATGCTCCAGCCGCCTGTGCAACTGCCATGCGTTTCGCCCTAACCTGGCCCATATGAGCCTCAACCGCCTGATTAAACAGCGAATCGCTCGGAATCAAGTTGTGCAAAGCGAAGTAACCAATGAGCTCGCCGCCGGCCTCGCCAAGCAAAGCTAGATTTTCCATCGATTCGTCGCTAACCTGCTCCTTTAGAAGCTTCCAACCTTCGCTGCTCACTAAGAATGAGAACGAGCTGCGGCCCGCCGTGCGGGTATAGATCTGCCAAACCATAACCACCCCTTCCGCGTTCTCACGCTGCTGAATCGTAACCCTATAGCGCTTATCGCGCGAGGTGTATTGAATCTGATAAGGCGTGAGTCTAAAGCAGGCAAACAGGCCGTCACGGGTGGAACAAGCCTGCCTCATAAGGATCATGAGCTTGTTAGAAAGCGAAGTTCCGCTCACTGGCTCGCGGCTATTTAAAAGCGGCCGTAACTCAGATAAAACAAGAATGGACCACGGGTGCTCAAACACCCGCGCTTGAACATCAAGCGCGCTGCAAAGGGAGGGGGAGAGAACGAGCGCTTTCATCTACTACTGTTATTATTGTGTGGTTTTGGCAATCCTTGCATGGTAAAGGACGCGACTATCGGATATTTCGCTCTTTTCGATAATTAGAGGCGCGCCTGTTGAGAGGAGTTCCTGGCCTTTGGCATTCGGCATTCGGGGCGATTTTGTCCGGGAATGTCCAGTGCTTGTCATCGCAAATGGAAAAGTCCGAAATCATCCGTGGTCCGGCTATTCAACAATGGCTTCGAAGCTACTACCTTAGGTTGATCACAGTTATGGCTTAGTTCAAATAGCGAAGCGTTGTCATCCCGAACAAGGCCCCTCGGGCCGACTGAGGGACGAGCGCCGCCCAAACCAGTTCCGGCAAATCGTTAAAGTATGGATCGCTCGCGGTCCAACACTTTAACGAATTGCGATTCAAAGTTTGGGTCCCTCGCTTCGCTACTGAACTAACCGATTCCGCACTTTACTAATCGCAATGAGAACGCCGCTAGGTGAAACGTCTCGGGCCTAAGGCCGAACACCGAATGCCTAAGGCCGTAATCTATTCCCCCTCTTTCCGCTTCCTCTTCGCATCCAACAACTTATTCGTCATCGTCCCAGGGGCGGGGACGGCCGGCTCCCGAGGCTCACTCGGCCTTTTCACACTTTGCGAACCAACCGAAACGGGCCTAACTGGCTCACCCGAAGAACTCGTGTTCGCCCGCTGCTTCGCCTGATGTAGCCTGCCCACCGCTTCAGCAGCAGGCGCGGCCCTCTGCACATGACGTCGATGCCTTAACCATCCAACCACTTTCGCATACATCTCCGCGATCGGCAGAGCAATACGCCGAGAAGCGATATCCAAAGGCAGCAGCAGCGCTGCCAATAACAAACAAACGGCCCACAGATCCTGAATCGAATAGCCTGGCTGAGGCACACCCCGAAAAGCTTCGGCCGGCGAGGTTAACCCCTTCCCGCCGGTAGTTTTTGCCACCGTTTTCAGGAGCGGCAGGTTCGTTCTAAAGCTGCGATACTCTAGCGGATACGGAATGGAAAAGCCCGAAGCGCTGACCCGCTTTGTTCCGCTCGCATCGGTTTCCGCGATGCTCACAATGTAAGACCCAATCTGCCCCGCCGTAAAGTTGCCGCTGTATTGGCCCGGTGCGCTCTGCGTAAGTGACATATCCGCAGAGCTTCCATCCGGAGCGGAAACGATCACCCTTGCCGGCAGGTTGTTAACCGGGTTGCCATTGGCATCGCTCGCTTTTAGGCTCACTACTGCCTTAGCGCCTTCCAGCTTTGTCTCCAGTTGATATTGGTTGCTGGCCGCTCGACGGCTGATCTCACGAACCGCTTGCGCCCAAAAAGTGCCAAACCCGTCCCAGGGCACCCATTTCGCTGCCCATCGAGCCTGTGCGTCTGAAGTGAAAGCCAGGGTTGTCCCAAGTCCATACTGCCAAACGGCGAGGAGTGGATCATCTTTCGCCGTCTTCATTCCGGTACGGGCCAACGGCTTAAAATCCGTTAAATCGTAGGCCAGTAAAGGAGGAATTGTGCTTGAATCAATCCCTTTCAGGATCTCTTCACCCATGGAGACTTTCGGCAAAAACGCCCCTTCCTCAATCGCGGACCGAGCAACCATCGCTGCATCTTGCGTGAACACGGCGGGAAGCTGATTTCCGTGAAGGGCCAAGTAGAACCGCCCGCCCCCAACTGCCGCAAGCTGCTTTAAAAACGGCACGTATTGGCCGTCGCCGATAGCCACGCAACTGGTGGTGATATGCTCGACGCGCATGCGTGCCGCCACTTCAAAACAGCCATCGCGAAGGTCGACATCCGAACCATCCGCCATCAAAATAAGGTGTCGAACCTTGCTCTGCTCTAGCTCCAAATGAGCAATGGCAAAATCCATGGAAGGCTTCGCGTAAATGCCGCCGCCGCCCACATCCATTCGCATGATGTCGTGCACCATCTGCGCCTTGTTTGACAGCTTCTGCATGGGTGCCACAAACTCGATCGCATCCGTGCTCGCGACCACCCCCGCCCGGTCCTGGGAAGACATCATTTGAACGGTGAAAGCGGCCGCTTTCGCCGCGAGTTTCACCTTCATCACACCATCCTCGACCATGCCCATGCTGCCTGAGGTGTCGCAGATGATGAGCACCGAAGTGCTGGGGAATGAAACCCGCTTTTTAACTTCTAAATCGACGGGCAGGGTATCGGCTACCGGTGTTCCGAACCACCCTCCGGGCAGGAACGAATCTTCCCCGCCGATCATACCAAAGCCGATACCGGTATCGCGCACCGCGCTCTTCATTAGCTTCATCTGGTCAGGCGTAATGGGCTCAGCCGCCACATCGTTATAAAGGACCGCATCGTAAGCTTGCAAGTCTTCGGCATGGGTTGGCGCGCCGTAAGGGCCGCTAACCACCGTGTCGATATTCTGCTGCCGCAAAGCTGCCGCCAGCGGGCTGCTCTGCGGTTTGCTTTGCAAAATCAGCACCTTGGGCTTGCCTCGCACGACAACAAAGCCAACCCCCACGTTGTTGCGTGTGTCGTGATCTCCCTGAGCTTCGATAGTCGCCCGATACCGGTGAAACCCAACCGTGTCCACCGCCTGATCGAAGGCGAAAGTATTCTCGCCAGGGCTCAACGTAACCTGCGACTTCTTTACTTCCAACCCATCGCGATCCAGGGAGAGAAGACCCTCCGTCGCGATATCGGAGCTAACGCTCACTTTAACCTGAAATGGCCGCCCTGAGCGGCTATCGCTGGGAACTTGAAGTTCGTTAATTGCGACCTCGCCGCGGATTTCCGCTCCCAAAGGCACAAAGTCGATAGGCACATTTTCGGAAGCGGAAACTTCGGCCGCGCGTTCTACTTCCCCGCTCGTTTCGTTGCCGTCCGAAAGCAAAACCATCCGCCTAGACTTGCCATCGGGAAAAGTGGCACTGGCCAGCCGAACCGCTGCCGCGATGTCGGTCGCGCTGCCGTCTACCACCGAAGTCACCCGGTCGAGATTGGAAGTGGTGCTCGGCATCGTTTCGACCGTCGCGTCCTTCCCGAACACAACGATTCCAACCTCATCGTCCGGTGCAAGATTGGATATCGACTTCTTGATGAAATCTTCCTGCTTGGATCGATCCTTATCTTGGATAGAATCCGACCTATCCAAAAGGAAGATCGTGCAAAGTCCGTGGTTCTTGCGAAAAGCCTCTGGCCCCGCGAGGGCCACCACCAACAGACCAATCAATAAGAACCGAAGGAAAAACGCGAGCCTTTTTCGGGCCTTTAACATCCCATGAACGCGCGGGTAAGACAGAGCTAGCGCAATAAAAAACGGGATTAAGAGAAGCAAATAGAGGGGATCGGAAAACCTCATCTACGACTTCCTCATAAAAAGCCACCATTCCAAACTCAGCACGAATAAGGCGAACAGCACAAGCGGCTTCCACCAATCGAGCAGACGGCTCGTAACATCATTAGAAGCCACATTCAATCCGCCAAGCATGAGCTTGTCGACAGGGGCGATATTGGACTGCGAATCGTCACCGAAGGTGACATATATAGACCGGCTCGGCTTCGAATGAATATCATATCGCCCGACTGTATTTAAATCGCGAAGGATATATTGGCCGTTCGTCGGCGGCACCGTCAACGAATCCCCGTTTGGAGCGGTAATCGACAGATCCGAAGCGCCAGCGGGCAAGGCGATCATTCTCCCGGCGGGGACCGCTAGGTTGGAATTAAAAGTCTCTTTTGGAGCCAAGAAATCCAAAATGTTGCCGATGAAGATCGGGAAACTCACCTGTAACGGGAAGTCGGAATTCAAAGGCGCAAAAGCAGCATAAACGTGCCGTTGAACCCCAAGCGAGGCCACCAACAAAGGCCCATCGCTTCCCTGCACCAAAACTTCCGCATCGGGAGCAGCGATCACCCGTTGCGCCGAAGCAATAAAGGTTCCGCTTAAAGCGACGTTCTTTAGCAGGGGTGAATCCGACTGGGATTTTACGGTTGGTTTTGGTGTGGTCCCATTTACTTTAACGGGACTGCCTTGGCCCGCATTGCCCAAAGTAAGAACGCCAAGGGCGTTCACCGGCTGCTCTGGCACGTTGTCGAAAACCACCAAATCGTAATGACCTGTAGAAGGAACGCTCTCAGACTTATACAAAACCACCCGGGGATCGAGACTTAGAGCCCGTTCTAAGAACAAGTCTCCCTTGCCAACGAGTAGCACGTTAAGGGTGCTCGCGCCCACTAAAGAAACGGCATAGTTATCGGCTGCCAAATGGTCGCCATCATCGAGCTTTGCCTCGATAACTTTGGCACCCGCCGGCGCCGGGAGGGTTTGCCCAAAGGTGGATTTCCCCTTCACGTCAACCTCGAACGAGTTGAACAACTTGCCATCGGCGTAAAGGTTCAGAACTCCTTTGGAATCTGAAAATCCATAGTTTTTTAGGCCACAAAAAATCTGCGGCCCTTTGCTGGAGTCTGCTTGCCCTAGTGCCGTTACAGCCGTGTTGGCATCGGATGTGCCGATGTGCTGAAACTCAAGGTTCGCCCTGCCTGGGCTGAAATTTTGCACTTCCGGAAACACTCCGTCGGATAGTAAAACTATCCGCGCAGCAGGATCCTTTGAAACTAAAGAAGAGGCAAGCCTCAAAGCTTCTCCCACATCACCAACCGTGTCCGAGGGTTCCACCGAGTTCAAGGCTTGCCGCATTTTGCCCTGGTCATTGGAAAGGGGCGACAAAACTCGCGGGGTTGGCCCCGCTTCAATCAGGCTCAGCCTGTCCCCAGGGGTCGCCGCATCGATAATCTTCTTCGAGAGGCGTACCGCCTCACCCAATCGGTTCGGCTTCACGTCCGTTGCCGACATGCTCGCCGAACCGTCGATCACGATAACGGTAACCTGCCCGCTCAGGTTGTTCGACCTTATTTGAGGACGTGCAAAGGCAAAAACGACCAACAGCAAAGCTAAAAGCTGCAACACCAAAAGCCAACTAAACCGAAGCTTCTGAATCAGCGAGTTGGCTCGCACCTCGGTCGTCATGTTCGGCCAAAGGAAGCTGGCGGGGACTTTGAACTCCTTCCGCCGCATCTTCAGCAGATAAAGCAAGATGATAATCCCAGCCAACGGAATCAGCCAAAACAGCGCGCCCGCATTAACCAAATTCACGTGGAGAGCCACCCTTCGCGGCGAAGCGTGTCCCTAATGAAGTCCATCAAGGGCCGGTTATTGGGCAGAAGCGCATATCGCCCGCCCACCTTTTGGCATTCCGCCGCAATGCCCTCGCAGTGCGTTTTCAAGTTCTTTCTATAAGCCTCAATCGCCGCGCTGTTTGCCGTAACTTCAACCGTGACGCCGCTCTCAACATCGATCAGCTTTAGGTCGCCTTCCATGTCCGGATCAAGTTCTTCGGCGCTCAAGATCTGCACAAACCAAACCTCGTGCCCCCGGGCAGAAAGAACCCGGATGGATTGCCTAATCGATGGATCGAGTCCATCGGAGGCGATAACCACCACCCCCGCCCGCAACGCGCTCCCCGCAAACTCCTTTAGGCTTTGACTCAAGACCTGATCCCCGTCCGCCGTTTGCCCATTTAACCAAGCGGCAAACTTCGGATAGGAGGATCGCGACCGAATCGCGCGAGGCGGCTGCTGACGCTTGCCAATCACCCGCGGATTCAAAGCATCCTGCGCGTTCAAAGCTGCCAATGCAAGCGCAGCCAGTACTTTACAAGCGGCACTTAACTTCAAAGGGTCGCCGAAGCTCATCGAAGATGAGCAGTCCAGCGCCAAATAAACGGCCAAGTCTTCCTCGTCCTGGTAGGTCTTAATCACCGGCGACTGGAGCCGCGCTAAAACGTTCCAATCCAGATGGCGAAGATCGTCCCCGTGGCTGTACTCGCGGTAATCCGCAAACTCTATGCTGATGCCCTTCCTTTTCGTTAACCGTTCGCCACGCACTCGGCCTGAAAAAGTCTTGCGAGTGTTGAAGCGCAACCGTTCGACCGCCCGCATTTCGGACGGTTCCAGAATCAGCGAAAGGGCGTTTTCGGAAAGCAAACTTAAACCCGGATAGGATCGCGGTCGGCGCGCTCGGCGTGCTCTACTACATCGGAAAGGATTCGATCGGGCGACATGCCATCCGCCTCCGCTTCAAAGTTCAGCAAAATGCGGTGCCTTAGCGCCGGCTTAACGGCCTTGTTCAGGTCCTCTTTGGCCAAGTTGTAGCGACCCGCAAGCAAGGCATAAGCCTTGCCAATCGTCACAATCGACTGCGCGCCACGTGGGCTGGAGCCAAACCGGATATAGCGCTTAGCAACGTCTGAAGCTCCTTCTGAATCCGGATGGGTGGCCAGCACGATCGAAAGCGCGTACTGCAACACCGGCTCCGCCACCGGAACCTCCCGCAAGATCTTCCGCATCTCCAATACCGCGTCTTTCTCAGCAACAGGCTCCAAATCCGAAGGGTCCTTCCCTGTCGTTCTTGTAACGATATCGGCTAGCTCGGACCTGGAAGGAAACGGAACCAAGAGCTTCATCAAAAACCTGTCCAACTGGGCTTCCGGCAACGGATAAGTTCCTTCCTGCTCAATCGGGTTCTGGGTCGCCATCACCAAAAAAGGCTCCTCCAAGACATGCCGCACCCCGCCAACCGTAACCGAACGTTCCTGCATCGCTTCCAACATCGCCGACTGGGTCTTCGGCGTCGCTCGGTTGATCTCGTCAGCCAAGATCAGATTGGCAAAAATCGGCCCCCGCCTAAACTCAAATCCCTTGGAGCCAGCGCCCGTATCGGCAAGAATGTTCGTTCCCGTCACGTCCGCCGGCATCAAGTCCGGGGTGAACTGAATGCGGTTAAAACTTAAATGCAAAGCTTGGCTGAGCGAGCGGACCAGCAAGGTCTTGCCCAAACCCGGCATGCCTTCCAAGAGCACATTTCCGTTGGCGGCAAGGCCAATAAGCACGCCTTCCACAATGTCTTCCTGGCCCACAATCGCCTTGCGCACTTCGGTGCGCACGCTGTTAAAAGTGTCTCTAAACCACTGCGCTTTCTGTTCACTCATTGTCCACCTTCCTGCAACGAATCGAAATAATCTTTCACCCTCTTCTGCTGATCGGGCGGAATCTGCTGACGGTCAAGCGCCTGCTCGGCCTGCTTGCGATACTGCTTAAAAACTTGAACGTAAGGAGTGCGAGATTTTGATCCCACCCCGCTCGGCCCCTTAACCTCGATGTAGGTCTCCGTTCCCTGCGCTGCCCTTTCCCCCCTAATCGCGCGGGGATCGGACTTTGCTTTAATATCGTGAGGGTCTTTTGAGAGTGGAATCTGGTGCGTGTTGGCAAAGTTAACCTCCGTGCCGTTACCGGGACCAGGAACTCCCATCGAGGGAAGGTTGAACAGACCCAAACCTATGCCCATCTTGTCGCCGCCCAACTGCATGTTCTTAAGCGAATCTTCCATCTCCTTTATAAACTCTTGCATGGCTTTGTCATCTTTAAGCCTATCGGCCAAAGCCTCCAACTGCTTCTCCATTTCCTTGATTTGTTGCTTTATCTGCTCCATCTGCTCTTTCGTAAGAGTCGGCTGTTGGCCGGCTTTCCCAGATTGGGCATTCTTCTGCATGTCCTGCAACATCTTCATGAGTTTCTGCCACTCCGGCTGGGCCGCAAGCTTGGCCATCATATCCAACACTTTCTGCGAGTATTTGACCTGCGAAAGCTCTTTCTCCAACTCCTCCATCTGCTTGGAAAGCTCCATCTTCTTCGCTTCCGAAAGCTTGTTTCCATGATCGTCTTTGCCGCTATTTAACTGCTGCTTAAGCTTGTCGATTTGGTTTTGTAAATCCTGCGCGGCATTGGGAGGAACTGGATTCTTCTCAAGGTTCTTAAGCAGGTTCGGGTCCACATTCATACCCTGCGCCTTAAGGGCATCGGCTTGCATTTTGTCCAGCGCATCCTGCGCCGAATCCATATCTTTCTGGCTTTCTGTGTAGTCCGACTTTGCCATGTCATCCGCCTTGTTGACCAAGTCGTTTGCCTTCTGCATTGCCTCAGGAGGGCTCAAACGGGCTTTCTTAAGCTCATCCCGATACTGCTCCAACTGATTTGCTAGCTGCTTCTCATCGGACGTCTTGTCAACCTTGTCTAGCAATGGCCTCGCAACCCGCTCTACAACCGCCGCCTGCTCCTTAAGCTTTTCCCGATCCGCCTTCTGTTGGCTGTTCAACAGCAGCGGGCTGTTACCCATCAAAAAAAGTGCTGCCGCGATGATCCCGCCTAGGACCAGCGCACCATGCCAACGGGAAAGTCTAATAGGATAAACCTTGGCCGCCTTAACCCGCTCCAAACTGGCAAGGGCGTCCTGCTGCTGAACCTCCCGAAATGAAGAATCCAGCCCCGAAATGCTCGTGCTCAGCCGGTCTTCGAGCTTCCCACGTCGGTCGATACTGCTTGCCAGGTCCTTTTCCTTTAGCCTCAACAAGACTCCGATCAGAGCGCCAACGAACGCAGGCACCAAAACCGTAAGCAACAAATACGGCCACTCCGTATAAAACACACGAAAGAAATCCAGGGCTGCCCAAGTCAAAGCCAAAACGGCGCCAGCCGTGCCACCGATGGCAAAACCGGCCCACGCCCTCACCAGCCGAACCCGGATGGCAAATCGCTTCAAAGTAGGGCTAAGTTGGCTCATGCAGCAGCTACCACGGGAGGAACGTCTTTCCGTTTCTCCAAAACTAAAACCCCAAAGCCTAATAACAGCATGCAGGCCGCATAGATTGGGGAAAACAACTTGCCCTCATTTGAAAACAGCGGATAAAGGATGTGCAGTGCCCAAGCCCCGCCCACGCCGTTCCCCATGTACTGATAGCTCATCGCCGAGTTTATTAGCGAGATTAGAGGCGCCGGCAACGCGACAATCAATACCAGTGCGCCTACAAATCCCGTCCGGGCCGCTTTCAGGGTCGATGTCCGGGAAGATATCGTTCGCCCGATGCACCACCACATGACAAAGTAAGACAAGCTCCATAGAGCCATGCAATAGGGCGCCATTGTATAGTTTGCGCTTGAACCAAATGTAGCGCTTCTCGCGGGAAAGGCGCCCATCATTGGCCCTGAGCTCATGGTTGTCCCCGCAATCGCTTGCCCAATAAGCGCTCCTCCCGCAAGCGCAGCCCACAGTAGAATCGTGTAGGGCAAGCTGCCGGAGGGATTCGACCAGAAAGCATTTCGGAACGAGAACCTGCCGTCGTTGCGATACTTCTGCCCCATATCTGTTCCGTAGCTGTACATATACGGCATAAGGAAAAAGAGCAAAACCGTAACGACGCCAATGAAGCCGGCAGTAAACTGGGCCCCGCCAAGCCCGACCGAAACGTTATTCAGAGCCCAGCAACCACCCACCGAGAGAGCAAAAAGGTAAATCAGGCCGTAAACTCGAAGCTTTTTCGTCTCCGGCGCGCGATGGAAACTTAAGGCTGAACCGGCGCCCAGCAGGCAAAGCTTGCTGATCAAGAACGCAATAATCCCGGCCGGGATCCAGTTTGGAATGTTCTGGCCCAAAAACACACAATGGCTGGGCCCGACTAAACCTGCCGTAAAAGGAAACATGCCCACGTACCAGGGCATCACGGTGGGGTCGCGCATCATGCTCATCGCAGTTCCCGATCCAGCGAACATTCCAGCCACCACCAGATAGCCGATGACGCTTAGGTAGGTCCAAAGAATCGCCGCCGCCATGCTCGAGATCAGCAGCCCTAGGGCAGTCATCACGATGCCCGAAAATGACAGGATCGCGTAGGCGGAAAGAACGTCGCTCCAGCTTGCGCCGCCCATCACCACGCAGAGCGAGGTAATCGGAAGCGACAGCACCAGTAACATCCACAAATACCGGTAGCTGCTGATCATCTTGCCGACCAAGAGCCCCTTCATGGATACGGGGGCCGAAAATAGCAGATCTAGGCTCCGCCGCTGACGCTCGACCGGGATTGTCCCCGCCGTAAGCGCAGGCGTGATCACACAAACGATGACCGCCATCCAGATCATCATCGTTTGATAGAACTGCTGGAGCTGATCCTGAACCTCTGAAACCGACATTACAGCGCCGTTTCGCTGGATGCCATCGTAAACAAAATAGGCAACCGCAAACAACAGCGCCAGATAAACGCTCCATAGCCAGAGCGCTTTATTGCCTCTTAGCTGAGCACGAAAATCGCGCTTGGCAGTTGCGTTATCATAATAAGCCCGAAAGCTATTCAACAAACCTGCGCGAGTAAAGGCCACGTTACTGAACCGCCCCCGTCGTAATCCGCAAGAACACGTCTTCGAGGTCTGCCTGCTGCTCTCGGAAATCAAGCACCTTGTATTTACTTCTGATCAGCGCTTCCAAGAGCGTAACCTGGTCTTCCAGGGTTCCAGAGAACGAGAGACGAACCGTATCTTCGCCAAACCGCTCCGCCAAACTCACATGAGGTTGGTCCATTAAAAATCCAATCGCGTGCTCGGATTCCAGCAGGAAACGGATATCCAAAGTTCGCGTTAGCTGACCGCTCTGAACAATCTCGTTCACCGGACCAAAAGCGAGCATAACGCCGCGCTCGATGATCCCCACCATATTGCAGAAATCCGCTAGTTCGGGCAGGATGTGCGATGAAACGATGACGATTTTGCCCATTCGGCCAAGTTCGATAATGAGCTCTTTCAGCTCTGCTCGGGCGCGAGGATCGAGACCGCTCGCGGGCTCATCCAACAGCAAAAGCATCGGGTCGTGAACCAAGCATCGGGCCAAGCACAATCGCTGCTGCATACCGCGCGAAAGCGTTTGCACAAATGCGTCTCGCTTAATCGTGAGATCGGTCAGCTCCAGAACGTTGGCGATCACGTCCGGCCGCTGCTTGGCGGGAACCTGATAAATGTTGGCAAAGAAATCCAGATATTCCCAAACTTTGACGTCGTCATAAAGCCCGAAAAAATCAGGCATATAGCCGATGTGGCGGCGAACTTCCATCGGGTCCTTGTTGATATCCGCCCCGTTCACAATCGCCGTGCCCGCCGAAGGCTCAAGCAGGGTTGAAATCATCCGGATGGTCGTCGTCTTCCCCGCCCCATTCGAGCCAATAAAGCCAAAGATATCCCCCGGATTGAGCGTGAAGTTCATGTTGTCCACGGCCATCAGATTTGAATAAGATTTGGTTAAACCTTTAACTTCAAGCATTGTTCATTTTCCCTGCAAGGCTGTTCCGGCGTTCACGAATAGAGGCGATGGCTAGCAACAGAAACATCAAAGTAAGGCTCCCGTAAAATAGGAGCTGCATCGGCGCGGTGTACATTCTTCCCGCATGGTGCGGCCCACCTCCTAAATAAGGAGCAGGGTTTTCGATGGACATGACATAGAAGGCGGTCATAAATGGGTGCGTCCAAAGCAGATACTCCCCGCTGTTGCTTTCGTTGCCCAAGGTTGGAATGATAGCGACCAGCATCGGCCATAGAATCATCCAAACAAAAAGGATCGCGTAAATGGTCGCTTGGGCGCTAAAGGCCCGATTCATTAACGAAGAGATGAAAATCCCGAGGGCAGCAAAAGCGATCCCAAACCCGATCGAGGCGGTCTCGCTGGCAAGAACCCCCCAAAGTTGGTCATGAGGGGCGTAATTCTCCTTGCCGAACGAGCAAATGATCACGATTGGCAAGAGCCCCACGGCCACTGCAAGAACGACCGAAATAGCGCTAAGAAATTTGCCCAAAATGATTTGGGTCTTGGAAATCGGAGCAACCATAAGCATGTCCCAGCTTCGGCGTTCCCGTTCCCCGGCAATGGCGCCAAAAGTGACGGCGGGGACGATGAAGCAAAAGAGGAACGACTGAAATAGCGTAATGTGCTCCGCCGTTAAGGAGTTCATGTTGGCAAATGCGATGCCCACGATCGATAAGTAAATTACGGCAAGAAGGAAGATCAGCGCCTTGTTGGTTGTCTTGCTCTTTGAAGCTCCGACAAACTTCCGCCAGAACCGGCGCGCTTCCACCAGCAGCGGGTTTTCGGTGAAGTTCTGGCTAAACCAGCTCATGAGTTCCCTCCAAGCTTCTCAATGAGACCCCCATAGGCGTTAAATTAAGGTTGGGAGCGCTACTTTCAAAGGTGCGTAGCTCGCGCCTCTCCCGGTTCGCGGACTCACCGACCTCTCCATCCGGGAGAGATTTGTGGCTGCGGAAATACCAAAGTTGCCTTATTTTAATGGATATGCGGATAACCCGTCGCCCCTCTCGGGCGGAGGGGCCGGTGAGTCCCCGAACCGGGGGAGGTCCCGAGGAAACAAACCTGGGAACAATGGGCAATGGAAACCAGTTCACGAGCTTCCTCCAAGAGTTTCAACAAGCTGCATCGTCCCCCCGATCACTTCCGTTCCGATCGGCGTGCCGGGATGAAAGCCCGATATTGTCCCGCTCAGAACGAAACGGTCGCCCGAAATCTCTGATGCCAACTGGCTTTCCGCTTCCCAAGCATCGCTTGCCGAGCCGGGGCCGATTTGAACGGTTTGGCCAGGAAGTAGCGCTTTATCGGTCGCGCCATTCTTACCGAACCCTTGAACCTTGATATGGTCTATTCGGTAGGCGCTAAGATTGGTGATCTCGCCCTTAAGTCCGTCGTCTGTTTGCGTAATCTTGCCGGCAACCCACTTTTGACCATCAAGTTTTTGGCCCATGCTGAACTCATAGAAGCCCAAATTGGAAGATGTTAAGTTCGGCACAAGGATCTGGCCAACGTCAATTGGATTTATATTATTCGACCTTCTCGAACCAGGACCGCGATATCTCATGCTGGGATAACCGTCCTCCAACTCGTTACCTGGCGCCAAAAAGTCGACGTCGTGTAGCTTTAGGTCGTACCCGCCGCTGTGGGGAAAAAACATTTGAACGCGCCCCAAATAGTAAGAAAAATCCGACCGGCTGTCGGCAAGGACAATCCCGTTCGTTTCCTTCGAAAGGCCCGTTCCGTAAAGGCTGCCCGCGAACTTAAAGAAAACCATGGCGAAGGCAATGCTGATGACGGGCGCGGTAAGCCAGGCCCACTCACCCCTTTTAAGCCGCCTCAAAATAAGCAGGTTTAGAGGAACAACAACGGCCACATAAACGAGCAAAATCTCAAAGACCGTCTTCGTTTCCGGTAGCTTCATTTGGAAAGGATTGCGCTGTTGGCCCGAATAGTAGGGCATCGCGGGCGTGACAGGGCCGCTGTAGGTCGTTCGGTAACTGCCCGTTGTGGTCGTAATAGAACCTGTTGTGGTCGTGGTCGTAGTTGAGGGCCCGGTGGAGTAAACGGTGGTAGAACCTGAGGGGCCTGAATAGCTGAAGTACGGACCGTTAGGACCTCCGCCAATGCCAAACGCTGTGGCATCCACCATTTCAGTTGCCGGAGCCGTTCCCTTCAAGTTCAAAAAGGCCTTAAAGAACTCGCCTCTGTTATCCAAATCTCTAAAAGGTGATTCAAAGGGGTCCGCCGCGAAGTACAGCACCTTTCCGGCTCCAAAGGGCCGGCTCGCCACAATCGGGTTTCCGTGATCGCTATCCAGAACCTGGGTCCCACTGGCCTTTTGAGAAGAGGCGACCGTAATCGAATGGTCGATGCTCGTCGAGAAGTCGTCAAACTCCAGGTCGAGCTTCGGCAGAGTTTTGGTTTCAACGTTCTTAACAGGCAGGATTTCTTGCCAGCGCGGATCCCGCAATATCTGGGGCGAAGCTCCGCCAAAAAACACCAGCGTGCCGCCACAAAGAACATATTCCTTTAGGGCCTTCGCTGCGGTATCGCTCATCCTTTCCGAACCGGGCCCTAACAAAACAAGCCAAAAGCCTTGGTAGCCAACACCCCGATCGGGCAGGATCTTTGGCTTACCGTAAATGTCCGATAGGGTCATTTCCGAGCCGGGGATCTTGATGCCCTTTAAGTAGTTTACGGAACCGCCCTCGTCGGCGATCATTAAAACCTGTGGCCCCCCTCCGCTAAGGTTGGTGTTATCCCATTCGGAGTCGATGTGGCCGTTATCGGTATCGAGCTTTAAGTCGAGGGGTTCGTAAAGTTGGGCGATATCCGGGTAGGCGACAAACTCCTTTCTGGAATGGGAGGGTAAGTTGACCGGGTAATGAATGGTCCCGTTGGGCGTGCCGAGAGTCACTTCCCCCTTCGTGCTGGGCCCAACATTTTGAACGTCGATTAGGAGTGGAAAATGCTGGGTCGGGTTTGCACCCGGGAATAGTGAGGTTGCGTAAACCTGTAGGTTCTTTTGTTGAGAAAACGCCGCGCAGGAAATGAGCAGGGCGCAGACGCAAGCCGCCGTTCGGATTATGCGGAACCGATGCCCTGTTACTATCCCCACATGCTTGCCCTTGATATGTAACGTAATAGTAGAACGTTGGTTTATACCTGTAACGTTCAATCAGGGTTTCACTTTTTTCTGGGACTTGTCTGAGGGCTTAAGTTTGCGTGGCAGGCATTCGGGCTTGTGGCACCACCTTTGGGGCAACGCCATCCCATTGTTACAAGAATCGAACTCAGATTGTCATCCGGCCAATCGATGTCGGCCGACCCAATCCTTGACCAGCTTTCTGCAACAAATGTAGGCGACTACGCAAGCCCCCAGTTGCCGGTAGATCCGGGCGCATACACGAACACGTTCGATCCCAATGGCAACCTCACCGGCTCCGTGGGTGGGGCAGACAACTTAACTCTGGCATATCAATACAATGTCCATAATCAACTAATAAGCGTTACCGACGGTGGAACAACCCCGGTCTCCTATGCAGACGCTTCCTACAACCCTGAGGGTCTCCGTATTTCCTCGGATTGGGGCAACGACGAGTACAACGCGTCCAGTTACCTTTACGACGGAACAGCCATCTTGGCCCAAACGGAGACCAACTACAACTCGCCTTCATTCTACGTTTGGGGACCTACTGGCCTGGTTATGACCGTTGCCTGGAACGATCCAAGCTACACGTTCACCTTCGATCCAAGCGGAAACAACGTGGGGGTCCACGACCAATACAATCTAGCGCCACAGGCCAGCAACTTTTACGATGCCTATGGCGAGAGAATCATTGGAACGACCAGCCAAAACATGTTCGACGAGATCGGATACAAGGGCCAGTTCGGCTGCATAACCGATTGGAACACGAATCTCGTCTATTGCCAGCAGCGCTACTACTCACCCGTTATGGCCGCGTGGATCACCCGCGACCCCACCGGCGCAGACGGGGGCATGAACGTCTACGAATTCTGCGGAAATAACCCCGTGATGATAAGCGATCCAAGTGGGCTGGAAGGAGATTGGGACTGGGGTCAATACTTCTCCGACATGTGGAAGTTCACAAAGGGAATGGGTAAGGCGGCATTACACCTGGTCGTAGCCACTGTGAAGGGTGCAGTTCTTAATAATCCGGTTAACCCCCTTTGCTGGTATGGCATGATCAAGAGCGATTATGAAATGTGTAGTCACCCCGCCGCCACAATCGAAGGAATTAAACAGGGAGCCTTAAATTTCTGGGGCGGCCTTAAAGGTGAAAGGGGTATGGAAGCTCAGGGAGATAGCTTCGGTGATATTCTCGGCACGGTGGCACTGATTGCCTCCGGGTCAGCCGAAGCGGGTGGCGAGTACTGTGTCTATCAGGCAGTCTTGGAAGATGGCGCGCCAACATATATCGGTATGACGAAAAACCCAGTTCGCAGGGCTATGGAGCACCTTCGTTCTCCGAGGGGGATCGCTATTAAACCAATAAAAGGACTCGAGAGATTGACCGAAGCTGACGCGAGAGCTGTAGAACAGGTGCTTATCGAACGAAATGGAATATCGCCCAACGGTACACTAACGAACAAGATTAATAGCATAGCGAAGTCAAATCCCATATATCCTGGTGCAATCAAAAGAGGTAACTATCTTTTGAAGCGGGCAGGTTACTAGTCCTTGTCAAGAAAAAAAACAGAAGTTGGCGATTTGGTCGAAATTTCGACCAAGGACGGTCTCGTCTACGCTATGTACACTCATTCCGATAAGTCCATGGGCAGTCTTTTGAGAGTTTTTGCGCAGTTCTACCCATCTAGACCCCATGACTTTGAAGTGATAGTCAGGACGCCAGTAATGCTCAGCGTATTCTTTCCCCTCCAAGGTGCCTTGAACAGGGGCATCTTTACAATAGTCGGGAACTTTGCAATCCCCGAAGACCTACAGCGATTTCCAATTTTTAAATGTCAAGGGTTGCGAGATCCTAGAAACAGCCGCATCGTTTGGTGGCTGTGGGATGGCAAGAAAGAATGGCGCGTTGGCGACCTAACCGAAGCACAGCAGGACCTCCCGGAATACCAAGTCGTAAACGATGCAATGCTTATCGTCATGATCGAGCGAGGGGCCAAGAAACTTGACACTAACTGTGGAAGTTAGCCCTATCTACCGAATAAATTGGTCTTTCGCTCACTCGTAGCATCTAAACAAGCTGATTAGAAGGTCTAAGCGATTAGCTACCCAAGTCTTACGAGAGCTCAAAGCTCGATGATCAATGCACCTCCGCTTCCCATCCGTCGTACTCTCCCCCAAGACTTCCGGCCAGTTCTTCAAATTTCGGTTGAAGGTGACTCAACACCTGGGTCGGATTCGTGGAACGTGTCGTAATTAAGAGCAAATACGATGTGCCATCTGCTCCGGGCCTAACCTCCGACGTAAGTTCCGGATCATCGGAGATCAACACCTGGGCTCTACCCGCAATTTCGTCGGTCGGGAAGTAGAGGTAAAAATGAACTAGTCGCGGCAAAGCCCCCGGCTTCATCGCATCTACTAGTTCAGGCAGAATTCGCTCATTTTTTTTCTTGAATAGTTTCATTTATGAGTAGACAGTATGACCACGACCCGGCGAGCTTCGATTTTCTTTGGCTCAGGCCATCGGTAAAAGGAGACTCGTTCTGATGGCGTCCACATAAGCAGCTAACAAGTTCACAATTCGAGGTTACATTCACAACACTGTTCAGCGTCGAAATGGAATGGCCAGTTATGGAACGCCAACAATGCCCGGAGGGTGTGTTGCTCTCGTCCCTCGCTGCGCTAGGAATGACAAAGCTCGCGGACTCGCTATTTGAACCTGGTAAGATTTCCGTTCCCGCTCATACAACTTTCTACCGGCTGGCTAGCTCCATTTCTGTTTCCATCAATTCGCTACAGAACCGGAGCCGCTTCTTCGGCGACCTCGGCGGGGACAGGCACTGGGATCATTCCTGATTCCAAATAAATCGGGTGCATGATTCTGTTCAACTTTGGATGCTCAAACGTAAACCAAATGGCACCCAAAATGCAGCAAGCCCCCGTGAACATAACTGTGCGAGGCACCCCAACGGCATTAGCTAAAAACCCCGCCAGAAGGCTACCAAAAGGGGTCGATCCGAAGAACGCCATCGTGTAGTAGCCCATAACCCTGGCTCGTTTGTCCTCCGGCACAAGAGACTGGATAACGGTATTGCTGACGGAAGCGCACTGCATCAAGCCGAACCCGACAAAGACCATCAAAATAAACGCCACCCAGAAAACGTTTGAGAAGCCAAATAAGATCAGCGCGATGCCTAGCGTCGCGGAAGCGATCTGGAGCATCCTGGTTAAGCCCACTACCGTTTTTCGCACGGCCAGAGATAGGGCTGAAGTAAGGGCTCCGACACCGGAACCAGCAGTCAGCCAACCCAGAGTTGCCGCATCGCCGTGCAGGACCTGGCTGGTGAAGGCGGGCAGCAAAACCATATAGGGGTAACCCATTAGGCTAATGAGGGCGAAGAGCGTAAGAATCGTGCGGATCGGGCGGAAGTTGCGCACGTAATCCCAGCCCTCGCGGATTTGGGCGATCATCGTGCGGCCGTCGCTGAGCCTAGGCGTAGCTCGAACTCGCATCATCAGCAGCGAGGCAATAACGGCCAGGTAGCTAACGCCATCGATAAGGAAGCACCAGCCCGGACTGGATGCTGCGATAACCAAGCCCGCGATGGCCGGCCCGATAAGACGCGCCCCGTTCGCCATAGAAGAGTTGATGGCGATCGCGTTGCTGAGATCCTCTTTATCCTCCACCATTTGAACCAGAAATGACTGCCTTCCCGGCATATCGAACGCGTTTATGAGGCCCTGGAAAGCGGATAAAGCGATGATCTCCCAAAGGTTGATCACATGAGCGAGAGCCAACGTGGCCAACGCCAACGATTGAATGGAGGCAAGCGCCTGGGTCCAAACGAGAAGCCGTTGCCTGTTCAATCTTTCGACCCAGACCCCGGCAAATGGCCCTAGAATAAAAGCAGCAATTTGGCCGGAAAAACTAACGATTCCGAGCAGCAAAGCTGACTCAGTAATGCGATAAACCAGATAGCTGGTGGCCAGCCTTGTCATCCAAGTTCCAATCACCGAGATGCTTTGGCCAAAGAAAAACAGCTTGAAGTTGCGGTGTCTTAGGGCGCGCCATGCATGGGAAAAGGATCTCAACATTCTCCCATACGCTTTAGAATCTCTATAGCGCCGAACAGTTGCTCCTGCTCATCTTCCGGAAGTTTGGCTATTTCTTGCGCCAGCCAGGTTATCTTTTCGGCCCGGTTCTCTTCCCTAACCTGCGCGCCTTTTTCGGTGAGGACTATGTTGGTTTGGCGTCCATCGGTGGGGTGGGGCTGCTTTTCTACAAGTTTGAGTTCTTCGAGAGCGGCAACTGTAGCTCCCATGGATTGGGACTTCATGGCTTCGGCCCGCGCCAGATCGGAAATGGTTTGCGGCCCATATCTGGCGAGCCTTCCCATAACGGCACGCTGGGTTAATGAGAGTTCGTGTCGGTTCCCTTGAGTTCTAATTCGGCGTGCCAACGCGCCGACGGCAATCGCCAACTCGGCGACTCTTTCGGTGAGATCTTGTTCTTGTTGAACGGCCACGAATTAGAATACGTGAAGTTAAACTGTGAAGTTTCACTTCATAGTTCGAGTGGCGTGACGAGTGAGAGGTGATAGGGGAAGGGGATCGGATCGGATCGGATCAAAGGATATTCGACGTTTGATAAACAAACAAGCACTCTAGCAATACATTCGGTCCATCCGCTATCCGCTATCCGCCATTCTCCACCCCTCCATCCACTTTAGACCTTCGACACTCCCCTATGACCTATCACATGTGTCCCTTTGTTAACATTTCAGCCCTCCTCTTGCACCCGCAAAAAAGCTGGCGGATACTAAATGCATGCGTCGCCGTTTTATAGCATTTGTATGCTTATTGCCTCTGTTGCCAGGATGCAATATGAAGGGTGTCCAGAATGGCAACTCTACGGGGCTAGAGGGAGATTGGGCGCTCTTTGTCCCCCTCCCCGGATCAACAAGCGCCACCGTGAACTTCAGCGGTAATAAGTTCAAAGAGGTGTTTGAAATGGGGTCGGGCACGAATTCGGCCGAATTGACTATAACGGGTGACGACACGTCTGACAATCACACCCTCCACCTAAACAACGAGCAGTTTCAGATCAATAAGTCGGTGTCATTTGAGGCAATGTCCTTTCGAGAGCTTTACAAGAAATCCATTGGCGCGGACTTCACGATGGAGTGGAACGGAACAAGCCTCGTCTACCTGGCCAGTGGAGCGGAAGGGGCAAATGGCGGTGCCACTACCACTTTGGCCCTCAGCAGAAATGGCGCCCAACCCGATCCTAAAAAGGTTGGCGTCGAGGTCGAAATCAACTCAACAACAACGTCCGACGGGCAATCAACTACAACAACAACCACCAACACGGGCGGTGACACAGGAAATACTGCGCCGCAGCCGCCAGGCACGGACCAATCACAACCCAACCAATACTCGGGACAAGGCGGAAGCGTAGCTCCATCGCAAGATGGTCAGGAGCAATCTGGGCAGGGCTCAAAGCAGACGCCACAAACGCCGACTCCTCCTCCCACTCAGGTGCCTACTTCGAGTCAGAGTCCACCGGCTCAGGACCAGCAGGCACCGCAGCAAGCGGCTCGTTCCGCGGCCTCAACTACGGGCCAGTAGCTAAAGCGGTAAGGGAATCGCCGGTCACTCGCATGACCGTCCACTCATCCATCGAAAGGGCACCGAGGGTTTTGTAAAACTCGATGCTGGGCTCGTTCCAATCCAGCACCCACCACTCGAAGCGGCCGCAGCCTCTCTCCAGGGCTATTTTGGCCAGATGTCTCATAAGCGCCTTCCCCACTCCTTTGCCTCGAGCATGGGGTCTTACAAATAGGTCTTCTAAGTAGAGTCCAGGCTTGCCCAAAAAGGTTGAGAAGTTATGAAAGAACAATGCGAACCCAACCGGCTCGCTATCAACGAAAGCGAAGACCACTTCCGCGTAAGGTCTCGCGCCAAAGAGGGTCTGCTCCAGGTTCTCGTTTGTAACCACGCATTCGTGGCTTAAACGCTCGTAAGCGGCCAGTTCACTTATGAACTGGCGGATCAGGAGCACATCTTCTATAGTCGCAAACCGGAACTCTGGGTGCGTTGGCATCCAGAAGGTTTTACCCGTCGGGATTCTCGAATCTCGATTGGGGATCGAAGTCTTTAGATGCCGCTTGGTTGTGTCGCCTTGGCTATCGGTCATGGGGCATAACTCGACTGTCTGAACCAGTTGTGTCTGGTTATGTCCGGTTCTGGCTGCCACAACTGGTTCAAAATTGGGAGTTTCTCGAAAAAAGTTGTTCACACTTTGGAATGGCATTTTTCCGGCAAGCCTAGATTCGGAGTTTATGAAGTTCTTCAAGGATCAGGCGTCAGGTTCGTTATTCAAACCACCTTTGAATACTGGACGCCACTGCCTCTTCTTAAAGGTTCAGGCTTTTAGGTCCTCAGCCGAAGCACACGAGTAGGGGGCCTTATGCCAACTCTCATTTGATCTTGGAGCTGTTTGTAGGCTGATTTATCAGAACCTCTCCCCCTTCCCCCTCTCCTCTGCCGGAGCACAGGAGAAGGGGGGGCCTTATGCCAACTCTCATTTGATCTTGGAGCTGTTTGTAGGCTTGGTTTTTCGGAACCAACCAATCAAAAATCCATAAGCAGTTCAGCCTTTCTTTAGAAGGTCTCGAATCTCCGTGAGAAGGATCTCTTCTTTCGTTGGCTCAGGCTCTACTACGGGAGCCGCTTCCTCTTTCTTCTTAAGCTTATTCATCGCCTTAACCAGGAAGAACACTACAAGAGAAACGACCAGGAAGTTTATAAGCAGGTTGATAAAGTTTCCGTAGTTAATCGTGACTGCTTTTGCAGCACTCGCCGCATCAGGGGTCGCATATGGCCCTATCGGGTTTCCGTCTTTGAGGACGATCATGAGGTTCTTGAAATCGATATGGCCGAGAGCCAAACCGATCGGCGGCATCACGATATCTTTCACCAACGATGTGACTATGGCCCCGAACGCAATGCCCAAAATGAGCGCGACGGCCAGATCCAACATATTCCCCTTAACTGCAAATTCCTTAAATTCCTTGAGCATGTATGTTGCGTTAGACGCGCGGGCGGGGGGAATGGATTCTACTGGGTGACGGGTAACGTGTGACGCGTGACGGGTAGGCAGCAAACTGCCGTGGATCTGGAAAGCAAAACCGCCTTGTAACGCACGTATTGGTTCCAGACACGTCACTCGTCACGCGTCACTCGTCACCACTCCGCCGTAGTAAACAATTCCTGTGAGAATGATCGCGTCACAAATCCCCATCGGTGAGATTCTCGATTTACTCGGAAATGCTTTCGAGTCTCACATCGCCTTCATTGGCTCTGACCTCAGATACCGCTACGCGAACGATGCCTACCAGGCTTGGCACCTGCGCTCCCCGCAAATGATCGCAGGCAAAAGCATTCAAGACATCTTGGGAAGAGCGGAATACGAATCCTTGAAACCCCATTTGGATTACGCACTGGCCGGCAACAGAGATGAATTTGAGTTCTCAGCCCGGCACCCTACGGCAGGGATGCGGACTTTTCTGGCTCGATTGGTCCCCGATACCATGCCCGATGGCACGGTAAACGGCGTCCTGCATATTTTTCGCGACGTCACCGAGGGCCGTAGGCGCGAGAGGGTTGACTCTGAGAAAAAGGCAGAGCAAGAGAAAGCTGAACGCGCCTTGCAGGCTTCGGAAAGCCGCTTCCGCACAATGGTCGACCGATCTCCGTTTGCCATTCAGATTTTCGATTCCGAAGGCAAGTCTGTCCATTTTAACGAGGCCTGGAAAAGGCTGTGGCTTGGAGACCCGGAGGCGCTAAAGAATTACAGTCTGTTTGAAGATCCCCAGCTTGAAAAACTCGGCCTCACTCAGCTCTTCAAACTAGCTCTGGATGGCGAAACGATTGAAGTCGCGGCGTTTGAATACAAGCCAGCCGAAAGCGGCCTAACCGGCCGTCCTCGCTGGATCAGCGCCGTCGCTTATCCGGTGGCACTAGCCGCCGAACAGGAATTGGCTCTAATCTTCCAAGATGTGACCGAGGAGCGCGAGGCGCAGATGGAGGTTCAAGCGATAAAAGAGCGGCTACAGCTCATCGTAAACACCGCCCTCGATGCCGCCATCACGATCGACTCAGAAGATCGAATTACAGCCTGGGACGGACAAGCAGCAAACATCTTTGGCTGGACCCGTGCAGAAGTTCTTGGCCAAAACTTATACGAAACGATTATCAGTAAGCCCGCGAGGGATCCCAAGAACCGAACTATGGCCAATCTATTGGTACACAAAGGCAAGGTTCTGCAGCACCGGCGGATCGAGATCATTGCCAATCACAAGCATGGACACACTTTCCCGGCTGAAATCGCCATCGCATCGGCCAAGCAAAACGAAACGACCTTTTATATTATTTCGGCAAGGGACATTAGCGATCGGGTCCAGAGCCGGCAGGAGTTGCAAGAGCTCAACTCCCAGCTAGAAGCTAGAGTCGAAGCGCGAACCACCGAACTGAAAAAGACCAACGAAGAGCTAGCCGCAGCCTATAACAAGTTGGAAACTTTCAGCTATTCCGTTTCCCATGATCTTCGCAATCCTTTAAGAAGATTGATGGCTGTGGCAGCCATTCTGCAGGAAGATGCGCCCCTCAGCGGCGAACACAAAGAAGAACTTAATTCCATAAAAACCTTCGCCGAGAACATGACAAGGCTCATCGAGGACCACTTAAATTTTGCAAAGTCTGCCCATACTCAACTTCAGAGACAGGAAACCGACTTCTCGCACTTAGCATGGGCCGTTGCTCGTGAAGTAATGGAGGAGCATCCACGCACCGATGTTCGGGTCAGGACCCTACCAAATCTAACTGTCTCTGCGGATCCCCTTCTTTTGCGCGTTGTCTTAGAAAACCTTGTTGAAAACGGCGCCAAATTTAGCCAAAGTTGCCCAAATCCGGTAGTGGAAATCGGTACGACTACTCAAGAAAACGAACGGCTCTTCTTTGTCAGAGACAATGGAATTGGCTTCGATCCCGAGTTTTCGCACAAGCTGTTTGAGCCTTTCGAGAAGCTTCACCGGGAAGAAGAACTGGCCGGCACAGGCATCGGGCTCTCGAACACGAAAGAGATTATCGAAAGGCACGGCGGAAAGATCTGGGCGGAAGGCATCCCCGGCAAAGGAGCAACCTTTTTCTTTACCCTCGGGACCGCAGAACTTTAACTCCGGCGCCAAAGCAGACGGCGCCAATGGCAACCAAAATGGCACATGGCACTAACATTTCTTGAAAAGTGAAGCCTCGCCAGATCGCGCCCTCAATGCTTAATACCGTCCACTTGAGCGGGCTGAAGCTGCTCGCCGATTGCATCCAGCCCGGCATCATGAAAATGGGAATCATGCCTCCACCGAACATGGCCATCGTGATCATCACGCCCCATGAAGATCCGGAAACCGCCTGCTCGGTGCGACCAAGAACGCTCAGCAGCATCATGATTCCAACCACGCAAAGGGAGCCGCATAAAATGGCCATCGCTAGCAGCAGCGGCGAGGTAAGGCGAACGTTGAATGCAAAGTGACCAATAAGAAGGAGCAAGGCCATAACTCCCGCGCAAGCGATAAGGCAGGCCAAAGCTTTTCCGGCCAAGATTTCGCCCATAGACATGGTGGATTGCAAGCGCACCAAGGTGCCCTGTTCTCGCTCCTTCACCAGGGAAACGACGAAGCTGGAAATGACGCCCAGGAGGCCCCAGATAATAGCTTGCGGGAAGGTGATTTCGAAAGCGGAAGCAGGTTTTGATCCAGATGCCGATATCGGCTTTTGCTCGACCTGAGGTCCTTCAAATTCGAAACTCGCGGTGGATGCTTGAGGATCGGTATCGCGCTTGGTTTGCAGGTCGCTCGCGTAATGCATCAATTGCATTAGGTCTTTCTTGCGGGCCGGGTCCAAAGTGGAGTTTTGGACATTGCTGAGGTTCTCCGCCAAGTCTTGCGGATTCATTTGCATGGCGTCGCCCATAAGTTTTGAGGCCGCACCGGTTGCAATACCTTGGAGCATTCCCGCCTCCGCTTGGTGGCTAGGGTCGATGCCCAGTTGAATGGCCGGCCCCTTGGCATACTGAAAAGTTTGCACCTCGTGGCCGAAGCCTTTCGGGATCAAAATATAGGCTGAGAGGTTTCCCTTCCTCACGGACTCTTTCGCAGCGCTCAAAGCGTCACTTTGCGCTGGCGCCAAAACGTTCAGAGCGGTCGAGTCCTTGAGGCCCTTTACAAGCTCTTGGGATTGCTTGCTATTGTCTTGATCGATGAGAACAACATCGATCTTTGAAGCCCCGTTCGATCCGCCAAAAATGGAGCCAAATAGGATGGCGATCATCAGCGGAAAGACCAAGACCCAAAAGAGGGCGGATTTGTCGCGGACCAGCAGCTTAACGTCTTTAAGTGCTAGGGTTAGGCTTTTCATATCAGTCTCTCAGGCTCCTGCCGGTCAGGTTAAGAAACACCGTTTCCAAATTCGGGCTTTCCATTTTCAAAGATTTCATGGCGACACCCGCGCCAGCCAGCTTAGCCATGTCCGCGAACGGCTCCTTGGATTTAAGGGTGAGAATAGAGCCGGTAACTTCGGCTCCGGCGAAAACGAAGCTATCGGGCATGCGTTCAAACTCTGCGATCAGCGTGGACTCGGCTCCAAACTGGCCAATGAGTTCTTGCACGGTTCCCTGCGCCAAAATCTTGCCTTGATCCATGATCGCAACCCTATCGCAAAGGCGCTCGGCCTCTTCCATGTAGTGGGTGGTGTAGATGATGGTCAGACCCTCGTCCCTCAGTTTCTCAACCGTATCGAACAGGAAGTTCCGAGACTGGGGGTCCACGCCCACCGTTGGCTCATCCAGGAAAACTACTTCGGGGGCATGAACAAGTGCGCAGACGAGATTCAATCTTCGCTTCATACCGCCTGAAAACGTGCCCACTATGTCCTTGCGGCGATCGGCCAGACCGGCCAGTTCTAAAGCCCAAGTCGTTCTTTCCGAAAGTTGTGGCCCGCCAAGGCCGGATAGCTTCCCAAAGAACATCAGGTTTTCTTCGGCGGTGAGACGCTCATAGATGGCAAGGGATTGAGGAGCAAGGCCTATGCGCTTTTTTGCCGCCGCCGAGATTGGGTCATCCCCGCTGATCTTAACCGTTCCGCTATCGGGCTTTAGCAAGCCCGCCATGATTGAGATCGTGGTGGACTTCCCCGCCCCGTTTGGACCCAGCAACCCAAACATCTCTCCTTTGTTTATGGTTAGGGAAACTCCATCTACCGCAACGAGTGAGCCGTAGCTCTTTTTAAGATTAGATACTTCAATCACGACTAACTATCATCATAGCTGCGGTTTGTTCTGGCGATAAGGCGATGGGCCTATTGGCAGATGTGATAGGTGAAAGGTGATGGGGGATAGGAGATAGGAGATAGGAGATAGGAGATAGGGGATGGGCAGAAAAATGAAACCGGATCAAGTCCGGTCACTTAAGCGAGCGTCAACCGCTCTCCGCATTGACCTGAGCCTGCCTTTTCGCATGAAAGCATGAGAGCACATCGTGGTGCCAGCCGGGCAGGATTGTCTTGATTGCGGTCGCGTCGGCGAAACTAATGAGCCCAAATACCAAAGCGACCCAAACCAGCGCCCCAGTGTGAAAGGCCAGCACTCCCACAAACGCAAGGTAAAGGGTGAAACCCCACAGCTTGGCGGAATAGGCGTGTAATGAACTTATCCTTCCATACCGAATCAGGTCGTAAGTGTAAGAGGCGACCTGAAGGACGATCTCGATCGTTATGGGAATCCAAACAGAGATCAAAACTGTCTTATCTGCCGCCCACGCGGTTGCAACCACCCAAATAAAGAACCATGCATCGGCCCGGCTATCCATTACGCGTAAGGGCGCGGTGGCGATTTTGAGCCGTCTGGCAATAACGCCGTCGAAAATGTCGCTCAGCATAGCGACTATAAGCACTCCAATAATAACGGCACTACTAGCTGAATAAAAGCATATTGCAAATAAACTGGGCCGAGAATGAACCGAAGCGCAATAAGAAAGGCGGGAACGAGCTTCAGCATTGTATGAGTATGGGTCAAACTTATAAAGTGGACACAGAGCTTCGCCACCTGGAAAAGATCGCGCATGAATTCGAGGATGTACTCCGTGTTTTGCGCTCTCTTGAAGCCAACACCACAGACGGCGAAAAACGCATGGAGATCCATGCCTTCACCGTTCTTGCCACCCGCTATTACAACTCTTGCTATTCCACCTCGCAGCTTTTGAGGGCGATGGAGTTGCTGGAGCGCAGCTCGCCCGAATCGCGCGAGATGATTTCAGCCGATATTCGCAAGCTAAAGGAGCACGGGTCCACCGGCGGAAACGCGTTGCCTGTTTCCAAACCTGCGGAAGTAAAGGAACTCCTTACCAACGCCCAGAAGGTTCTGGGTGAGGCGAAAAAGTTTGTAGAGCCTCACGGGGAGTAAAAGATCGCTCGTTCCTAGGACCTAGAAAAGCTGTATCGTCGCGGGTTGGCTCTCTTATGAACAGGGCGATCTGCTCGGCTACCCCTAAATCGTTGAATCTTCGGCGTTTTTCCTAATGCCCTGTCCTACCCGGCAGAACGATTCGCAAAGCCTCGCGTTCAGAAACCAAATCGTTGCAAAGGAAAATAGATTTCGGAGATCATCGTTATCCCAGACTCATGGGTCAGTTTCTGCATCAGCTCGCTTCTTCACTTTTGGTACTTGAAATCCGTAGGGCCTCAAGATTGCCAACAAAACTTCATACTTTTTCTTAAGCGTCCTATCCTCAGACATGTAGTTTTTTAAGACTTCTTGCCAGCCCCAGTCGAACAGCATGCAGTAAATCTCAGCCATATCGCGAGTTTCGCTTGATTTAGCTAAAGAATCTACGAAGCCAGGACTAGGGTGGTTCAGTGCGCCATCAAGCCGCCCAGGAACATATGGTTGTGCGTAATTAAATCGAGCCGCTGATTCCCAAGCCGCGTTCTTCCATGCCTCGCCGCCTTTAAACCTGCGCAAAAAATAAGAAAACAACGCATTATCTACATAGTGTGCTCGGACAACATGAAAGGTATTTGCCAAGCCGCAATCCACTATAAGGGATTCTGACTCCGTATCTGGAGTTGCGCCCAGTCGAACGCCATTTTGAAAAAGACCCTTTACTAGAACTACTCTCTTAATTCCTAACCTGTGTCGATAAGCTGGAGAAAGTTCGCTCAGTTCGAGTTTCACCATCGAGAGCATCTTAATACAGCGCTTATCAGAGTCCCCGGGGGTGTATCTCAAGCCGGAAATCACGCGTGATGGCTTAGTCGCCACACCACAACCCATTGCGCCCAAATCCGACGTCAACTTCGCCATGGCTGGTTCAGTTTTGGCTCTCAATTGGTTACTCGGAAAAAAGGCCGCACAAACAAGACACATAGGAAATAACATCATGAAACTGCCTTTAGGACCGGTAAAGCTTCTGTGGCCCCTGCCTCCAAATTCAAATCAGTAACTATCAAAGACATTTCTTTAACCAACTGATACAATAGTGAGAGCTGACTTGGGTTCAAGAGTTCAAGATCGAGCGACTGATTTCTAGCACTCTTTAACTTTAAAACCTGTAGAAAAGTGGAAATAGCGCGCTCGTTGGCCAGTTTGTCCCCGTCACAAATCATAGCCATCTGGAACGCAATAACACCCGCAACGCGAACCATTATTGTCGGGTTAGCAAAGAAAACTAAATCGGGCTCAGTCAAACAATAAGTCACATCAAATGGCTCCCGCAAATATTCTCCGTACCACGAATCTCCATCGACCACCCCATCGTCGTATTCTTCAATATCTTCTTCGGAGAGTGCCGGGAGGTCTTTCCATAGCGCAACCACTTGGGATTTCCAGAGCCCGGATTTGATGTCAACAACTTCCCGGAATCTGCGTCCTTTTTCGCGGAGCAAAATGCTTTGAAGGATTACATCCATATATATTTTTAGTGCCGCCTGGGACTTGGGCAATTCCTTCTTGACCAAACGCCTGGTCTGATCGAAGGGCTAACCTTCTATGTCCTCCAGTTCTCATACCTAATATGCCGCTTTGCAGCCCATTTACGACGGGCCCACGGCCAACAGCAAAAGTTATAGGATACGCACCACTATCTATTACTGTTGAATCTCTAAGATTGGAGCGAACAGTAACTGTGACGACGTCACCGTTTTGGACTGTTTCCTGACCCGTGCCGATAACCAGGTCCTTTATTTCACTCATGCCACGACTCATGCCAATATTGAAGCAGACATAGCCTAGTTATACACTGGATTTGTGAGCCGGTGGCAATGCCACGTAGATTGCTGCGTAGCTAGCCCGCCTACGGCGCGCTGCCTCTCCTCGCAACGACAAATTTCCTATTTTGGGGGCGGCAAAGAATCCTAAAATGCTTTGCGATTTCCTAATAGCCTTAAGCCTTCCACTAGGTTCAAATAGCGCCTTGTCACTCTAAGCGCGACCTCCGGGCCGAAGCGAGGGACGGGTGCGACTCAACCCAATTCAGGCAAATCGTGAAAGTGTTGGGCCGCTTGCGGTTCTTCACCATCACGATTTGCCACACAAGACTTTCCTAAACCGCGACTTCTCCGTATGCGTCCAAGTTCTGGGCGCCATACTTTGCCAAGATCGCCTCTACTTCAGATCGAGCGGTATCTGACGTTAGCGCAACAGCTAAAATGGCTCCGCCGCGGTCAAATGCCTCGTGATAAACGGTGAGAACATCATCTGGAACACCTTGATCCTTCAGATACCCAACGACTCCTCCAGCTATAGCGCCTGCTCCCGCTGCGCCGGCAGTTCCGAGGACTCCCGCTGCCAGTGCGCCACCGCCGATAACCATGCCAATGCCTGGTACAAAAACAGCGGCCAAAGTTGCCAAAATCCCGACTCCTATTCCAGCGGCTAATCCCTTAACCGCGCCCGAACCGGCATCGGCAGCGGTCGTTGTCGTAATGCCTGATTTGGCGGCAACGGGATGCCGAATGAGGGTGGGATCGTGAACAACAGCTTGGTCGACGGGGAGTGTGTCAGTCGGCGGATTGAAGACCGGGGCTCCGTCGTCATCGATAAAGGGCTGGTCGCCGGATCGATAAAAGGTCGCCGCATCCGTCGATTCGATTCCACCAGCCATCCCGTATCCAGAGGCAATATTTGAGCCAGGTTCCGACCAAACGCCCTGAGGCTGCGTCGTCGAGTTGCTAAAATCGTTCACCGCAGAGTGCCCGATGACGCTGCCGGTCGTCTCGTTCTGCTCGATTTCATTTCGGATTCGATCCTGCTCAGCAGCAGCAATCGATGACCGGCGCTCTTCGTCGTACTGTTCGTGAGCTAGGATGCTAATATCCTGGGACTTCAGCCCGTGGTCAAGTAGGGCACCAGCCGCCCTTTCCGCGTCTGCCGGCTTGGCAAACGATGCAAATAATGTCGATTTCATTTCTCTCTCTCCCTTTCCTTTTGTTTAATCCGTAGCCTCGATGAGTTGCACATTTCGCGCGCCAACATCTTCCAAAACTTGCTGGATAACATCATAATCTGCTCCTCCCGGAGGAGTTGCAATGGCAACTACCGCGCCACCTTTCTCAAAATCTGCCCCCAACATGAACGCTAAATCAGCTGGCACGCCCTGGTCTTCAAGGTAATCCTGAATATGAGCGGCCGGGACGCCGCCCACTTCGTCGGCCATGCCGGCCCCCATCACGCTGGTTGCCAGCGCGCCATCCCCGATGGCGATTCCGAGATTCGGTATTGCGACGGAGGAAATCTCGTCGCCAATTGCATTTTTGTCCACGTTGGGCAAACCTAAGCTTTCCTGGTTTGGCTTGGTCGTGTTGAAAAACCCGGTGTTAGTTGCCTGCACGGTATCGCGCCTTTCCTGCGAAGAATAGGATTGGGCGCTGGCCGGATAGCTCATCTCTTCGGCCGCTTCCTGCGAATCGTCCATCTCCTCCACGCTGGAAACGTCGTCGTCAGGAGTTGAAGTGCTGATTCCTCCGCCTATTCGCGACTCGTGAACATAGGAGCCTTCCGTTTGGATACCGGTGTGGCCGAACCTAATGGTTTCCGCGTCCCCCGAATCAACCATGACCAAGGCCTCGTTGCTGTCTTCTAAGCTGGCGTGGTTGTTTTTGACAATGAGGCTCATGTCCTCCGCGGCAACACCGGATTCTAGTAGCGAGCCGACCAAACGCTCAGCGACTTCGCCATTTGTGAACGATGCAAAAACTGTTGGTAACATCCCTTTACCTCTCTTACTGGATGACCTCAGTATAAGCGCGCATGTTCCTGCATGCGTGTGGTGATTAACGTGGACGCAGGGTTAGGAATTTTTGGATTTTTGATTTTTGATGTTTGATTGGTGGCAGGGTCACCGGCATCCCTCGCAAGGAGTTCGGGACAAGGGCCATAAATGCTGTCCGCTTGGGCTTTGCCCCCGGGTTCCCTCGCACGGAGTTCATGATGACAAACTTGACTATTAGGCCACTTTTGCAGGAGCACCATCACTAGCGGCGGATTTCCAAGCAGCCTCGGTAAGCCGAATTACTTCTAGTCCGCACTCAAAAGGCGACTCGCATTCGGCACGGTCCAGAATCGCATCGATAAAGTTCTGATCCGGCGTGCTGCCACCCGAAAGATGCTCCGCCTTAAACTTGTTATCCTTTCTATCTACCATGGTCAGCACGTTGGCTCGCATGTAGAAAACCATGTTTTCGCAGACGATGCTCACGTCCTCGTACCAGCCGAAGCCATTCCCAACAACGCCCAGCGAAGCTTGGGCGCCATTCTTGAACTTGACGGCGAGCGTAGAGTTGATGTCAACCTCAGTTCCGAAATTATCGGTGAAGGCGCAAATGCTAGCGGGCTTGCAGGCCGGTTACCCAAAGGATGACGTCCAGCAAGTGGCTGGCTGAGTCGTTTAGCTGGCCGCCACCGGAGAGCGAGAGCTTTTGTCGCCAAGTGCCGCTGGTGGCCTTAAGCCATCCCTGCTCCTGAATGGCGCTGACGAATTGCACCTTCCCAGCTTCCCCGTTTTGTATCTTTTCTCGAATATAGCGATACTCCGGCTGATAGTGGCGCTGGTAGCTAACGAGGCCAACCTTGCCCGCCTTGTCTCTAGCTTCAATCACTCGATGGGCATCTTTAACAGTCGTGACAAGCGGCTTCTCGCAGCAGACGTGGGCGCCGGCTTCAAAGGAATCTACGATCTGATCCGCATGCTGGGTATGGGGCGTGGCGATCATGACCGCATCCGGCTTAACTCCTTTCAGCATCTGCCGATAGTCTTCAAAGACGGGACAGTCTGCCAGTTGCGGATACGCTTCGATTGTCTTTTGAATCTGCTCCGTATCGGGGTCGACCAACGCGACCACTTTCGCTTCTTTGACTTTAAAAAGATTGCCCAAGCGGTAGCGCTGAAAGCCTCCGCAACCGATCATTCCGACCGTTACAACGTTGTTTGCCACGGTTGTGAAGCATACCGGGGCTTCGCGTGATAAGTGATAGGAAATAAGTGATAGGTCCGGAGGGCCCTTCCCCTTGCGCTCCGGCGGAGGGGGAAGGGTTGCGATGGGGGTTTTTCGCTCCCTATCACCTTTTACATATCACTTATCACGCGCGAAGCGCGCTAAGGCGTTACCGTCGCTCGCGTTCGCTGAATAACCTGATCCAAGAAGGACGTGTTGTTCGGCGTTCGCTTAAGTAGCTTGATAAGCTGCTCGGTGGCTTCAACTGAACTATTCTGATTTGCCACCATTCGGTGCAATTGAACAACGCCATCCAGCTCATCCTTGTCGAATAGTTTCTCCTCGTGGCGAGTGGAGCTGCGCTTCACATCGATGGCGGGCCAGATTCGGCGCTCGGAAAGGTCGCGATCAAGCACGATTTCCATGTTGCCGGTGCCCTTGAATTCTTCAAAGATGGCGTCATCCATTCGGCTTCCAGTATCGATCAAAGCAGATGCGATGACGGTTAACGAGCCACCCTCTTCAATGTTTCGGGCGGAGCCGAAGAATCGGCGCGGACGATACAAAGCGGAAGGATCCAAACCACCGCTAAGGGTTCGGCCCGAAGGGTTAATGGTCAAGTTAGAAGCGCGAGAAAGACGCGTAAGCGAATCCAACAGGATCACAACGTCTCGGCCTGCTTCAACCAAACGCTTGGCTTGCTCAAGGCAGAGTTCGGAAACGCGGATATGGTTTTCGGGCGGCTCATCGAACGTGGAGCTAATAACTTGGCCACGTACAGAACGGCGGAAGTCGGTAACTTCTTCAGGCCGCTCATCCACGAGCAGAACCATTAGGTAGCACTCGGGATGGTTGGCGGTGACGGCGTTGGCTATCGTCTTGAGAATCGTTGTCTTTCCAGCTTTTGGAGGAGACACGATGAGACCGCGCTGGCCCTTACCGATCGGCGAGATGAGATCGATGATTCGAGCGACGATGTTGTCGCCCATGGTTTCCATCTTGATTCTCTCTTCAGGGTGAAGGGGCGTCAGTTCATCGAAGTTCTTTCGATGCTGCATTTCCGAAGAGGCAGTGGCGAGGTTGTTAACGCTCTCGACTCGGAGCATGCCCTGATACTTTTCGCCTTCCTTGGGCGGGCGCACCTGGCCATACACCATATCTCCTGGGCGTAAAGCAAAGCGCTTCACTTGAGATTGGGAAACGTAAACGTCTTGGTTGGAGGGCTGATAGTTATCGCGGCGCAAAAAGCCCCAGCCGTCGTTTAGAACTTCGAGAATGCCTCGGGCGTAAATAGCCCCTTGTTCGGCGTTTGTGAAGTTGAGAAGTTGCTCGATGACCTCATGTTTGGTCTTATCGGCGATGGAGATCTTGGCGGATTTTGCAGCCTTTGCAAGGTCTGCGGGCGCCAATTGGTCGAAATGATTAAAATCCTGTTCTGGCAGCGCTTCTAAGTCTGATGCGTTGTCGGTTCTTGGGAGACCTTCGCGGGAACGGCCACGGCCGCGACGCTGGCCGCCGCCTCCGCCGTCCGACTTACGAGGTCGAAATTGATGAGTCATATTGCTCCTGTTTTGCGGTTGAGAAAAAGTCGAACGCCGACTTGCTTCAGCCTGTGTGGAAAGAGTGGGAGATTAACCCTCGCGAAGAACTGCAATATAGGGAAGATTCCTATAACGTTCCGCGTAATCTAAACCATATCCTACCACAAACTCGTTTGGAATCTCGAATCCGACGAATTCAATCATCGCATCTCGTTCTCGAGCCTCAGGTTTGGAAAGCAAGGACGCAACTTTCAAAGATTTCGGCTTTCGGGTCAACAGCAACTCTCTTAAGTGGCTGAGGGTTATCCCCGTGTCGACGATATCTTCAACGATAAGGACGTGCTTGTCCTCGATATTGATATCTAAATCTTTTCTAATTTGTACGACGCCACTGGAAGACTTTTGGTTACCGTAACTGCTGACCTGCACAAAGTCTACGGTCACGTTCGGCCCAAGTTTCCGGCAGAGATCGGCTAGGAAGAGAAAAGATCCCTTTAAAACGGCTACGAGAAGCAAAGTCTCTGCGCCGTAGGTTTGGCGAATCGCATCCGCCATCTCTGAAATTTTATCGGAGATTTGCTGCTCAGAAATTAGGACATCTAACGATTCTGCCACCGCGGCCATGGGATTTGTTAAAGTTACCACGTTTTGGGAAGCAAGTCGAAGGTCGAAAGTCGAAAGGCGAAAGCCGGACCGAAGAAAGGCGAAGGTTGAACTCGAAAGTCGAAAAGCGTAAGTCGAAGGTCGAAAGGCGAAAGGCGAAAGGCGTAAAGTCGAAGGTCGAAGGTCGAAGGTCGAAAGCCGGGCGGTGGAAAGGCGGAAAAGGCAGGCAAGGCAAATGCGGAGGCGCAATTCGTTAAAAACAAAGGCACTTTTAGTCTCCATCAGGTGTGGCACAAAGCCCCACCCTCGGCTTTCGACCTTCGACCTTCGACCTTCGACTTCCTATTCCGGGCACCCATTCGCGCTTATCACTCGTATTACTCCGTGTTATCTCTTGGCGCTTCCGAAAGCTTTTCAATCGAATTGCGAATGGACAAATCGACTCGGACCTGAGCACGTCATTAATAACAGGGCGCTTGAGCCCCATTTTGAGGAGACCAGTTTGAAAGTTTATTCAGTTATTGCCTTGGCCCTGGCTGCAGTCGCAACCTTTGCGCAAGTCGACCCGGCAAAGACCGTGCTTACAATAAATGGCGAGAACGTTAACGGTGCTGAATACTACCGCCGTATGGAGTTCCTTCCGGATGTTGGACGGGTGCTGGAAGGCGGCCACGTCGCTGTTTACCCACCCGGATTCCTCACGATCGTGCAACTGATTAACGAACATTTGGTGCTTCAGTTGGCTAAGCAGAAGGGCCTTATTCCCACGGATCAGGAAATTGATAACACCCTTTCGGAAACAGAAGCGGCGGATCCGAATTTTAAATCCAGTTGGATCAACTCCGGCCGAACTGAGCCGGAACTTCGTGATCAGGTTCGTTTTCAGCTTATCCAGTTCAAACTAACCACTGAGGGCATCACCGTCTCCGATCAGGAAGTGGCCGATTTCTATCACAGCAGTTCGATTCCTGGACTAACGACAGTGCCTCGCTCAGTAAAGATGAGTTTGATCGCAGTTAGAGACGACACCGGCATGAAAAAAGTTGACAGCGATCTTGCTGCAGGCAAGAGCTTCTCCGCCGTTGCCCATGATGAAAGTGCAGATGCCACCTCAGCGAACGGAGGCGAACTCGGAACCGTCGCCATCGACAATCTTCCGAAAGAGGTTGCCAATGCGGTAGACCACACACACCAGGGTGAAGTGACGGGCTGGGTTTCCGTTCCGGTTGGTACCAGCAGCGACGGAACCACGCCCCTTATGGTTCATGTGAAGTACTCTATTGAGAGCAAAGAAGCGGAAAAGCATTTTGACTTCAACGACGCATTAAAAAGCCGTTTGCGCCGTTATCTTATGCTGAACAAAGGCAAGATAAAGAATGATGTGGAGGTTGAACTTTCGGCGCTCCGAAAGACCTCCAAGATCGCCATCACTTCGCCAGAGTTTGCGAAGATGTATGAGCAGTTCATGAAGGAGTTTTTCCGGGAGTCCGTCACGACCAGCGGGGGCTCCGGAAGTTAGAACTTAGAACAGAGAGCTTAGAACGGAGAACGGAATGGCCGCAAGCAAATCGGTTTCGGAGCTTCTTTCCCGTAGGGTGTCCGGGCCTCTAGGGCCCGACGTTTGCCGTTTGGTGTTACGGTCCCCTTCGTTCTACTTTCCAAGTTCTCCATTCTAAGTTCTCCGCTAGCGAAAGATCAGATAAGCTACAAACACATGGCCAGGCTCCTCCGGTTAAACCGTATCCAGCTACTAGAGGGCTCCCTGGATTTGGATGCAATGCAGTTGCCGGATCCGGTTTATCTGGCTTGGACTGATTCGGATTTGGAGGAGCTGTTGGCCTCCAAAGGGATAACAACAACTGTTCTGGTGGGCGACGAAATCCCAGAGGTTGGAACCCTCATCCTAAACGAGAGGCCGCTATACGATCTCGTCTATCTTTCAAACCGTTTGCTCGGACCAGGAGGCTGCCCTTGGGATCAGGCACAGACCCACGAATCGCTCAAGCGATATCTGCTGGAAGAGACCTATGAGGTATTAGATGCCATCGATTCGGGTTCCGACGACAAGCTGTGCGAAGAACTTGGCGACATAATGCTGCAGCCCCTTATGCACGCGGCAATGAAAGAAATGGCCGGGCAGTTCACGATTGATGACGTTGCGTCGAAGGTGGTCGATAAACTCGTTCATCGCCATCCCCATGTGTTCGGCTCTGTCGCAGTAGAAAACGTGGATGACGTATTGCGAAATTGGGATGCTTTGAAAAAGAAGGAGAAGGGCGAAGAAGAGCAATCCATTTTAAGCGGCGTACCCAAAGGCATGGCTTCCCTACTTCGGGCTTACGAAGTCAGTAAACGCGCCCAGAGGAGCGGGTTTGAGTGGCCCGAAATCGAGGCCGTTTTCGAGAAACTGCACGAGGAAGAAGCTGAGTTGCGTGCAGCTTTAAAAAGCGGTGACCCGGAATCGATTGAATTTGAACTTGGAGACATGCTTTTCACCGTTGTGAACATAGCCCGGTGGGCTAAGGTTGAGCCGGAGGAAGCTTTACGCAAGATGGTAAACCGCTTTACCTTGCGTTTTCAAGCCATGGAAAACGCGGCCACTAAGCCACTAATTGAACTTACACCCGGGGAGTGGGATCAGCTTTGGGAATCGGCTAAAAGCGCTCAAGCGGTCTTGTGAGCATCGATATCCCGCATGCGCACTTCCTTTAGAAGCCAATAGCTGAAATCGTCGCTGTGACCCCGCTCAGAAATGCCGCGAGCTAGGGCGATATCATCCCAATCCCCGTCTTCAATCCAGGTGCGGACATCGGACATGAGGGTCATCAACTCTATCTCCCCCATCTTTTTGAGTTCATCATGAACGTCAACGGGAGGCTCTATCTGCCATGCCATAGTTTTCTTGACTCCAAGTTAGAATCCGGCGTTCCGAGTTTGAATGGGGGGTCAAATCCCACTCGGGGATCCGATAGATGGCCCAATTGGTAAATTTGTCATTTCAAGGAGCGGGCGCGCCGCAGGTACGCAAGCGACGTGGCAATCTACCTAGCCTGCCGCCGGTTGACAAATCTGGAGGCTAGCTGAATTCTATTTTATTGTCTGCGGCCGCCACCCTTTAATGACAATTGTAAATTGACTCCATTCCTCTCCGGGCATCCTTGCAAACTCGACGTCTTGCTCAAGCGTCCAGCGCCGCCCGTTTTCCGCCGTCTTTATACCCTGGTCCAAAGCCGCCAAAGTCTCAGCGTCCAAGATTTCGGTTTCTTCTTGTTTCACGGTGTTAAAGTTAAGCTCTGCGTGAGCGTTACGACGCCTTTAGTGGCCGAGATGGTCACGGAAGTGTTCGAAGCCACAGCAGAACTGCTGATTGGGAACGAAACAACCGTTTGTCCAAATGGAACTGTAACAGTTGCAGGCACAGTTACATTTGGGTTATTACTTGCGATAGAGATCTTCGCGCCCCCCGCGCCGGCCAGTCCATTCAAATACACGGCCACATTCATGCCGGTTCCACCTTTCAAGGTAAACGAGCCAAGCCGCAAAACTAAAATGCCGGCCGTTTCTACGATAAGCGTTCCCGACTTTGAAGCGCCGTTCAGAGTCGCCGTTATATTGACCACGAGCGTCGAAGCAACGGGTCCAGTCGCAACAGAAAACGACGCAAAGCTCGCACCCGCAAGCACTGGGACGGAAGCTGGGACAACGACATTAGAATCGCTCGATGCTAAAGTGACCGTTGCACCGCTTGGCCCAGCGGCACCATTGAGGGTGACCGTCACTTGTGCGCCGATCCCTCCAATAACCGCGGACGGCGCAGAAGCAACTTGGCTCACGGTGGCTGCAGTAAGGGTAAGGGTCTGTTGAATCGTAACTGGGCCCTTCGTGGCAGAAAGAGTCACGACCGCATTCGAAGAAACAGCAACACTCGAAATGGGGAAAGCGAAGGCATTGGCACCTGCAGGTACGACTACACTTGCTGGCACAGTAACGTTTGAGTTGTTACAGGATATATTGACGATTGAGCCGCCTGGCCCGGCCGGGCCGTTTAAATATACGGCTACGTTCATACCATTGCCTCCGAGAAGCGTCGGAGCGGTAAGCCTCAATTGGACCAGGGCAGCCGATTCAACTGGAAGCGTGTAGGTTTTAGTAACTCCGTTTAAGGAAGCGGTAATCGTGGCCTGTACGGTTGTGGACACTGCGGCGGTCGTGATAGGAAATGTCGCGTTTGGACTTCCGCTTGAGACCGTTACTGAGGGTTGAACGGTCGCGTTTGGGTCACTCGATGAAAGCGTAATGGCTGTGCCTCCCGATCCGGCGAGACCGCCGAGGCTTACGGTTGCCTGTGTTGTCGCTCCTCCGATAACAGCACCGGGGTTGAGCGTTAGGGCTGCCAATGGCGCGGGAGTCAACTGCAAAGTTATGGCAAGGGTCTTCCCTCCGCTGAGAGCGGTTAGCGTTACCGATGTGTTGGCGGAAACTCCGCCGGTGACGACCGGAAAGTTTACGGCATTCGTTCCAGCAGGAACGACGACGCTGGTGGGTAGAGTAGCTAAAGCGCTATTGCTGCTCAAGCTCACCGTTTTGCCGTTGGAAAGTGCGAGAGCATTCAGATACACGGCCGCTTTTTCCGTTATGCCCCCGGCGATTGAAGGTGAAGTTAGCCGGAAGCCGCTAAGCGCGGCCTGGGTAGCCGGGGCAATACTGGCGGCGGCAACAAACCCGGTTCCTGAAGCATTATAGTTGGTTGTCTGAAAGGCTAAGGGAGTCACCGGGAAGTCTGCAGAGAAGGCTTGTCCAGCAATAAAAACCTTTCCGGGCGTGGTTAAAGCGACCGAATCTGCCGTATCTGCGTCAGATCCGCCAAGATACGAACTGTAAAGGATGGTAGAGCCATCTGCACTTAGCATGGCTAAGAAACCGGTAAAGAACGGAGTGTTGTACTGGCCCTGAATTGCGTTCGAAGTGATCGGAAAGTCGCTTGAATCCGTAGTGCCTGCCAGTACGGCGTTGCCAGATGAATCAAGTTTAACGGACAAAACCAAATCACCGTAATCGCTGGGAGCTCCACTGCCTCCGAGATACGTGCCAAACAATAAGGTGGTTTCGTCGGCGCTGAGTTTGGCCACAAAGCCATTGGAGTTGCCGGGAGCAGCATTCATTTTTAACTGATAGGATCCCGGAGTGACGGGGAAATTGGTTGATCCAGTGCTCCCACCTACGACGATGTTTCCAGTTGAGTCCAGCGCGAGACTGAACGCGCCATCGAATTCGTTGCCACCGAGGTAGGTGCCGCTCAACAAAATCGAACCGTCGCTGCTTAACTTCGTAACAAACCCAGTGCCTTCACGGCTGCTATTAATGGTCTGGAAGGCGCCCACGCTTACCGGAAATGTGGTTGAGTAAGTGATGCCAACGGCAACTGGGTTGCCGGAGGAGTCCAGTGCCAAGCCTCTTATTTCGTCCTGAATGTTGCCGCCCAGGTAGGTGCTAAACGTGAGCGTTTGCCCGGTTGGGTCGAGCTTTGCTATGAACCCTGCGCCGTTTCCATTTGGGCTCGTGGTCTGGTACGCACCGGCCGTTGTGGGAAAATCGGTAGAAGTGGTGTATCCAGCCACCACTGGATCTTGTGAAGAATCTAGAGCAAGGGCGAACACGCCCTCGTTATTAGATCCACCCAGATAGGTGCTAAAGAGTAAGGTCTGCCCATCAGCGCTTAACTTGCTTACAAAACCGGTCTCGTTTTGGCTGGCATGGGTGGTTGAATAGGCTCCCACGGTTGTTGGAAAATCTGCGCTTGCAGTGTAACCACCCACCACAGGATTATCTGAGCTGTCTAATGCGAGGGTTTCCGCAAGGTCCATGAAACTTCCTCCGAGGAAGGTGCCAAACATTAGAGTTTGGCCATTAGCATTAAGCTTTGCGACGAAAGCTGTTCCCTGCTGAGCGATGTCTTGGATTTGATATGCGCCCGCTGAAATTGGAAAGTCGGTCGAGTCTGTAAAGCCTGCGACCACGGGATTTCCAGCAGAGTCGACGGAAAGGGCGGTGACCGCTTCGCCAGAAAAACCAAAATTCCCGCTTCCTCCAAGATAGGTGCAAAAAATGAGGGGATCGATAACCAGCGGTTTAGATCGATCGTAGCGGCCCGCAACAAAGCCAACTCTGTTTCCCTTCAAAACTATCTTGCAAGGGACGGTGCAGCGGCTGGCCCCCTGACCTTGATAGGCGACAAGGTCTTTCATGTCGAGGTTTCCGAGTGGGGTGATCACGCGTAGGTCGCTTCCGTTGATCAGCTTTAGATGCGTCGCGCCTTGAATATCGAAGGCGATCTTGGACGGATCGGAGCCAGGCGAGCAGACAAAGTCGTACCGGGGCATCCCATCTTCGAAGTAATAGCGTACCGACACTCCTGGATAGGCTTTCTGCGCCTCGGCTTCGCTATATCGGGCGACGTTCTTTACCCACTTCGAACGATCCTTCCCGATGAAATAGTTGTAGGATCCAGGCTGTTTTATAAGGCCTTTAAACGCCGGTGTCGAAGCGCCCTTAAGAGTCAGCCGTACGACATCACCGGTCAGCATGCCTTTTGAAGCCACGTGGTTTTGTTTGAATCGGGTTTTAGCTTGTTTTTCCGGCTCGAACTTATGCAGATCCACCACCATGCCATCACGGGTGACCCACAAGTTAGCGTTATTGCTTTGCGCCAAGAATTTTACGCGCGTATCCCACTGGCCTTTGTTTTGGATGAAAGATGAGTTTTGGCCAAGATTGGCCGACCGGCCCGAGACATCGTGAGGGCGAGCTACGCACGATGCAGCCAACACCCCAAACAGCAACCCAACCAACACCCGTATTTTTACCAACATAACATCATATTTTTACTACATCTACAATGCCACTAAGTTGGTAAAAGTGAAAATAGTTTTATCGATGTTAGGAGCTTAGGGTAAGAGTGGTGGTCCAAGAACTGGAACCGACCGTTGCCGTCAGTGTAACTGGCGTTGAGGTAGTAACCGCCGTTGTGCTAACGCTGAAGGAAGCGCTTATTGCCCCAGCCGCAATCTTGTAAGTAGCTGGGATGAGAACATTGCCGCTTGAACTCTTCAGGCTCACCATTAAGCCACTCGGCCCGATCTTGCCGGTGAGATACATCCCGAACTTGAAGCTTTGCCCTCCTAAGACTGTTTTAGGAGCTACAACCAAACTGGAAACAGTGGCGGGAATCACGGTTACCGTTTGGTGCAACGTAACCGGTCCCTTGGTCGCCGTTAGGGTCACGGCCGTGCTTGAATCGACGCCGGAGCTAGATATCGGAAAGGCAAACGCGGTCACCCCGGCAGGTACGGTTTCCACAGAAGCAACGGTTACGGCGGCGTTATTACTGCTCAAATTCACGGTGCTGCCTGCTGTTGGAGCTTTGCCATTTAAGTAAACAGCCACGTTCATGCTATTTCCTCCGATCATAGTTGGCGCGGTTAGTCGAAGGCTCGAAAGAGCCGCGCTTTCCACGGTTAGATTTGCAGTCTTGGTAACGCCGTTGAACGTTGCGCTTATGGATACAACAACGCTGGTTGCCACGGGCTGAGTCGTTACGGGGAACGAAACGGAGCTATTGCCCGACGATACTTGTTCTGTTGCAGGAACTACAACTGCCGCGTTGTTTGAAGCCAATGAGACCGTGTTTCCACTTGAACCTGCTTTGCCGTTGAGGTTAATAGTGACCTGACTATTCGCTCCCCCAATGACGGCCGTTGGTGCTGCTGCAAGTGAAGCTAGCGGTGCTGGAGTCAGAGTCAACACTACGGTTTGGGTCGGATTCACACCATCGGAAGCGGAAAGCGTTACGGCAGTTGTGGCCGACACCGGTGATGTATTGATATCAAAGTTAACCGCGCTTGAGTTTGGCGGAAAGGAGACGGTGGCAGGCATTGTCACAAGTGGGCTGCCGCTTTGGAGCGTGGCGATTGTTACAGTCGTGCCTAGGGGCGCTGTGACGCCGTTAAAGTAAACGGCTCCTTTTTCGGTCGTGCCCCCAGTAATGGTGGGGGTTGTAAGCCTTAACAACGTGAGGGCGGCCGGTAGTAAGTCTTGAGAACAGCTCACAGTCTGAACAAGGCTATCCAATTGAGAGAACGGGTGATTGCTTCCCACGATGGTTAAAGTGTTTTCCACGGGAACCGGATAGGTCGTAACTGGGAAAGACACTTTGTTTGATCCGGGCGGAACAGTAACGGAAGTGGGTACAGAAGCCAATATTGCTCCTAAATAAACTGTTACACCTGACGGGCCGGCGTTGCTTGCTAGAGTTACCGTCGCCGTTGTGGAGTGGCCACCAACAACGCTGGAGGAGCTTGATATTCCGATAAGACCGCCGGAAGTTAGAGCGTAGACTTTACCGAACTCCGTCGTAAAGAAGGCCGTTCCGGCTCCATCTAACGCTATGTTTGACCAGATTTGGTCGTTTTGTAATTGACTGGCCCACAACTCCTTTCCGTTTGAAGCCAAGGACACCACCGTACCATCAATGCCTACATAAACATTTCCGGCGGCATCAATTGAGGGCGAGGACATTACGGCCGGCTCTCCTTGCCAGTCACCGATCTGTGTGTTGAATACGAGCGATCCGGTTGTTCCGTTAAGGGCCACCACATTAAAAATCGAGTCGAGAAAAGCGTCCTGATATGTCGTCCCAAAATATACTGTTCCGTTAGAGCCGATCGCGGGCCCGGAATAATAGGTTTCCGTAGCGCCGTACTGAAAGCCGGTCTTCAGGTTGTAGGTCCACAGCAATGCGCCGGTGGCGCCATTTAATGCATAAGCAGCGCCCGAGCTACTATAAAAATAGACGGTACCGTTGGAACCTATTGCAAGTGAATAAACAGATCCTCCTGCGTTGTACGACCAGTTCGCCTGCCCAGAACTAGGATTTATCGCATACAGGTTGCCATCTGACGAGCCTACGTAGATGGTCCCATCCGAGCCAAGTGCCGGTGATGAATCCACCGGGCCTGGCGTGGCAAACGACCAAACTTGGGCTCCGGTTGTTCCATTGACAGCGTACACGTTGTTATCGTCCGATCCGAAGTAGACAGTGCCATCGGAGCCAATCGTCGGGGACGAATAGATAGCTCCTGCGGTGGGAAAGGTCCAGTTTTTTGCGCCCGTAGCTCCGTTGAAAGAGTAAAGGCTGAAGTCAAGGGAACCTATATAGATTGTCCCGTCGCGGCCTATCGCTGGAGATGAAACGAAATAAGTGCTCGTCCCACCCTTGTAAATCCACTCTTGCTTTCCGGTGCTGCCATTAAGAGCAACAACATTGCTGCTTTCACCGAGGAATAGCGTCCCGTCCGAACCAATTGCTGGCGAGGACGTAGATGCGGAGCCCGTTGAATTGACCCACTTTAGGTTGCCCGTGCAACCTGACCCAAGACCAACAGCCGTATTCTGCGCGTTTGCCTGAAACTTGGGCCAAGGCGATCCCGACTGAAGCTGGGCAAGCGAAGAAGCTGCTAAAGCTGTCGCGATGAAAGATAGGAATAACTTACGGTTGATTTTGGACACCCCTGAACAGAAGTCTGCAAATAAGTTTTGCTGAACTCGCTTATTACTGTATCAGAAAGAGCCTTCGGCCCCAATGATTATTAGTATTGCAAACGCAGATGTGCCAATTATCCTGTTGTTAAGGGCTCAGCGTAACAACGGTCGTCACGGAAGTTGAACCAACCGTCGCCGTTAGCGTCACCGAGGTCAGAGCCTTTACGGCAACCGTATTCACACTAAACGAAGCCGTCGATGCGCCAGGCGCCGCGTTGTAGGTTGCGGGCAAAGCAACGTTGGTGCTAGAACTCTTTAGAGTAATTGTCAAACCGCTCGGCCCAACCTTGCCGCTAAAATACATGCCGAACGTGAACGGTTTGCCGCCAACCACGGTTGTTGGCGCAACGACAATCCGAGAGATGCCGGCAGGCTCTAAAGTGACCGTCTGCTTTAGAGTCACC
>DASXZH010000076.1:0-96938 GCA_036502005.1 Fimbriimonadaceae bacterium
AGGTGCCGATGTTGAGATCTGTTGCGGCGCCTTCTCGCCAATACGCGGCATGCAAATTGCCGCTGACCTGGATTGATCCAACGATTGTTAGCCCATCTTTGGAGAGAGCGGAGGCCGTAAATCCCCCCAACCCCGTGAAGGCATTTTGGGCCGAAGCGAGAGTGGCTAGGCTTAATATTAGACAAAGGACTAAAAATCGTTGCGATATCCGTGTTCCGGCGCTTTCTAAGTTGTAAAAAAAAGATTGCATAGAGTGAAGACCTAAGAGTCCCGTAAACCTTTAATATAACACAGCTTTTTCTAATGTTCTGTGACTTATTTGACTAAACCAATCCGCCCATCGGGCACGCCCAGTGTTTTAAGGGGTCACGGTTAGTGTTCGCGTTAATGTTACGGCTCCCAATTTTGCAGTCAGCGTGACTTGGGTGCTAGCCGAGACCTTTGAAGTGGTGACTGGAAATGCGAAGGCAGACTGCCCAGCGGGTACAACGACGCTGGCCGGCAGCTTCACCTCCTGGCTGCTACTGCTCAAGTTTACGATTACGCCTCCAATGGGTGCCACTCCCGTCAAATAAACAGCCACGTTCATCCCCGTTCCACCTTTGAGAGTTGCGCTGGTCAGTCTCAAAAGAGAAAGTGATGGCGCATTTACGTTGAGAATTCCTGATTTTGAGACACCGCTGGAGGTAGCCGTTATCGTAACGGCGATATTGGACGGGATAGGATTTGTTGTCACGGTGAAGGAGGCTGAACCGGTGCCGGCTAATACCTTAACCGAGGTAGGAACGGTTGCGGCGGCATTGTTCGAAAGGAGATTTACAATGTTGCCGCTGGGGCCGGCTTTTCCGTTCAGAGTAAGGGTCACGGAGCTGTTCAATCCGCCGATCACTGTTGCCGGCGTCGCCGTCAACGCACTAACGGTAGCGGGGACGACGGTGAGCGTTGATTGAAGAGTCGGATGGACACCATCTGAAGCGGTTAGGGTTACCGGAGTCGAGGTCGACACGGCAAGTGTGTTGATTGTAAAGTTAATGGCGTTAGACCTCGATGGGATCGAAACACTGGCCGGCACCGCCGCATTTGTGCTGTCGCTCGCAAGGGTAATGGTCGTGCCGGAAGGACCGGCAACTCCATTAAGATATACCGCTCCCTTCTCACTTGTTCCTCCAAGTATGGAAGCGGTTGTGAGCCTAAGCGCGCTAAGAGCGGCGGGCAAAAGTTCAACTGTAGTTTGCAGTGTTTGCCCGTTGCAACTAGCCGTTACCCTGACGTATGAAATCATTGAAACGGGTGCGGTGCTAACGCTAAACGTCGCTTTATTCGTGTCCGGTTGCACCTTAACCGAGGCAGGAACCAAGCCAAGCGAACTGTTAACCGAGAGAGATACCAAGTCTCCCGGGCTGCCCGCATTAACCGCAAAGGTAGCCGTGCCTAGAATCGGCGAACCCCCCACCACTGCGTTTGCCGAAGTAGACAAACCGACTAAACCGCCGGACCCTAATGCGTACAAGCTCCTGTCGTTCGAGCCGAAATAGATGGTTCCATCCGCTGCTATGGCGGGCGAAGATTGAACGGCACTACCGGCTTTGTAGAGCCACTTCGTTGATCCGTCAGCGCTATTAATAGCGTAAAGGTTATTTCCAGCCCCAACATAAACGGTTCCATCGGAAGAAACGGACGGTGAAGAGACTACGGCATTACCTAACCCGATTGTCCAGTTAACGGCAAGCGTGGAGGCATCCAATGCGTGCAAATAATTATCGGCATCGCCAATGTACACGGATCCGTTAAAAATAGCCGCGCTAGAAGGCAGAGGGCCAATCGATGCTTTCTTATTCAGTTGCGCTGGACCCGTTTAAGGCGTAAAAGTTGCCGGCGTCATCCCCGAAATAAACCGTCCCATCCAGTCCCACGCAGGCTGATGAATGAATCGGACTTCCAGCGTTGTAAGACCATTTTGCTGCTCCCGTGGCCGGGTTTAGGGCATACATGTAGCCATCGGCGGAGCCGATGTAAACGGTGCAGTCGGAGCCGAGGGCGGGCGAACCGTCTACCTCGCCATTTGTTTGATAGGTCCAAATTTGGGAGCCCGTCCCTCCGTTAATCGCGTAAACGTTCTTGTCTTCCGACCCAACGTAGACGGTTCCACCAGGGCTTACTGCGGGCGAAGAATGAACCTGGCCACTCGTCGCAAACGCCCAGTTCTTGACCCCAGTGAGTTCGTTAACAGAGTAAACGTTTGCATCGTTAGATCCAAAGTAAACCATTCCGTTTTGCCCAAGAGCCGGTGATGAGTAAACATCGCCTCCCGTCGCGTAGCTCCATTTTGGGGCTCCACCCCCAGGGCCGAAAGCGTAAACCGAACCATCAAGCGATCCTACGTAGACGCTGCCGTCGAGGTCGACAGCCGGAGAAGAATAGATGCCGCCGCCGGCCGTATACGACCATAAGGGATTGCCAGTGGCGCCCGATCCAACGCCCGTGCCCATATTCTGAGAGTCGCCATGAAATCCGGGCCAAGGGGCAGTCGCATAGTTGTAATAGACGTCGCCGTCCACCGCATCGCTGATTCCTGTCATCGTCTCATTGTCCGAATACTGCCTAATAGGAACCGTGGGCCATACAGTTGACGGCGGGTTTGCCTGGGAATTGTAATCCCAGTAGGCGAGCCAAAGTGGATACTGGGCTTGGATTACGGGCGTCCAGTCGTAGTTCTTGGTCAGCGACAAGTTCAGATAGATATAGGACCGAACTCCTAATCTCGCCGCGACATCGTCCATCCATTCTTTGCACCAGGCGACCACATCGCCGGTGTAATTCACCTCGTAATCCAAGGCAACAAATTCTCCAGGCTTAAGGTAGCCGATGGCATTGCAAAAGGCGGTGGCTTCTTTTTGTGCCGTATTCTTGATCGGGTTGGCAAAGTGGTAGAAGCCGACCTTCATGCCCGCCGCTTCCGCACCTGCGCGGTTGGAAGCGAAGTATGAGTCGGTGAAGACGGTTCCATTTCCGTTGTTCGAACTGCCGACGGTTGTTCGAATAATTGCAAACGAGGCCACCGTGCTGAGTTGGCTGAAGTCGACCGTGCCCTGATAAACAGAGATGTCGCAGCCCATCAAGTTTGCAACTCCGTCTGTTAGCGGCTGAAACTGATCGCTTTCATAACTATGGGTAGTCCCTAGAAGGCCGGCTCCGCCGGAATCGAAGACGAACCCATTGTCAAGTGGCCCCGTACCCTCAAGGAGGGCTCCGGAGGATGCCGTAAATGGCCTGAGGGGTCGCATTTCGCCTGGTTGACCGGTAGTCACGGCCAATTGAGAATGGGCCAAATTTGCAATGGTAAGAGCTAGCGCAACGAGGTTCATACTTCCCCTTCATCTCCGGCGTCACGGAGATTGAACCGATGAGTTAGTTTATAACTTTACTGGAAACGTGACGTTAAGTTTACGTCGGCAATCGGTTTTCTTAGGGCGTTAACGTCAACGTCTGCTTCAAAGTCACCGGCCCCTTCGTCGCCGTTAGCGTTACTGATGTGTTGGTCGCGACCTTCGTAGATGTGATGGGAAATGCTAGAGCCGTTTGTCCGGCGGGAACGACCACGCTGGCAGGTACCTTTACGTTCGCGTTATTGCTGCTGATGGTTACAGTCGCCCCTCCTGGCCCGGCGGGGCCATTTAAGTAAACGGCAACGTTCATTCCGCTACCACTCTTGAGGGTTGCTGAGGTCAACCTCAAAACGGAAAGAGCGGCTGCCTCTACGGTAAGAGTTCCTGTCTTCGAGACGCCATTTAGCGTGGCCGTAATGGTAGCAACCGCAGTGGCCGCGACCGGCTTCGTTGTAACTGCAATGACGACGGATGTGTTCCCTGCCAATATTGTTGCTGTACTTGGAGTGACGACGTTGGCACTATTTGAGGAGAGCGCCACCAAGCTTCCGCCGGGGCCGGCTTTGCCATTAAGACTAACGGTGATATTGGAACCGACGCCTCCGATAACCGCGTTTGAAGCAGCGACGACTGCAGACAATGGGGCAGGCGTTAGTGTTAACACCTGCGACAAGGTGATCGGCCCTCTCGTGGCCGTTAGAGTCACATTCGTGTTGGAAGAAACGGCGGAGGTCGTGATAGGGATCGCTAGAGCGGTTGCCCCCGACGGAACCGAAACACTGGCAGGCAATGTAACGGAGGCGCTGCTACTAGCAAGGCTTACGCTATCTCCGGAGGGGCCAGCGGCGCCATTCAAATACACCGCTACATTCATTCCCGTTCCTCCCACCAGACTGGCTGAAGCCAGTCTCAACTGCGTAAGAGCGGCTGCTTCAAGCGTAAGGGTGCCCGTTTTGGAAGCGCCGTTTAGCGTCGCGGTTAGGGTAACCACCGTAGTCACAGACACTGGCTTGCTGGAGATTGGGAACGAGATTGATGTTCCCCCCGAAGCGACCATTTCAGTAGAAGGCACTACCACGCTCGGGCTGTTCGAAGAAATCGCAACAGAAGCTCCACTCGGGCCTGCCTTAGCGTTAAGGCTAACCGTTGCTTGCGAGCCCGCTCCACCAATTACGGCAGCGGGCAGAGTTGTAAGACTTGAAACTGCTGCGGGGTTCACCGTTAGAGTCGTGGTCAAGCTTTGTGCGCCCAAAGTCGCGGTTAGCGTCACAACCGTCACCGAGGACACAGGGCTCGTCGTGACGACGGTGTTGTTCGCGCCCTTGCCGGCGGCTATGCTTATGCTGCTCTCGATTGGGGCGACCGCACTGTTACTCGATAAAGTGACCTGGACGCCACCGCTTGCCGTGTTCCCGGACAGATTGATCACCGCATCCGTGCTTGCGCCCCCAGTCAGGGTGGTAGGAACCACCTTGAATTGGGAGAGCGTGGGAGCCTGAATGGTTATTTGGGTTTGCAACGAAAGGCCAGCGTAGGTGGCCGTTAAAACCACGTGCGTATCCGTCGCTATCGGTTTGGACGTAATGTTGAAGGTCGTTGAGGTCAGTCCAGAAGCTACTGTGGCTGAGGCTGGAACAGCCGCGGCCGCATTCGATGAGCTTAGAGTGACGACATCGCCCGAGGCACCCGCATTACTGGCAAAGGTTAAGGTTCCTGTTAAGCTATTCCCTCCTACCGCAGATGCGGCCGAGGTAGTGAAAGCGGTCATGCCGCCGGTTCCGAGTGCATACACGCTGTTGTCTCCGGAACCGAAGTACACCGTTCCGTCCGAGCCAATGGCTGGAGAAGAAGTAACGGCACTGCCAGTCTTAAACGTCCACTTCAGGTTTCCGGTCGCGCCATCAAGGGCATATAACTTCCCGTCATCGCAGCCAACGTAGACAGTATCGTCCGAAGAGATGGCAGCCGATGACTCAGTTCCAATAAATAAGGGAAAGTTAAAAGCCCACTTAAAAGCTCCGGTCGATGAGTTTGTCGCGTAAAAGATGTCGCCGTTGGTCCACCCGCCGGTGCTAGCCCCGACATAGAGTGTTCCGTCGGGCCCGAGGGCAGGACTGGCGGAAGTTGATCCCGGCGAGGTGAGCGGCGTAATTAAGGCTCCTGTGGTCCCGTTTAGAGAATAAAAATCACCGTTAGTATCGATCATGTAAACGGTGCCGTCTGGACCCACCACAGGAGTGGCAATGATTGGAACAATTGAGTCGTAAGTCCACACTAGCGCGCCGGTAGAACTGTTCAGAGCATAAAGTTTAGAATCGTCTGCCCCAACATAAAGCATCCCATTTGTCCCCAAAGCCGGACTTGAGGCGACACCAGTTCCCGTTGCATAGGACCACTTCTTAACCCCCGTTTCGCCATCAATCGCGTAGACGCTCCCGGAGCCCACGTAAACCGTGCCATCGGAACCCACCAAAGGCGAAGAACTGATGCTACCTCCGGTGGCAAAGGACCATTTCTTAGCCCCGGTAGCAACGTTGATAGCGTACAAGCTTTTGTCCATGGAACCGACATAAACGATCCCATCAGTCCCATCGGTCCCGAGTGCAGGAGAAGAGCTTATCTGCCCCCCAGTCGCATAGGACCACTTCTTTGCTCCGGTGACGCCATTAAATGCATAGAGGCTGTTGTCGTTCGATCCAACATAGACGGTGCCATCCGCCCCCACGGCGGGAGAAGAGTTAACAGGCCCTCCCGTTGCGAAAGACCAAATCTTGTTGCCGGTCGAGCCGGAAGCGACTCCCACTCCCGTGTTCGCCAGGTTTTGGTGAAATTTGGGCCAAGGCGGATTCCCAAGTGCATAGACCTTGTCGTCTTCGGAGCCAAAGTAGAGGCTTCCATCCGCTTTGATTGCCGGTGAGGAGGTGACGGCGCCTGAAGTAGCAAACGACCAGACTTCGCTTCCTGCTGCCCCAGTAAGCGCGTAAAGGTTGCCGTCACTGGAACCCACGTAAATCGTATTATCTGTCGCGATAGCAGGCGAAGATAGAACGCTCCCTCCGGTTTGAAATGACCAATACTCAACCCCATATGTGCTGCTTAATGCATACACGCTGCCATCGTTTGAACCCACGTAAAGATTGCCATCCGGACCGAGCGAGGGGGATGATTCGACGACGTCCCCCGTCATAAATTGCCAGGTCGAAATCCCGAATTCAGGCTCGATCGCGTACACATTGTCGTCATCCGATCCCACATAAATGGTTCCGTCCGGACCAACGCAGGGCGAAGATTTAACCGGGCCGTTTGTTGCGGACTTCCACACGCGGCTTCCTGAGCTAGAGACGGCATACACGTTGCCATCATTTGAACCGACGTAAATGGTGCTGCCGTTTACGGCCGGAGAACTTTCTATCGCGGCGCCAGTTCCAAACAGCCAGTTTTTTGCACCTGTAGTGCCATTTAAGGAATAAAGGCTGCCGTCATCAGACCCGACATAGATCGACCCGTTGCTGCCAATGGCCGGAGAAGTTTTCACGGCCGCGTTTGTCGCGGTCGACCATATTTTCGTGCCGTTTGAGCCGTTAAGCGCATAGACGCTGCCATCGGATGAGCCAACATAGACGGTTCCGTTCTGACTAACGGCAGGGGCGCCCTTGATAGGCCCTCCGGTGAGGTAAGACCATTCCTTCGCACCGTTTACCGGGTTGATCGCATACACGTTGCCATCATCGGACCCCACGTAGATCATTCCGTTTGCAATCACCGGTGAGGAGTTGACTTGATTGCCTGTGGCGAACGTCCATTTTTCAGTGCCGATGGCTCCCTGTCCTGGCCCCACGCCTGTGTTCAGCGAATTGGCGTGGAACTTCGGCCAGGCCGAGCCCGTTAGGAGCTGCGCGGACGCCGAAGCGGCGATAGCAACGACTGCGAGTGTTAATGTAGCTTTGGGCATGTAGTGGTTTCCGCTTTTACACCTCTGTTGAAAAGAGCCGCAGAGAATTAATAAATCGCTTGAATCAGTTCGAGACTCGTGGCTTTAGTTTACTATGGAGTCAAAGTTATCGTCTTCGATAGAGTGACCGGACCTTTGGTGGCCGTTAGAGTCACGGTTGTGTTTGCCGCGACTCTGGAGGAAGTGATGGGAAATGCTAGAGCTGTTTGTCCGGCGGGAACGACCACGCTGGCAGGTACCTTTACGTTCGCGTTATTGCTGCTGATCGTTACAGTCGCCCCTCCTGGCCCGGCGGGGCCATTTAAGTAAACGGCAACGTTCATTCCGCTACCACTCTTGAGGGTTGCTGAGGTCAACCTCAATACGGAAAGGGCGGCCGCTTCGACGGTAAGCGTCCCGGTTTTCGTTACGCCATTTAGCGTGGCCGTAATCGTTGCCGTAATAGTCGTGGAGACGGCCTTGGATGTAACAGGAAAGACAGCACTCGTGCTCCCTACACCGACATTTACACTCGCTGGTATTGATACGCTAGGGCTGCTAGAAACAAGGCTGACAGTCTGTGTAATGGTATTCGCAAACGTGACAGCAATTGATCCTTTCGATGGTGTTCCGCCAATTACGGCGCCAGGTGCCAAAGTTACATTTGCTAAGGTTGGCGGGCGAAGTACGAACACCATGCCGCTGTCATTGTCGCCGCCTGAACGAGTTACGACGCCAATGTTGCTTGCAGGATCAAATGCAACTTCACCAACAGGAGCAACTCCATCTACCTCGGGGTTCCCTTTTAGATCAAAAACAGTTTTCCCAAAATCGTGCAGATCTCGGTAGGTACCCGATTGTGAAATTGTCCAAAGTAGGCCGGCGCCGTAGGAGCCGCCTGCATTAGGGCCTCCATTTGTTGCAACCCCATACAAATTTCCGAAATTGTCGAGTGCGATGTTTGACGGGAACAATCCATCCGGTCCGCTAAGGCCGTTTGCGTTGGTGACGATACCGCCAAAGTCATGCAGGTCATGGAAGACCTTAGTCTCCGTGAATTCCCAAACCATGCCATCCCCAAACATTTGGTTGGGATCGAGAGGGCCACCGTACTCCGTGGAGCCGAATATGTTGCCCGCACTATCAACGATAACCTTTAACGGGCCTACTCCATCAGGGCCGATTTTGCCGGATGCCTCAGTCACGTTCCCGCCAAAGTCATGCAGGTCGAGATAGGTTCCCTGATTTGTGATTTCCCACAAAATTCCAGATGAGTACATTCCATCGTAAAGCTTCGAACCCCCTCCAAAAGTTGTTCCAAAAATGTTTCCGGCGCCGTCGACTGTAACGCCGGCATAGGGGGAAACTCCATCAGGCTGTGAATAACCATCAGAATTTAATATAGATCCCCCAAAATCGTGCAAATCGATATATTTGCCTGCGGCTGTAATCTCCCAAACGATTCCACCTGAATCAGCATTTGAACCATATTTCCCGCCAAAAGAAGTTGTGCCATAAATATTCCCGGCCTTGTCCAAAGTCACCCCGGCGACCGGCAAATTCCCATCCGTAACGGTTTCTTCCAGAGCGTTCGTAGTTGTGCCACCGAAGTCGTGTAAGTCACTGTATTTGCCAGCTTTAGTGATTACCCAGACGGTGCCACCTTCATAGAGTCCCCCGCCGCCAGTGACACCATACATGTTGCCTGAATCGCCGAAACACAGCGCCCCTTGTGGCGCTCCGCCATCAAGGCCAAGCTTGCCATTGGTATTTAGCGTCTGGCCACCAAAATCATGCAAAACGGAATATTGGCCCGAGCTCAAAATTTCCCAAACCGTGCCACCTCCATAGAAACCTCCGCCAGAAGTAGTTCCAAACATATTGCCGACACCATCGTAAATAGCTGCACCGTTAGAAGCAAAACCGTCTGGCGATGCACCCGCTGTATCCGGAAGCGTCCCTCCAAAGTCATGCAAATCGGTATAGATACCAGCCCTCGTCTTTTCCCAAATCATGCCACGAGGTGGGCCGCCATTAAAACCATTCCCCCCTTCCTTGGCGACTCCGTAGATATTTCCTTCGCTGTCGAGTGACACACCGGTAACAGATACAACTCCATCCTCTCCCGGAAAACCATACGACGTGGCGGCCGTTCCGCCGAAATCGTGGAGGTCCACGTACTGGCCAGCCGGGGTCAAACCCCAAACCAAGCTCCTCTCTAAGGTCGTTCCGAACAAGTTGCCTCTGCTATCGAATACAACCGGGGCGAATGAAAGTCCACCGTCGGGACCTGCCGATCCATTGGAGCGGATAATCTTTCCACCAAAATCATGCAAGTCCTTGTACAATCCAGCCTTTGTAAGCTCCCATATTTGTCCCAAGTTTTGATCCAGGCCGCCCGAAGATGTGGTGCCATACATATTTCCTGCAGAATCAAAGGTCACGCCCGCCTCTGGATTAACCCCATCGTACGCAATCAATCCATTGGCGAGTTTCCAACTGCCACCGAAGTCATGCAGGTCCTGATAAAATCCGCCGACGGTGATCTCCCAAATGATGCCCCCATTAACGAACCCGAAACCAGAGTTTTGACCTCCAGAGGAAGTCGTTCCGTAAAGGTTGCCTGAAGGATCAACGGAAATGACACCAACTGGATTTGCTCCGTCAACCCCTTTTACTCCAGTAGAAAAAGTCACATTTTTTCCAAAATCGTGAAGGTCTCGGTATTGGCCGGCGTTCGAAAGCTCAAAGGCCATACCTTGCGAAAAAGCGCCTCCTTCGGAACACACTCCTAACTTATTTCCATGCGCATCGAGGGCGATGGTCGAAGGCGGCAAAGTTCCATCGGGGCCTTGCTCATTGCTGCTATTTATGGCCGTTCCCCCGAAATCATGGAGGTCAACGTACTCACCCTGGCTGGTGATTTCCCAAAGGATTCCATCCCCCACACCGAGGGCCCCTTCAGAGCCGCCGTTTTTTGTGGTTCCAAACAAATCCCCCGAGCTGTCAACAGTCACACCGTTGGGGCCCGTTCCATCAGGGCCACTCGAGCCATCAGCATTATTTACGATCCCTCCAAAGGAGTGTAAGTTGAGGTAATTCCCCTTTTTTGTAAGTTCCCAAACGATGCCAACTCCAAAGTCACCACCAGTAATAGTCACCCCATACATGTTTCCCCCACTATCGAAGGCAATTTGTCCGGTGGGCTCCGCTCCATCTCGCTTACCGAAGTCATGTAAGCTGAGCGCGTGCGGCGCTGTTTGCGCATCCGTCGGTAACGCAATAGATAGACATGCAGCTACGAACAAGGTGGCAGCGACAAACCTAAGGCTGGGGAATTTAATGGATAGGGATTTCATTTGAATCTTGATCGGAGTTTGTACTGCAACGTACAACTTACACTTTAGCAGAGGAACGTAACTTGAGCAGGGATCATTTTAAAATCCACTTGATTATTGGTCTCTTTTTGCAGTGAGCAACAATCTTCCAGTTGCGCCCTTTCGGCAAATCCTTAGGGGGGCTATTTTAGAAAGGCTATTCCAACGTCGATTCCCTGCCCACCGGTTGTTTGGTGGCAGTGAACCGCAATGGTGATTGTTTGGCCAGATCTCAACAGCTTCTTAGCGTCGGGGCTGATGTCCATCGTCTCGTAGTTTGAGATATAGCTTGGTTCGCTGGCCGCCAAGATGCCGTTAAAGTAGATCTCGACATCCTCATCATGAAACAAAGTTAGAACCGCTTTAGTGTAATCAGCGTTGGGGAGAGTCAGGTTGCGGCGAAGCCAGATATCATCCCTATCCCACTTGGTCTTTACAGCAACCGCTGGAGTGCCTTCCGTTCCAAATCCGGCTTGACCCTTTGCCCAACCGGAGGCATCGAAATCCGGGTTTTCCCAGCCAACCGAGGGCTTTGTTGTTGTATAGCTCCACTCTGGAGCTGCAGTTCGGCCATCGGGAACGATCATTTCAACCGTTGGCGGCTTTGGCAGCGGCGCCCAGTTTCCAGTTTTCTCGTGGTCTTACCGGCCCACTTAGCCCAAATGGAAGGGTCATCCAGCATCTTGATAAAGAAGCCGCCGACCACGGGTCTGGCGTGCATGCCGTCGCTGGCAACGTTATCGGTTATGTAAGAATCCGCGATGGGGTCTCTGCTTGTGGTTTCGTTTAGGTAATCAAAGATGGGCGAAACGATATCCTCAAAATCCTGTTTGTTGGTGGCGAGAGTCGCGCTCCAGATTGACCAATCCGTTTTGGTGAGGTGTGTCCGCGAATCCAGAGGCACGCCGTACTTGAGCATTTTCTGCTTATAGTAAGCAACTTCCTTTTCTCTCACCGAAGTTGGGAACACGTTTAGCCCCAGAATCTGATCCCAAACGAGGTTGTATTTCTGGCTCCAAGTGTTGGGCTTATCGAAAGCGAGGAGGGAATGGTCGCCGTCATCGGCGACCTGCATCCAGTGGGCGCCGTCATCCTTTGCCAGCTTTTCGTAAATGGCGGCATTTTCCAGGTCGCCTTTCATCCGGCAGAGATCGCCATAGGCGGCGAGGGCCAGAATGGCTTTCACGCTAAGGTTTGCGTTGTGGGCGAGGTGCCCCATGAAGTCGTCCGTGCAGAGCTGGTCTTCGGGGTCTAGGCCATATTGCTTCAGGTATTCGGCCCACTGCGTAAGCTGCGGCCAGAACTTCACGGCGAACTCGGGGCTCTTTTCATCGTGAGCAATGGCATCCGTAAGGATGATCATGTTGCCGCTTTCTTCGACCGGCATCCCTTCCCCGCCGTCATCTCGGCCGGTTACCTGTGGGTATGTGCCGAGATCGTGGGGTGCGTTGGGGAATTTCCAGTGAGGCGAAGCCGCATACATGAAGTTGGAAACAAGCGAAGCCTTAGCCAGGGTGGGGCTTAGAAGCACCCAGATCGGGTCCATCGGGAAGATCACATCTACCGTGGCGATATCGCCATTGCTCGTGTCCTCTTTTGTAAAAAACAGCGGCTGGCCGTTAGCATCGACGGCCAACCCGTTGGCGGCAACGCACTCGCGGTAGCTTAGCGTTGCGATTTGGGAATATCTTTCTCCGCCGACTTTGTTCAGATCAGCTTGGAGATCATGATCAAACTTGGCCGCTTTAGCGCTAATTTGGTCGTATTCGCGGTCTGCTTTTTCGAAAAGGGTTGTGGGGGTTGCGCCATTCCTGCGCCAATAGGGCCTCAGCTTCTGGCCGTAATAATCGATGGAATAGAGTTCGTCGTAGGCGATCATCATCCGTCGCGTTGCGGCCGTAGACCCAACCAAGCCAAGGTCGAAAGTGAAGGCCAAAACCGGCTCGTCTTCGTTTGCTGGTCTTGCTCTGTCATCGGTTGGTAGTGACTTGCCACTGGTAAAAGCGGCCTTACATTCCGCGTCTCCACCTATACAGGCTTTGGCCTGATTTTTATCGGCCGCTTCATAAAGGTAGCCCCAATCGATGCGGGTGTCATCCCCTGCCGGTTTCAAAAGAGTTTGGGCCGTTGTTCCGACCCGTAGGGCCACGAATTTGCCCATGTCTTCTCGCTTCGACTCCACTTTCTGAGCCGGCTCGTTTACCGATAGCAAACCGCTCGCGCTCTCATATATCTCGATCTTGTGATCCGCACCATCCACCGAATTTACAGTCCAACTTAGGTAGGTCAGCGGCCGGGAATAGATGTCCAAATCGGTCGGCAAAGAAGGCGTTAAGAAGCTCATCTGCACCGTGACCTTCTCATTCGCAAAGGTATAGGTTGTCCGGGTTGGCGTAACATTCAGATCGGTTTGCGGCAGAGCCGGAGCTTCAGCAGGCGAGTTACCCAAAAGCCTATAACACTCACCATCGATGCGGATAAGCGACACGAGAGGATTGGGATGCTTCGTCCAGTGGCGTGTTACGTCATCGGTGGCTTTGTTGGCCTCAGACCAGACGCTCATGTAGGGGTCACTGGTGAGGAGCGGGACCGCTGGCGGTCGTAAGGTCGTTTGGGAAAAGGCAGTTGAAGAAAGGAAGAGCACGGAAACAATCGCGCAGTGCCAACGATAAGTCACTCCTACTGTTTACCAGGTTCGAAAAGCTTCACACCAAATCTTTGGTCATAACCGCGAAGAAGGGTCTATGACACAACTCATTTCCAACCTCGCCGATCTTCTCGTAGCCAAGGCTTTCGTAAAAGATGATGTTCTTCGGAACGGCCAACCTTGTCTTCAGTTGAATTGAACCGATATGGTGCGAACGCGCTTCAACCTCGACTCGCTCCACTAACGCCCTCCCAATTCCGCCCTTTCTGAACTCAAGCAACACCGAAAGGCGAAAGAGGTAGCAGTAGTCTTCGCAAGGTCCACCGAATACTGAACCCACAATTTGGCCTTCGGCCTCAGCCACGAACGCCCATGAATTCTCCAGCTTCGCGAAGATTGTCTCTTCCGTTTCCTTGCAAGCCGAAGTAGGCGGATCGAAGATGGGAACGAACTCCAGAAAACTGGCGTGTATAACTTCGGCGATGCGCGCGGCATCCGCACGTGTGGCTCTGCGAATGGTAAAGGCCATTGTTCGGTTCTCTACCATTCTACTAGGTGCTTCCGTATCAGCCTCAAGGCTGAAGTCAGGGCAGACTGCTGTGGTGCCCAATTGTTTTGAGTGTCACGCAAAGACTAGATTGGCTTCTTAGGACCAGATAAGACCTCTAATGTTTACTACTTGTATGCAAGCGAATCAATATTCTTATTCTCGTTGCGAGCTTTGCGTCTTTGCGTGAAAACCCCAATCCGCAGTAGAAAAGGCAGTGTGGCCGATGTTCTTCGTGAAGCGAAAAGCACATCCAGAAATCTTACTCATGCGCAGGCAACCCTCACGCGCGGGCATTATGCCCGACGCACATGCCCCCGGACCGGAAGTCTAAATTGAAAAAGGTCCGCAACGCTTTTACGTTACGGACCCCACAGAAAGAACGCTTAGTTAGCCTTTCTTATCCGGATTTTCAGGCTTCTTGGAAGCCGCTGCCGTTGGTGCAGGAAGCTCGGCCGGATCTGGCTTAACTTCGGGCTTTACGGCGATCTCCGCTTTGGGAACGGCCGACTTCGTATCCTTCGCCTTTGCTGGCCTTTCCGCCTCAGCGTCCGCCACAACGTGTCGGACGGCGGGAATGCGCCGCGCAGTGGCGAGCTCGTGGCTGTAATGGCCGTCCAAGCTATCCACTCGCACCGCACCATAGCCGCTGGCTGCGTGAATGAACTTGCCGTTGCCGATATACATACCGACGTGGTTGATTCGCGAGCTTCGTCCGGTTCGGAAGAACAGCAGATCCGTTGGCCTGAGCTGGTTCCTGCCCACGTGGACGCCGATCGTCGATTGAGATCGACTGGTTCTGGGAAGCTGGATACCAGCAGCCCGGAAGACCGTTGTCGTGAACCCTGAGCAGTCCAACCCTCTAGAGGTGAGGCCGCCATAAACATAGCGGGTCCCTCGAAGGTGATAAGCCTTGGCGAGAAGTTCCTGGTCGGTGGGTTCGCCCCTTGAGACCTTCACTTTCGCAGCGGGCTTTGCCGCTTCAGTCTTGGCAACTACCGGCTTGGTCTCCGCGACTGTGGCGGCGACTGCTATCGGGGTTGCTGGTTCGACGGCAGCGGTCGGATTTTCAACCGGGCTCGACTTAAGCGAGACCGATGCGACCACTGGTTTCACGTCTGCTTTTGGAGCCACAGGCGTCTTAGCGGCTACTGTCTTTACGGCAGTCTTTGCAACCACTGCGGCTACTTTAGCGACGGGCTTAGCTGGAACCTTCTTGGCCACCACAAAAGACTTCTTGGGCTTGGCAGAGGCGACTTCGATAGGAGCGGCGGTCTGTTTGAGAAGGTCTCCCCTCATCCAGCCGACGGTTCCCTTCGGGAAACGCAACTGATACCAGCCATCCTGAAAGTTCAGAACGGTCACCTTGGTGCCAGTGTCTACCTGAGTGATCTTGTCCTCGTCGGAACCGGGGCCGCGCCGGATAATGGCATGGTCAGCGTTCACAACGGCAAACCGAGCTTTAAACTTCGGAACTGCTGCCGACTTGGTCCCAGGCACATTGAGCAAGGAACCAATTTTGAGGTGCCTCCAATCTGCGTCGGGGTTGAGCTGTTTCAGATCTGCGATGGTCGTTCCCAATCGGTGCGCAAGCACCCAGTCGTTGTCACCTTCCGCAACTTTATAGTGCGCAGGTCCCTTGTGATGATCGGGAATCGAGAGCTTCATTCCTGCTCTCAGTTGTTTTTTGCGCAGAGAATTAACTGAAATGATCTCTTGCGCTGGAACATTAAAATGCTTTGCTATTGTCCCAATGGTATCGCCCTTGTGAACGATATAGGTCTGGTTGTTCGCGGTAGCCGTGCTAACCATTAGCACAAAGGCTCCCAATGCGTAGTTCTTGCTGAGCAAGCACTCCTCCTTTTGGCCCTGGGAATTCGAGGAAAAACGGACGCTCTCCGGAATCTTTCTCCTCGAAGGACGCTGAGATACTACCGCCTTTTTGATTGACCCTGTCAACCCTGCGGGGTAGCTCGTCCTTTTCTCCTGGTGGTCAATTTCTTTTTGTTTGAATCTAAAGACGGGGTAGAACAGGGGAACGGACCCGGATTATGCTGCTTGAATTAGAGCATTATCTCAGCTTCGGGAACGAACGATTTAGACAACTCTCAGATGATCTCTATTCTCATCGTAAATTGGAACACGCGTGAGCTGCTGCGTGCCTGTTTGAACTCAATTTTTGCTAATGCCCCGGCTGTAGAGATGGAGGTCATCGTCGTTGACAACGCCTCTAAAGATCGAAGCTCTGATATGGTGGCAAACTCCTTTCCTAACGTATTATTGGTAAATCCTGGTAAAAACACCGGGTATGCGGCAGGAAACAATCTGGCTTTTGAGCGAGCGAAGGGGGAATGGCTGCTCACTTTAAACCCCGATACGGAGGTTCTTCCGGGCACTTTGGACCGCGCGATCGAGTCGTTAACAAACCATCCCGACTACGGCGCCCTTGGCATCGCACAGATCGGAGTTGATGGAACGGTGCAGAGTTCTGTTCGCGGATTCCCAAGTTTTATGGGCGTTTTTGGCGATTTAACCGGGCTGGGAAAACTGTTCAAGAAAAGCCGTTTCGACTCCTACCGATTGCGCTCTTTTGACTACACAAAGGAGCAGCCCGCGCCCCAACCGATGGGCACTTTCCTTCTCTTTCGGCGTGCGGCATTGGAGGCAATCGGCGATCCTAAAAAGCCTTTCGATGAGGGTTTCCCAATCTTCTTTAACGAGGTCGATCTGCTCTATCGGATGAACAAGAGCGGCTGGCCCTGCCTGTACGATCCGAGCGTTGAAATCAAGCATCTCGGCGGCGAGAGCACCAAGCAAGTGAAGAAAAGCATGATATGGGAATCTCACAAGAGCCTTGCGCGTTTCTTCGAAAAGCACTACAGAACGCCGCTTACGGCCCCATTCTTGCCACTGTTTCGTGGGCTCGTTCTTTGCGCGGCATGGGTAAGAGCAAAAGGCTACGATGTCGGATTTCAAGGTTAGCATCACAATCTGTTCCTGGAATACCAAGGAAGATTTGCGCCTGTGCCTTGACAGTTTGCACGCCGTTTCCGACGAAGGCCCCTTCGAAACAATCGTTTTCGACAACAACTCTGCTGATGGCTCGCCCGATATGGTGGAAGCCGAATACCCTTGGGTTAGGCTAATACGTTCCAGCCGAAATCTAGGCTTTACAGGCGGGCAAAACCACAGCATCTTGGCTCGTTGCGCGCCGCACGCCTTCATGCTGAACTCAGACACGATCGTTCACAAGGGAGCAATGGCGAAGCTGATTGCTTACGCTGAGGAACACCCCGAGGTGGGCATTATTGGCCCTCGACTGCTTAACTCCGACGGTTCTCTTCAATATAGTTGCCGGCGCTTTCCAAACCCGTTGGCGGCGCTCTTTCGAAACACCTGGGTTGGAAAGCTGTTTCCCAACAACAAATACACCCGCGATTATCTGATGACCAACATGCAGCACGACGAGATCAGAGAAGTCGATTGGGTTTCCGGAGCAGCTTTATTCGCCAGAAAAGAGTTTATAGATAGGGTTGGCGTTTTGGATGACGGCTATTTCATGTTCTCCGAGGACGTGGATTGGTGTTTTCGATGCTGGGAGGCGGGCTTTAAAGTTGAGTATTTGCCTGAGAGTGTAATTACCCACGCCATTGGCCGAAGCACCGATAAGGCGCCAAATCGGATGATCGGCGGCTTCCACCGAAGCATGTATCGCTTTTATAAAAAGAACATGGTGCCAAAGATGCACCCCGTGGTAAGGCCTTTTGCGATATTCTTTGCAGGGTCGGCGTTGTTGGCCAGGGCAAGCATGTTCATCGTTAAGAACAAAATAGACAACTTGGGAAGAAGCATGAAACGATGAAGAAGCTAGACGCTTCTTTGGCATTGCTTGGCATCGCGGCTTTCTTGATGCCGATAATGGGCGGCTACGTGGACGTTGGCTCCCAGCCCGCCCCGGCCGGAATAGCAACTGCCATCTCTGGCTTGTTCGGCACTGATGCTTGCACTTTGGCCCATGCCCTTCTTGGCCTACTGGTTACCGCTTCCCTCTGTATGGCGCTCTTCAAGCGCCAGGTTGTCCAGCTTCCGCAGCCGCGCATCGCGGTGGCGCTGGGCGTCGTTGTTGTGCTCACCGGCTTTTCGATTTTCCTGTCTTCGTTTAGGATGCTCAGCCTAACGACTTTTGCCGAATGGTCTCTTTACGCCGCGACTTTAATGACCGCGTGTACGGTTGTTGGCCGCTGGGAGGGCCCGAAGATTATTTGCACGGCCTTTGCCTTGGGCTGCACTTTTTTGGCTCTTGGCGGCATGTGGGAGTATGTGACCCAGCCTGATCCAACTTGGCGTATTTTCTTCCACTGGCAAGACCCCAACGCGCTCGCCGGCATTTTGGTTATTGGCTTCTTTATCTCTATTGGCCTGGCATTGATAAGTAAACGGCTTTCAGCTCTGGGATGGGTATTTGCGGCAGCATTGATAGCTACAGCAATTTTGCGCACCCTGTCCAAGGGCGGATTACTTGGCGTGTTCGTGGGGCTGTTAGTGCTGTTTATTTTCATAGGATTCTACGGTAAGGATAAGTTAGGCTCGTACATGGGTCGATTCCTGGCCTCCGTTATTTTGGTTCCAGTTTTCTGGATCTTACTTTTGAGCCTCCAGCACTCCGCTCCAGCTCAATCAAAGGTCGCTCCCGCTACTAACTCTGTTGCGACGGCCTCTGTGCCACCCGAAGTTACATCATCCGATTCCCTCGCTCTGGGGCGCGTGCTTAATCCAGCTGCGACTGCAGAGCAATCGGCACAGTTCCGAATCAACCTCTGGAAAGGCTGCCTTGCCCTCATTAAAGAAAATCCTATCGGCTGGGGCATGGGCACCTACCGATTTGAAAGCACTCGCCCAGGAAACACGAGCGAAACCAAACTAGCTCACAACTCATTCCTGCAGCTTGCCGTCGAGGCGGGCCCGCTCGCGGGCGCAACTTTTATAGTGTTGCTGGCCCTCTGCGCATTCGAGATGCTGCGTGGCAGCCGAAAGTTGCCGGAAAATCAGAACCTGTTACGCTCCGCGATCTTTGCCGCGATTTTGGCTTCTTGTGTTCACAGCGTCTTCGACAGCGACCTCTACTTCGCAGGCATCGGGTTTAGCTTCTTTCTTCTAATAGGTGTCGGTTTGGCCCTAAGCGGAGATGGCATCGTACCGGAACTGCTTAAAGGCGGCGGCAAAGTGCTATGGGTTGGCCTCCCCGTTTTCTGCACCGTTCTTGGGATCTACGCCGGCGTACTGCAGCTAAAGATCGAGGCTCTGCTCGCCGATTTTAGCCTTCACACCCCCGATGGCATGGCTCAAACGACTTCCGATGCCGAGTCCCTGCGGGCGCTGTGCCCCATGGATTACCGCGTTTGGTATTACTCCGTGCCAGTCGCGCTTAGCCCGGACGAAGCGAAGGACTTTGCCAAGAACGCGGTTGATCAAGGCCCCACGCCCGTAAATTACCATCGCCTCGCTCAGACCGAGCTTAGGCAGCACCAACCCCAGGCGGCGGTAAAAACCCTCACCGACTCTCTGAAAGTGGACCCCAACAACTTGGAGAATCTGCTTCTTATGATGAAGACCCAGGACACCTATGACCGTTCCGCCGCTGCCGAAACGGCGAGGAAAATGGTGGCGATTGAAGATACGACCTACTTCAAGACTCGCGCACTGCCAGATATCGTGCCCACCGAGACGTACGAGGCCCGCGAATATCTGGCGGCCGATGTAAAAGACTCCAAAGAGAAGATCGAGTTGCTTAGGCCAGCAGTGCAAGGCATGCTCAACTACGCAGCCACAACGGTCCCTATGATCATTAAAATGTCCTCCGTGGGTTCCCAGTTTGGGTCTCCGCAGGACGCAGCCCAAAAACTAACCCAAATTAGCAGTGCCGCAACGGACCTGGGCCAGGCCTACCGAATCTTGAATGACGAGAAGGATGCCAAGTGGGCGGATGACGCGGTTGCTACCTTTAAGGCCACGCTAGACTCCTTGGGCAAAACTCCGACCTCTTCCATGTAGCGTTTTACGATCGCGGCCGCGATCGGCGCCGCGATCTCGCCGCCGTGTCCGGATTCCTCCACCAGCACGGCAACGGCGATACGAGGATTATCGGCAGGCGCATAGCCCACAAACCAACTGTGGGTTTTCTTGTCTGGGCCGCTGTGCTCCGTGCTGCCCGTCTTCCCTGCCCACGTGATACCCGGGATCCGAGCCCGTCTTGCCGTGCCATGCTCTATGACGTCGACCATTGCGGTCTCAAGCTGGGGCCAAATGAAATCTGGTTCGTCGACTTTCCAACGTGGCTGATCCGACGCATCAGTTGGAAGCTGGGTGCCATCCGCAGCCGTAACGGACTTCAACAGGTGCGGCGTATAGCAAAAGCCCTTGTTGGCAATAAGGCAAGCCAGGTCCGCCATCTGAAGCGGCGTCACCGCGAGTTCGCCCTGGCCAATGCCAAGGTTTACGGTGTCACCCGGATACCACCTCGGCTTCTGGTCCTTCGAAAGCTTTTGAACGGTTCTTAGCCAGTCGTCAGTCGGAACTAAGGCTTTCCCTTCGCCAGGAAGATCGATACCAGAACGGTGCCCCAGCCCCACCGCCTCGGCCTCGTTACGCAGCCCGTCGGGGCCGGTTCGGATGGCAAGATCGGAAAAATAAGTGTTGCAGGACTTAACCAACGCCTGTTCAAAGCGGATCGGCCCGTGGTGGCCAAGACACCTGGAGCGCCGGTTGCCGACCTCGTAGTAGCCGTTGCAAACAACAACCCGTTCCGGATCGAAGGTGCCGCATTTTGCGGCGGCCAAGGTTGAAACCAGCTTAAAAGTGGACCCCGGCGAATAAGCTCCATCGATGGCCCGGTTGTAAAGCGGCTTTAATGGGTCGTTCTTCAGCGTCTCGAAATCCTGAGTTTTTATCCCCTGTAGGAACTGGTTCGCATGATACGTCGGGTTGCTGGCCATGCACAGAACCTCACCCGTTTTTGGATCGATGGCTACCGCCGCACCCGCCGAATCCGGCGAATTGGCAAGGACGTTGTTAAGCTGCTGCATGGCCAGCTTCTGCAGGTCGGAATCGATGCTGAGTGTTAACTTGTCACCGGGGACCGGCTGGTTCGTGGAGACAATGGCGACGGGCTGCTTTTTGGCATCCAATTGAACCTGTTCCATCCCTGGGGTACCCATCAATTCCTGTTCGTATTTGGCCTCAAGTCCAACTTTGCCAACGTAATCTTGTGGCTTAATTTTGAGGGTTTTCAGCCGGTCGAGGTCTTTCTGGTTTGGCGTCCAAACATAGCCTAGGATGTGTGCAAAATCGGAGTCATCCGGATAATAGCGAATCGATTGCGATTCGACGTCGATGCCCGGCAAGTCATCGCCGGATTCAGCGATGCGGGTAGCGATCTCGATCGGCACTCCTGCGTAAATGGGGCTTGGGAAGAATGGCTTTGCCCTCGCATTCTGCAGCTTCTGCTTTAGCTTGTCCTCGCTGACTCCCAGAATGTAAGCCAGCTTCGTAACCACCGCCGGGTTGTGTTTTAAAACCTCGGGAATGGCGGTAACAACCAACTCCGACCGTACTCCTGCCAAGAGCGTGCCGTTGCGGTCCTCTATCAGGCCCCTGGGCGCGAGTTTAGGCACGTAACCATAACCGTACGAAAAAGCTTTATCGGAGAGTTCAGCGGCCTTAACGACCTGCAGATACCACAGCCGCAAAAAAACGACCAATAGCGCTCCTATAAGGGCGATAAGCAAAAGAATTTGGCGGACGCCGACTTCAGGCCTCCGCGGGATATGGATTACAGATGTTCGTTCCAAAGACTACGGCCGATGCTTAGTACAGTATTGCGTAGGTTCCGTGCCCTTAACATACGATTTAGCAATGGTTTCAGGGCAATAAGCGGTAGCTCGCATCCCGGTATCGGCACAAACTTCTACGGTGACCATCTCTGTCGCCGCCGTTCTTTTCCGTCTCGGCCGCGTGTTTTGAACGGTATCTGGCGGCTGAGCGGCGGCTTTTTGCGGAGGTGTTGCGGGATCGTCGGGCGTATTAGGATCCTGATTATCGTCCTTCGACTTCTTATCGGGCTTTGCGGTATCGGTGTTGCTATCGCTGTTGTCGCTCGAATTGTCGGAATTGTCCGAATTATCTTTTGTGGAGCTGTTAGCGGAGTTATCGTCGCGGGTTGCTTTGTCCACGCTGGTCGAAATCTCCATGTCTTGGCGCTGCAGTTGCTCGGCGGGCGGAGGCGGCGAACCCTTGCCGTATTTCTCTTGGGCCGCGCGCATTACGCCAACCCACATTTCCGTTGGTACGTGGCCACCAAAGACGTGAGCCATTGGGTCGTAAAAATAAGGCGGGTTATGGCTGGGGTCGTGCTTTTCGTTCGCGACCCATGCAATGCCGATCAAGTTGTTGGTATAGCCACAGAACCAGGCGTCGCGGAAGTCTTGCGTCGTTCCCGTCTTGCCGCGAGCATCATCAATGACGCGCGCTCTCGTAGCCGTTCCTCCGGTCACTACCCCGCGAAGGCAGGTGTCCATAAACGCGGCAACCTCTGGATCCAAAACGGTTTTGTGAATGTTTGGCCCGTAAGACTTGATCACCTGATTGTCGGGACCCAACACGCGGGTAATGCCGTAGGGGGTTGCGCGGTCCCCGTGGCTCTGGAAAATGCTATAGGCCTGAGCCTGCTCAAGCGGCGAGACCGCCTGAGAACCGAGAGCAATCGACAATACGGGATCGATAGGCGAGGTGTATCCAAAAACGCTGTGCGCATAGGAGACGACATTCTCAGGACCAACCTTCTCGCAGACTCTTGCAGCACAGGTATTAATCGACTGAGCAATGGCGGTCGGGATGCTTACAAAACCAGTTGGCCCGTTATCGTTTTGTGGGTTCCACTCCTTCCCACTGTACGGATCCGTATAGGTGTACTCGCCGCCAGAAATCGAATCACCGGGGCTGATAGCCTTAAGAGTTAACGCAACGGAATATACGATCGGCTTAAAGCTTGACCCTGGCTGACGCCGGCCCTGGACAACCGCATTGTATTGGTGGTGCTCATAATCGATTCCCCCGACCATGGCAAGGATCTCGCCATCAGAGTTCATTAGAACAAACGCCCCCGTTGTGACTCTCTCGTTCCTATGATGCTCCACCGTGTACAGAACTTGGTTTTCGGCCACTTTCTCAAGGGATGGATCCAGGGTCGTTTGAATCTGATACCCGCCCGCGCTGAAGTCAACCTCAGGCATATCCTTTTTCAAGTAATCGAGGATGTAGTTGACGAAGTAAGGGGCGAGATACCGATGTTCGCCGCTACCGAAGTGCTTGGGAGCCAAGTGCAGCTTTTCGTTTACGGCCTTTTCGTATTCGTCCTGAGTGATCCAGTGCTCTTCAAGTTCTGTGGCGAGGACCTCATTTCGGTTTGAGATCGATTTCTTTCGATCCTTATAGGGGTTTTCATCGCTCGGCTTTCTCACCAGCCTGGCGAGAAGAGCCGCTTCACCAATGGTGAGCTTATTCATGTCCGGCTTATTGAAATAAACCTCAGAGGCAGCCTTGATTCCGTAAGCGCCGTTCCCGTAAAAAACTTGGTTGAGGTAATCCTGAAGGATCTCCGGCTTGGTCAGCTTCTTCTCGATTTCCACGGCCAAGGCAACGTCGCGAACCTTTCTTGTGAACGTCTTCTCCGGGCTCGTATAGAGCCGCTTCACCAATTGCATGGTGATGGTGCTTCCGCCCTGTGCGGTTCTGCGCTCTCTCACGTCCGTTACGATGGAACGGCAGAGGGCGTAATAGTCAACGCCGCTGTGGTCGAAATAGCGCTTGTCTTCTGCAGCCAGTGTCGCGTGGATTACGTTAAGCGGGATGTCGTCGTAATGCTCGACCGGGTCTCGGGTCTCTTTGCTGGTTGAGTAAAGGACGGTTTTGCCATCTCTAGCGTAGATAACCGTCTCCGCGCCCTTCTCGAAGTTCAGCTTTTCAGGCAGGCTTACAAGCTGCTCATCGGCCCACATGAGCTGCGAGCGCCAATACATCGCGCCGGTACAGAAGCCGAGACCAAGCACTATAAATGTTATAGCGCCAAATATTTTCCAACGCCGTTTGGCTCTGGCTCTTTTGGCGACCCTCTTGGATGCCACCGGCACTCGGTTTTTAGTAGCAGTCTTAGTCGCCACGCTGAGATTATGACGTAGCAGGGTTACGGACCGTTTCGCGGACCTCCGATCAGTTGCGATAGTTCGCGCAACTCATCGGCGGGATAGGTTCCAACTAGGGCAAAACTTCGACCATCCATTTGCCACCCATAAAACTGCATGCCCTGCTTTTGCGCCTTTCGGATGTTTTGGAGATCAACAGGGCTGCTGACCTGAAACAGGGAAAGTTGCCCGCGCGGGCCCTGATACTGCTCGTGGAGAACCTTAAGGCCTTGAAGCTGGGTCATGTTCACGTTCTGAAGGCTGAAACCGGTGGAACCAGGAAGGGCCACATTCACCATTTGGTTCTTGTTTGCCAACTTCCGAAGCTTATCGATGAGGGTAACGATCTGCGCACCCTTTACATTTATGCGAAAATCCTCTGCGTGGATAATTGGGTTGTAATCGATCTGAGTGAACTCAAAATAGGCAGTTCTGGCACCCACGTCATCCAAGACTTCTCGTTTTAGAAGAGCTCCCGTTTGAGAATCCATCCAGATCCGCTGGCGGACGTTGCCCTTAAGATCGGATACTACTCCGATTTCCGTCGGGCGCCCGGCCACCATTTCGCCATGCATCGCAGTTAGCCGAAGGTTGGGATGCCGCCGCTGAGTCCACTGCTTTAGCCTTTCGTAAGCTTCCTCTTTTTTGGGCGGCAAAACTTCGATGGTGTGCCGGTTCGGGTAATAGTGCAGCCTCTCTTTGGAGGTCTCTACAATCACCTGGCCATGGAACTGCGAGTCGCTTGGAAACCAAACCCGGCTGTTCGATCCCTGTCGAAGGACATATTCCACATGAGATTTGCGAATAGGCCCTTGCTGGACCTCAACAATCCGCATCCCCGCGAATTTGCCTCGGTCTGCCGCTGAAACAGCCTTCACAAAAATCGCGGGAGTGCCGCTTGAAGAGCTAGTTGGCTGGGCGGCAACCGCTTGTGAAGCTGAAATGCAGCTAAGGGCAAGCCCGCAAACCAAAGCCAAGGTCGCTCGATGGGTCATAAGGAATCAGTGTCAGGATCATCGTTGTCCGAATCCTGGGTTGCCGTCTTCTCCGTTTCGCCATCCACAATACCGGGCCCGGCGATCTCGCTGGAAACAACCGACTGCCTGTGCTCGCTAATGAGAGCGGAAGCAAAGGTAGATGGATCTACCACAGAAATGGCTGCCTTCTTGCCAGAATCACTCTTTACAAAGACGACTAAACAAACCGCCGAAGCAAGTGCCACTCCCACCAAAGCCCGCAAACCAACCATAGCCGCAGATAACTTTTTCTTCGTTGGAGCAAGAGAAAGCAATCGCTCGTTAAGAGCGCTTCGCCATTGCAGGCTAACGGTTTCTTCCGGCATCGACTGCATCAGGTTCCGCATTGCCTGGCTCTGTTTGGAATCCAGCATGGCGGAAAGCTTTTCATCTTCCGGGTTGTTATTTTCGCGGTAGTTCTTCATTTCAGTTGCCCCTGCCTTGCACATACTCCGACAGCGCTTGCTGAAGGTGGTTGCGAGCGAGGAAAAGTCTGCTTTTTACGGTGCCAATGGGAAGATTTAGCGTTTGCGCTATTTCATCGTAGGCCATATCTTCTTTGTCGTGCAGCAATAAAACCGATCGGAGCTTCTCGCTCATGCTTTCCAGCGCGGCGTCCACCATCGACACCAGTTCATCGGTCATCAGCATTGTCTCCGGATCCCATCGGGCATCCGGAAATTCCATCGGCTGTTCGTCTTCGGCGACCGCCTCAATCCGCGTTTCCATTGGTGTCCGGTCAATTTTTCGGGACCGGTCGATGCAAAGGTTATAGGCGATCCTGAAAAGCCAAGTTCTAAGCGAGGACCGGCCATCGAAGCGGACCATGCCTTGGTACGCCCTTATAAAGACTTCTTGGGATACGTCGGCTGCCTCGTCTTGGTCGGAAACCATCCTTCTTACGAAGCCAAAGACCCGGTGCTGGTAGGCATCCACGATCTTGCCGAACGCCTCCGCGTCCTGGTTTCGACATCTTTCAACGAGCGCAAGTTCTGCGGCTAAATCGTTTTGGCGGCTGCTCAATAACTTCGTCCCGATGCAAAGCTCCATTACAGTATGAAGGGACGACTTTCGCGCGTGAGTGTTCAGTTGGTGGATAGAACTTAGAACTTAGAACGCAGTAACAAGACCGGAAATCAACTCCGGACTCTTTCTAGGTTCTACTTTCTGAGTTCTACGTTCCCACGGCAAATTCTACGTTCTATGTTCTACGTTTCTAGGCCCCGAAGAATGTTTACTTTGTTGCTCAAGGATTCACAAGCTGGGTGGTTTCCTTCTCAATAAAGATTCGGTGAGCGCCGCTGTACCGAAAACCAGGGCACCTAGAAGTGGTAAATACCAGCTTGGGCCGTGCGTGACTATTCGCGTTTTGACAATCAGCGGTTTGTTGGGATCAATCACATGCGCCCTAATGAGAGAGCGAAATCCCGGGGTGGCTGCCAGCGATTGCATCCCCGTGTCCAATCCTTGACTAAACTCAACTTTACCAAGATTGGTCGATTCGTTTACCACTTCCAGGTCGACAGATGTAGATTGCGGTGAAATGATGTATATTGCCGGCAAACAATAAGCTGCATCGACCGCAACTATAAAAGCGGCCTTGGCTAGCTTATTGGTGCGCCACCCCTTTAAAGGGATAGGCTTGTCAGCCATCTCCATGCCCTTCCTGCGTTAGCCAAGATGATGCCGCGACCAAAGTTCAAGACTTCCTATACGGGGCGTCACTGTCTTCAAGAGCGGAAGCCGCTGAAGATGCGAGCCGCTTATCTGGACCCTTCGCCATTAGCTCTAGTTCGACCCTAGATGGAAGATCACCGCAAGCTGATAATACGAGAAGAAATCCCACCCGGGCCTCTAGCGATCTGTAGCGGCTCTCTACAGCCTTAACGAGGGGTACCGCATCACAGCCTATCAGATCATAGGCAGCAACTGCCGCATATTTTCGCACAACTGGGTGGCTGTCGTGAAATCCTTTTGTGATCACAAGTATCGCGCGGCGATGGCCCAGCACAGCCAGGGAGGCATAAGCTGACGACCGAACCGTCCATGCCTTGTCAAGCGCCAGCCTGGACAAGAGTTGAAGATCTCTGCTATTGCCAAGCACCCCCAAAGCCTCCGTGGCTTTCATGCGGACCATCTCATTTCTGTCGCTTGTCAGCTTCCGAACGATTCGTCGCAGCTCTACCATCCCTTGCCGCGCGCAAGTGCGGTTGCCTATGTCCAGGATGGTATCGATCGCCTCCTCCCTAAGGATTGGGTCACGTTTGACGGCGAGGCTGCTGATGTTATTTATGAAGCTCTCCTCGGTTTTCATTAAATACTCGCCGGGTTATGGTAATGCTCCTGCGCCTATAAGGCTTCCTCCTCCAGTTGGAACGGCGGTAGCAGCTGCAACGCCCCATTTTCCTATTTCCCACAGTACTACCCCTACAATGACCCATGTTGATACCGTAGTTACTCCTTCCTTCACTTTTACCGGGTCGAGTACAGGAAGTTGAAACTTATCCGGTCGTCTTCTATGTCGGTTATTTCTGGCTTTTTGCTCGGTTTGGAGCCGCTGTCTCCAGGCCTTCTCCTCAGGCGTGAGTTTCGCTTTCTGCAGGTTATTCAACTCAGCTTGAATATCCTGATCTGACAAAGGACGAAGACCCGTGTCCCGCTTGTTCTCTTGCAATCCGTTAGCGTCTATGTATTTTTGGGGCCCATTGTCACAGTAGTCATACCAGTTTCGGCCATCTTCTACCGGATCCCTTGTCAAGAATCTGCCTGTGCTGGAATCGCAATATCGATGACCAAGCAGCATGAGGCCCGAATCCGGATCCGATTGATAACCCTCGTTGCCAACAAATCCAAAAGGTGTTGGATTCGTGCCGGTGGATGATACAAGCATGCCGAAGGCGTCGAATTGGCGCGTATCTGTAACGCTGGCGCTGGAGTTCGAGATCTTCGTGGTCGACCCCAGCCGGTCCGCGTGATAAAAGGCGCTGGTTCCGGAGCGGCTCTCAGAAACGCCGGGCGTGTATTCGGCAGCGGTGTCGTTCAGAACAGGCGCGGTGACGCCGACGCCATCTCGCTCATAAGAGTAAGTTCCGGTCGAGTCGGATTTCCCGACTCGCGTGTCAATGCCGTTATATGTGAACGTGTCGGACACGCTACTAGGCAAGGTAATAGAAGTCACCCTGCTTTCATAGTCGTAGCTCAGCGTCGTCGTTCCGGCGCCGGTGGTAACGGTCGTCGTTCTTCCAGCGGCATCGTACCCGTAGGTCTTTGAACTCGTTGATTGGAGTTTGTCAGCGGTATCGTAAGTGTACGTATCGGTCACGCCGCCGAGAACTTTTGTTAAGCGGTTGCCGTTGTGATCGTAGGTGTAACTGGCGGAATATCCGGTGTTGCTTTCACTCGTGATCTGGTCGGAATTGTCGTATCCGTAGGTGGTGGTTAGGCCATCCACAGTTTTGCTGGAGAGGTTGCCAACTCCATCGTAAACGTAGCTCTCTGCGGAGATCGTCCCGCCTAGGCCATCGTAATGGGTTAGCGTTAACGGCCGGTTCCTTGTGTCATACGTGTAAGCCGTGTACGCGCCGTTTGCAAATGTCTGCTGGGTTGGACGGCTGGCGTTATCAAAGGTCCAACTTGTCGTTTCGCTGAATGCGTTTGTGAGCGAAGTTTGCCTCGCGTCGTTATCGTAAGCGTAGGAAGTTGTGCCCGAACCATCGACAAGGCTGGTCCTTCGGTTGTCGTTGTCATAACCGTAGGTGAGGTTTCCTTCAGGCGTAGTGAGGGCGGTTACTCTGCTCGCGTTGTCGTAAGTCCAGGTCGAAGTCCCCGTTGAATCAACCATCGAGGTCTTTCGATTGGCGTTGTCGTAGCCAAACGTTACGCCCGGGCCAGTTGGGTAGGAAATCGCCGTCTGTCTACCAGCTGGGTCAAACGTGTAGCTGATGGTTTGGGTGGGGGATTTGTGTAAGAGACCGTGTTGCCGTTGGCATCATAAGTCCACGATTCCAAAGCCGTGTCCGGCATAGTCAACGTGTAAACATCACCGCGAACGGTATAAGTGTAAGTTCTGGCGTAGCCGTTGCCGTTGGTGACGGTGGTCTGCTCGTTTACGGAGTTGTAGCCATAACTCTCCGTATCGCCGCGAGCATTGGTTTTGCTGGAGAGACGGTTTGCCGCGTCGAAGCTCCAAGTTGACATGTGCGAGTTTTCATCCGTCTGCGAGGTGACGTTGTTTAGCCCGTCGTAAGCTTTGGTGAGAGTATGCTGTCGGCATGTGTAAAGGTTATGGGCCGATCCAAGACGTCATACGCGACGCTTTCCGTATGGCTGAGGGGATCAGTCTTTGAGGTCAGCCTCCCCAGTGAATCGTAGACCATGCTGGTCACGTTTGAAAGTGGATCAATGACGCTGTTGAGGTTGCCGTTGGTATCGTAGCCGTAGGCAGTAGTGTTGCTAAGGGACGTTTCTGAAGTGGCAAGAAGGCCATAAGTGCCGTAGGTGTTCGTCTTGGTGTGGCTTAAAGGGTCCGAACTTGTCAGCAGGTTCGCGTGGCTATCGTAAGTATTCGTGGTCGTATGGGTGAGAGGGTCTTTGGCTGTTAAGACTTCGTTGAAGCTGTTGTAGGTGTAAGTGGTGGTGTTGGAGTTGGGATCTTCGGCGGTGAGTTTGTTGCCCATCGAGTCAAATGTGTAATTCCAAACTTTCCCCCGATTGTCGGTGTACTGTTTGAGGTTGTTGCTCGCATCGTAGACACGGGCATCGCTGTAGCTCGCTTCGTCCACATGGCTGGCAAGAAGTCCGCTGGAATAATTGTCCGTTGAGGTGTGCGACAGGGCATCTGTCTTGGTTGTTGTGCTGGAAGTATAGGTGTAGCTGTTGGTGTGGCTTAGCGGATCCGTTTCGCTCGCAAGCACGCCTCCGGAGTTGTAGGTAAAGCTCCAGGTGTTTCCGTTCTTGTCGATATGGGTTGAAATGACCGAGCCGGTTCCGTAGGTGAACTGATCGTTGTAGGTCGTCGAACCGACGGTCGGGTAAGCAACCTCGGTGAGGTTGTAGCTTGCTGTCGGAATGGTGATCGTCCAAGTACGGCCCGTGAAATCGGCAAAGCTGGTGATTAGGTTCGACGAGTTGTAATTGACGTTAAAGTACCGACCAGTAGCATCCGTCACCTTGGTTACATAGTTGCCAGTGTTGTAGGTAAGGGACTGGGCATTGCCGTTGGGATCGGAGATAGACGTGCAGTAACCGCTGGAATTGAACTGGTAAACGGTTTGGTCTTTCTTTGTTAGGGTGTAAGTTCCGCCCGTGTTTCTCACAAGCGTATCGAAGATTCCCGTTGGCGACGTGCAAGTTCCAAAACCTCCCGTTGGTAGCGTGAAGGGCACTGTGAGAGCATCACCCCAGTGAAGGGTCGCTGTATGCGTGGTCTTCTAGATAGTGATATCGTAAGTCCAAGACCAGTTATGGCCCAGCTCGTTGTTGTTGCCGGCCTCTGAGTTGTGGTAAAGCGTTACGCCAACGGGAAGGCCTCCTCTTTGTTTCCAGGAGAAAAGCGGGACTTGGGTGAGCTTGTTTCCGTTATTCGTATTCAAATCGCCGTCGTAGACGTTCCAGTTGTTCTCCCACGGGTAGCTCGCTCCTGTGCTCGAGTTGTACTCCTCTGGCAAGCCGCCGAATACAATTGCCGCGGAAGGCTCGATAGACGCGATGAGAGATTGATTTGCAGTGTTCGCGTAATCCGTGATAGTGTCCTCTGTAAAAACACCACCACGGTGACGGTCGTCTCGGCCAGGGTTTGGCCCTGTGTAAACTTTGCCGGGGACGTCACTAAAAGGCCCTGGCCTATGCGCAGTGAATTGCTTTAACCGCCTTAATAAGGTTCGGGAGGCCAGCGACTGCCATGTTTATAGGCGCTGCGGCGACGGGCAGCGCTAATGCGGCAACAGCAACAAAACTGACAGTACGGAACATAAAGGACCTTGAGTGCATAATGTGACCATTATCCGATACTTTTACTGGATATGCAATGTAGTTAATTCTTATTACAGAAAGTAATGAACTAGGGTTAATGTTGGGAACGTCCTCTTTCATTTGCGCCGATCTTCGCAACCTTCTCAGCTCCAATCCTGTTGCGCTCGAAGCTCGAATCCTGTGAGACGATTTGGGTAGTTGGTAACTCAGACGACGGCCAACGTTTGTGCAGTCTGCTCCGGCGGCCTGAAGGGCCGGCATACCTTAACGAAGGGTAAGGATACGCCGCCTCAGGCGGCGTAGACGCAGCCCTGGTAACAAGCGGCCACCCCAAAAGGGCAAATCGACAAACCGAAGCCTCGCCACGAAGTGGCCCAGCGAAGGTTTGTCGATTTGACCACACGCAAAAACCGCCAAACCATTAAACACCCCGCCATCCGTCTACTTATCCGTGAACCTTCCAAAATTAGAAACAGAACTCAGGCCGAGAAAACATTTAATGCATACGCAGTCCTTTCCAGTTAGAACCTAGCACAGTTCGGCGGCACCTCTCTATTTTCTTAGTGTCGTTGCTATTATGAGGTGGGATTAGGCCCTGCAGTAGGGATGGAAGGTGATGTTGATCAGGACAGCCATATCGCTGGAATAGCTATTTAAGAAAAGACATGGTTTGTTTCCGCTCACAATGTTGCTGACGGCTAAAGTATCAACGCCCCGAAAGTACACGGCCCCGAGGAAATAACACATTTGACGCGGCTCATTTTGAATCTCGGAAAAATTTCAGGGCGTTTAGAATTAGACTGAGAATCGCTACAGTGATCCCGACTACAGCAAGAGTTCCAGAGATACGACCGACAGCATCACTATGTTGATGTGGGGCCAGCATGTCCAGCCAACTCGGGTACTTGTTCCAAAACCATACGACTCCAGCGACTACCGCAGTGGCAGTCGCGGTAAAGCTGATAACTTTTGCGCAGCCAGTTGAGGCAGAGATGTCGTCATGTGTTCGGTCCTCATTTAGTTTAGCCGTAGTCGAGAGTTGTTTCTTTGGTGCGGAGCGGCCTTTCCATTCATCGTATTGTCTCTGAATATCCTCACGCGCATCCATCGTGATTTGCAGGAACTCTTGCCGCTCCTGATTAAGCACAGGAAAGAAAGTATCCGAGAATCGTCTTTCTTCTAACAGTCTCTTGAGTTTTCGAACGCGGTGTTGTTCAATGTCGATCCTGAATCCATCCGAGAGAACATCATTCAATGCGACAATAACGCGATGCCGCGATTCTTCAAAGTCGTTTATATAAGCCTGACTGTCAGAGCCTCCGAAATAGCTCTTCGAGTGCCATGTCTGAGGGCTGTGGCTGAGTAATACAGTGAACGCGTCCAGCTCTTTCTGCAAATCCTCATAGGATTCCATTTCTGACGACTAATATACTTGACTCAACCTTCCGATTGGATGCTGCCTGGGGTCTCATCATCTGCCGAAGGGCTCCCTAGCTCCTGTGCTTGAGTTTGTTGCTGCGCCTGATCCTTTGTTGAGGTTGCGTCACTTTGCGAAGTAGCGGTTTGGGGAGGCGAAAAGTGCGGGATTCCAGCTCTATCAAGAATTTCTCCAACTGTATAACCTTCAGAAATCCATTGATTTACCATCTGCTTAAAGTCGTTCGGATTTTTTATTAATTGCTCCGCCAACTGCTTCAAGTCATTGTCAGGGAGATTTGGAGTGAAGCTCGGTTTGATCAGGCTTGGCGGTGACAATAATTTCGGCGGCGCAGCCTTGATAGGGGGCGCCGTGGTCCATCGCTTAGCGTCACTTTGGGCTAGATTTTGCGCGCCGAATTTGGCATCCTCGAAGCTACCGCACTCGTAATACAGGCGGGTAGTGTGATTGAAGAGATCATAGAGATAAATTCCTGCAATTGCACCGTAGGGAAAACGGCTATCTGGTTCTGGTTTAGAGTATTCAAGCGGGATCCAAAGGAATCGGTTTGGCATTCCCATAGTTTGACATGGCGCAATCGCAATCCATATTGACACGCGACTGAACAACACTAAGTAGCACTTCCGACAGCGACTTATTGACGACATCGGCAGCGTGTGAATGACCGTGGTTGCGTAATCTACTCTCAAGTTTCGTCAAAAATAGGATTGTGGTTGAAGGGTCCATGTTTTTGGTTTAGGCATAACTTCCAGATGGCACCTTCAAGAAACAAGTGGATTGTTTACCAGCCGCTATTAAAACGGGGTTGTCTTCATCGCCGCCGAACAAACCTGTCGATATTTGCAATTGCCGCAGACTCTCAATCCTGGACGAGCAGGAAAGTCCTTCCCATCTGCGAAGAAGGCCTTCTTCCTTGACTCATCCTTGCCTTCTAAGATTTGCGATTTCTCTCTCCCCACCTGAGTGTCGATCCGAGCTATGGCCGCTTGGAGTTGATCTTCTAAAACGGCTTTAGGACTCCATCGCTGGCCTGGCTTTAAGAACGCTACATGGACTCTCACCTTCGACAGTGGCCGTCCTTTCGATATCGCCCACAATGCGTAAGCAGATAGCTGGCGCCTAGCAGTAGCCAGACTCTTTATGGTTCTCATTCCAGTTTTCCAGTCGATGATGATGATGTTGTCGTTATCGTCACGAACAGCGAGATCGAAAGCCGTGTAGATTCTTACGCCAACGGCAGCCTTGAACCCCATAGCAGCAGTTGCTTCAAAATAGGGCTGCTGATCGGAAGTCGTGTGAATACTTTCCCACCTTCTCGGATCCGTTTTCTTGATCGCGTTCCATGTCGCAGAACTCTGAAATTCGGCAAGCGAATCTCCGATCAAAGTGCGACCAAACTCTTCCAACTCCTCTCTTGAGTGGCCATCCTCGTAGTGATGCATAAACATTACGGAGTTGCCATGTGGCTTCAGGCCCTTCCTCACAAGTGTCGCCACATCCAGGCTCCTTTTAACGATCTGGTTGTAACGCCGAAGGGCCGCTGTGGTTAGATCCTTGATCTCGCAACCAGTTGTCTTGAAGTTCCGAAGAGCAATGGATATGAAGTCATGAACGATTGAGCCCGTGAGCAGAGGCACGGACGTGGAGCGCTTAAACAGCGCCAAGATGTCCTCATGAGGCGCAGTTTCCCCCCAAGGGTAATACTCGTAAAACATAGCTCTGGGACACCTCTCATAAAGTTCCTGCCTGGAATGGCTCCAGTTGAAATAGCGGCTGCTTCCCATTAAATATCTTCCTTGGCAAGTGCACGCCATGCGTTGATTCGGTCGACCTTACGCTGATCCCGAACGAAGTATGGTTGTCCATCCGCTGGTTTCTTGTTATAGGGCCTGCCGCTCGACTTCCAATAAGGAACCGCCTTCTGGTCAAAGATTGCTGGCGCGAGGCGCTGGAATAGCGCCAGCGGCCGCTTATCGTTCCGTCTGTTGAAGCGGAAGCAGTATTCATCCAAATAACTCTGCACGTGCCGCTCACTGTAGCGGCCCTGATACGCTCCGAGGATCACTCGCTTTACTAAGCTGATCACCCTGTGAACGCGAGGCAAATGCACAAGAACGGATTTCTTGCCCTCGTCAAGTTTTTTAGTCTTGCCTTTATCCTTGCCCCTGGTGTGAGTGATCACCCTTGAGTCAGGGATGTAGCCCATCAGATCGAGGCTTCGATATGCTCTTTCGCCATCCGTGTGTAGCACCGCGCCCTTTTCTACAACTTGATCAATAAAGTGCCGGATCTGGGCATGAGCGTAGCCTTTAATGTATTTGATCCGCGCTCTTCCGCACCCCGTTTCGAGGCGTTCCACCATCACCAGCATGCGGTCGGGATGCGCTCCTTTGCCTCGTTTGCCACCTTCTCTCTTGCCCGCGATATTTGCTTCATCGGCTTCGACTTCGCCACATAACTTGTGGTGTTCAACCACGGAACCCATCGACCGACGTAGTTCCCTAAGCCAGCGGATCGCCGTGTTAATCGAACCGAAGCCCATTAGCTTTTGAAGCCGCAGTGCGCTTATGGCCTGTTTGTTATTGGTCATGTGAAACATAGCCATGAGCCACTGTTTCAGCGGTTTGCTTGAGTTATGAAGGATAGTCCCAGCTCTAAGGGATGTTTCTTTTTGGCAGTCGCCGCAAATAATGCCGTCTCTGTTAGCTCGGCGCGGCCACTTCTTCGTCGATCCGCAATACGGGCACACGAACCCCTTCGGCCACCGCACGTTGTACAGATACTCTCGGCATTCCTCTTCAGTCTTGAACCGTTCGTGAAACTCAAATTCACTCTTGGGAAAGTTGATATCAATCATCCCCCCTTAAACAAGAGACAACTTTCCCTTCTTGGGGAGGGGGTCTCACAGGTTCAATAAGCCAGACAGTCTCTGCTTTTAGCCGCTACTCTCACCCAGCGAAATCAAAGGTGTATGTTGCTTTCCCAGAGAGCCCGAACTCCAAACTTTCGACGGCGCCAACCTTGTTGTTCCAGGGAGCAAAGGTGGTCCCACCGCCCACTGATATCTCGATCCCCACAACAGTAGCCGTGCGCAGTTCTGGGTAGGCAGTCATAGAGGCCGTTATCGTTTTCGTGGCGCTCTGGCCGACCTTCGAATACCACCAATATCCCTGCGTGGTATCCCAGGAACTCCAGGAGTTAACTGTCCAGGAACCGTTGAAACGAGGTTCGTAGCAAAGCTGCGCATTAGCCTTTCCACCGCCGTTAGTGTCGAGCAACAGATTTATGTAAGGCGCATACGCCTTATCTTCCGAAGTTTGAAAGAAAGAGGAAGAGGACACCAGCATTGTGTAGTCGAGTACGGCGATCGAGGAAAGCGGAGCGGCTGGAATCAAAGGGCGGTATGCAGAGGCATACGAATTGTATGGAGAACCTGAGCCTGTAAAGAGCCATAACGCACCCTTTCCAGGAACCTGGCTTGCGGTTGTGCTCACACCAAGCATGGTCATTGCGGTGGAAGCGGCCCCCTCCACGCTGGAAGAACTGCTAAACGACCAGTAGTAGGAGGTTGACGGTGTTACCTGAACAACGTTCTGAGCGTAACAGGCAAATGGCAGAAACAGTAATGCGACAGTAATAGAAGCTCTCATAGTAGTGGACTCGTACAGTACGATTTAGCCATGCTACCAGGATGGTAGCACACTTTCCACGCAATGTCCAGTAGTGGGAGAAAAACCTGTTGAATCTCAACGCACGGCCGCATACGATACGTTGCTGCGGATGCTCCGAGAGCTAAGGGAAGAGCAAGGTGTTTCTCAACGAGAGTTATGTAAGAGACTTGATCGGCCGTTTACGTATATGGTTAAAATCGAAGCTGGCACACGACGTCTTGACGTTGTTGAACTGATCGAAATCTGCAAAGCATTGGAAGCAAGCCCAAAGGATTTCCTATTTGCGCTCTTGGATGAATTAGATTGACGACAAGGCTCGCAGTGCGCAATTTAAGCGACTACCAGCTTGTTGGTTCGTCTTTAATACGGCTTCACTGCAGGCCAAATTGAAAAGACTATGGACCTTCATCAACTCAATTACCACACTTCCACGCTCTATTACATAGCGGGAGTCTTAACATTCGTAGTAAGCATCTTCGCTTATCTAACGGCAAGAAAAGCGCTACTTGTCTCTTTATCACCAAAGATTGAGAGAGCCATTGGAAGCGAAGAAGAACTTTTTGTTCCAACTCGATATATCTATTATGATTGGGCCGACAAAACCGCTCGCATAAAAGGAAGGGGCAAACTTCATGGTTTCGAATCAGTGGAAAAGCTCAGGGACCTGAAGAGGAAATACTCTTCGATCAATTGCCGCAATCGCAAGGGGATAGGGGATCCTGAACCGTTGTGGTGCATCACAACAGGTATCAAGTGATCATTTGGGGTTCATTCTGCCAAACTGCTGCTTTATAAGTGCACCCAACGAGAGAACAATGTCCAAATCGAAACCATGCGACGACACAGTTGTTTTCTTCGTTACCAGTTACTTCAATAGCCCGAAGAAGTTGCATGCAACTTCTCTCAAATGCGTTGGGGCCGCAAGTGAGCGATGGGCCACTACGGGAGAAATGCTAAAGCGTTTTAGCGATGAGTGCCTTGATCTCTTGGATTCCATTGGTTCTCCCCAGAAGACCCCAAGCAAACCAGAGTTTCCAGCGGTAACATACGTGCACTTGGCCAATGTTCGCAATAGTGACTGGTCAATTGAGGAAACCAGGATTCTTGGCAATGGAAGCGTCAAGTCGCGGAAGATCCCGCCCGAACGTCAGCTTCGTTTGGTCGAGGCCGACTACAGTGCCTTACTACAAGCTTCATCAACACTTGAGGATATCGTCTGCAACATAGCCATTGAACTCTCGCTTTCGGGTTTGGCCTGGCAAGGTTGCCACCTGGACGAACACTTGAAGGATCCTCAAAAACCAATGGCTAGGCGAGGGAATGCTCGGAGATTTCTGCGAGCCGCATATGTGGCTGGCGGTCATAAAGATGAACCTCTGAGGTGGTTGAGTAAGCATCGAAACGGTTTTACCCACGCGCACTATCCTTCAGCAATGGCCGTGTTGAAAGCACGGCTAATAGTGGTAACTCATGAAACCCCAGGTCTTGACCAATGTGATCACCGCCGAGAAGAAACATTAACAAGTCAAAAATTGATTAATAACGTTCAGCAGTTACACGGCCACTTTTACCCCTGGTTCTTGCACGAGACAGAACAACAACTGCCTTGATGCATCCTGCTAATTACGACTGATCGGCAAACCTAATCGGAGACAAAAATGAACTGCGAGCTAGTTACCCCTTCGGAAAAATATAAGGACAGCTTTCTCGAGGCCGAAGTCGAACGTGCGAACGAACCTAACAATGCCTTCGGAGATCGGGTTAGACCGAACAAGAGCTTCGAAGAAGTCCTTGCAGATATTCGAAGGGCGGCTCAAGTGGAGCCTTTTGAGGGAAAATCAATCGAGTTTTGGCTAGTGGATGGGGACGAGTATATTGGATCATTCGATATCAGCCCTGCCACAAGCAAAATTATGGCGGACAAGTTTTTTAGCGGTTGGGAGGGAGGAAACATCGGGTTTTACATTCGGCCAACCAAACGTGGCCAAGGCTACGGTACAAGCGGATTTGCCTTGGCACTCGAGAAATCGAAAGGTTTCGGGCTGAAGAGGGCGTTAGTGATCACCGAACGCTCTCGCCCTGGGGCCATGAAGATTGCTGAGAATAACCGCGGAATCCTTATCGCAGACAATCACAATGTCACCTATCGCTTCGAGTTTGAATAGGCAAGTTTCTAGTGCGGCGTTTGCCGATCAGGTTCGACAGACCATCTCTTAACCAGTGCGCCCCTGCATTGGTACAAGATGAGTGATGGAACCAGTATATCCTTCTCAATATCCCGCGACGGTTGTGCCCTCAACCAGCTATGAACTAGGAGGCGGCCGCTCACTATTACCTGGCACCAGGGTGAAACTAAACGAACTAAATCAGCAGTCGTGTTTTGATTCGATATGCCTTGAAGGCGAATGGAGCAAGGAAGACATCGAGTCCTGGCTCATTTTCCACGCCTTCACCGTAAATGATCGAACTCCCATATCGCACTACGAATCAGGAGGATATCTTTATCGACTTGAATTGCTTGATGAGCAGCCGTTAGGTAAGAGCGACTTCGAGGATCTTTTGCCAAATGCGTTCTTTACGTTAGATCTTGCACAACCGAGATCCAAGATTAGCTACCTCGAACTGTTCGAGCGGTTTCAAAGATTGGGGGCTGATAAGTTGTCCCTTATAAAAACTTCATTGCTCAATTTTGGAATTGGCGGACGATCCCGAACCCTTATTGATGGGACTTATTGGAAATTAGCATCATCCTTTTCGATCGTAGATCATATAGTGGGCCAACAATCGGCATGTTCAGGAACCTGCACCACGTGCGGTCATAAGGTTTGGCACAATCCAGTAAGTGCGAAAGAGTGGCTTTGTTCCCGAATCAAAGAGATCGTTGGCGAGGGACCAATATGCGATTCCTATTGCCAAGTGATTTGGGATGTGCGTCAGAAAATACGACACTCGACAGTCCACGATGGAATACATCCGACAGCCAAATTGCCTGAGTTTCAGGAAGGGATCAAACACTATCCACTCGAGGCGCTCCTCGAGAGCTACCAAACAGAGCGGGTGGCGTTGTTAGCTCTTTCTGGCAAAGCCAGCGATATAGCGCGAAATCTGTTGATCGAGTACGCTTTTGGCCTCGGAATATTTCCTCGCCTTACTAGGTCTTATACGGTGGGTGCCTCTTTCACTATCCCCGCAAACTCGACGGTGGCGATTGACCTATTAAATCCACAAAATAATCCCTAGCCACTGAATCAGATACCAGTGTAGACATCAACACAAAGGGCAGATAGTGTAAGGAAAGTTATGCCACTGGAAAGGACTGCGTATGCATTAAACATTTTATGAAAACGCACCATTTTGAACCTATAGTAGCGGACACAATCCGCCAGAAACCGCCAGAATAACTTCAAATCATCGCCATTCTGGCGTAGGAATTTCCCCGCCAGAATCCGACTAAGTCCGCCGCAATAGCTTTAACAGACCCACATTAGTTCCGCCAGAATCCGAGAGCACCGTCAGAATCCGGCCCCAGGGCCAAATCGCACATTGATAAAAGAATAGCCGGACTAGTTTGGATGTAATATTCGACTATGCTAGGCCTGATTCCGTTATTTGCCATATCCTCTGCCATGATCCAAGCGCCGATCCCCACCGAACGAGACTTCACCTTCAAAGACTTCCATTTCATGGACAGCGAAGTGATGCCCGAGGCGCGGATCCACTGCACCACTTTTGGAACGATTCATCGCGGCGCTTCGGGAAAAGTCGACAACGCGGTTCTCATCATGCATGGCACGGGCGGGAGCGGGCATTCGCTGATCAACCGGGTTTTCTCGGGCGAGCTATTCGGCCCAGGGCAACTTCTGGATGCCAACAAGTATTTCCTAATCCTGCCCGATGCCTTGGGCCATGGGAAGTCAAGCAAGCCGAGCGACGGTCTTCATGCGAAGTTTCCTCATTTTGGCTACCGGGACATGGTTCAGCTTCAATACAAAACAGTAACCGAAGGGCTGCAAGTGGACCATTTGCGCCTCGTGATGGGCACTTCTATGGGAGCCATGCAGACCTATTTATGGGGAGAAACCTACCCCGATTTTATGGATGCGCTCATGCCGCTGGCGTGTCTTCCGGTTCAGATCGCCGGTCGCAACCGCATGACTAGGAAGATGATCATCGATGCCATAAAGGATGACCCAGGCTATAACGACGGCGAGTACAAGACCCAACCTTATGGCCTTAGAGAGGCGGCCGACGTGATGATTCTGATGGGAAGCGCTCCCCTGCAAATGATGAAGCAGGCCCCAACCCGGGACGAAGCCGACACTCTTCTGGAGCGGATGGAGCATGGCCAAATGGCGCGCATGGATGCAAACGACATCCTCTATCAAGTGGCGTCCTCTTTCGACTACAACCCAGAGCCCGATCTGGAGAAGATCACAGCCCCATTAACTCATGTCAACTCCGCCGACGACTTCATCAACCCTCCCGAATTGGGCATTGCCGAGAAGCTGATCAAGCGTGTGAAGCACGGCAAGTTCGTGCTGATTCCGATTTCGGACAAGACCCACGGACATGGCACTCACACCTACGCGGCGGTTTGGGAGAACCATTTGAAGGATTTGTTGGACAGGTCGGGTGGACGCCGGTGAGAATACTTTCGCGTGCGATGACTTGTCACCGCTTTTGAACTGGAGTGCCATGCACCGAGTTCTCGGCGCCTTTAGAAAGAGCCGTTCGCGCGGCGAAAAGTCGCCTGATTAAAGCGGCGAGAACTCGCAGCACTCGAAAGGGGCAGCCAAAAAAAAGACGGCTCGCCGATAAAGGCGAGCCGTAAAATATCTCGTGCCACGAGGGCCTACAGGCGAATGCCTAAATAGACTCCAATAACGTTGAGATTCGAATTGCTGTTTCCGAAGTAATCGGCTTCGAGGAATACGGGTGTCGTACTCTGCGAGAAGTTGTAGCCAACTCCAATGCGATACGCGAAATTCCAATTGGTGTTGCCACCGCCCAGTCGATCATAGGCAATACCAGCACCCAACGTGTAATAGAAGGGGCTAGAGGTCGAGCCTACATAGTTCAGCAAAACCGGAAATACAGAAGCATTATTCCTTCCGAAGTAATCCACGGAAAGTGTAATGTGGCCGTTGCCCATTCCCATTGATGAGGCACTCAGGTTCGAGAGGTTGTACTCAAGACCTGCGCCAAATAATGTGGTATTGCTACCATTTGCAGTCGGAAAGTCGACGCCTGCGCGAATCGCCAATCCTACGGGTTTAGAAGTCTGTGCTGCCGCCGGGAGTGCCATTGCTCCGAGAGCAACTCCTCCGATAACGGTTGCGAGAACCTTTCGATTCATTCTCCAATCCTCCATGATGTTTTGTGGACCAAAGCCCAAATTTAAAGCCCATTTGGGCTCCAACACATTATGTGACGTCTCGCAGGGGCAAACAGCATCACGCGCGAGCAGTTTGTAGAATAATTTCCACGGCAAGACGGGCCGTATCGATCAAATCCTGCCTTGAAATGTATTCATCATGGGTGTGGATCTTGTCCATTCCAGTCGCCACGACGATGCTCTGAACACCATTGGCGTTGTACACATTGGCATCGCTTCCGCCCAGGGTAGTTCTTAGCGTAGGTTCAAATCCGAGGTTTAAGCTGGCTTGTTGGGCTATTTTGACCACTCTGGCGTCGTCTGGGATGTGATAGGACCGGTAGTGTCTGTCGTGCTCGATCTTGACTTCAGCGCCCCATTTCGCGGCCGCTTCTTCAAATCTTTGGATCATGTGTCCAACTTGGGCGTCGAGTTCCTCGACACTGGTGCTTCTCGCTTCTCCGCGGATGGTGACGCTGGGGCAGACGACGTTAACGCCCGTACCTCCCTGAATGATGCCAAGGTTAGCGGTCGTTTCAGGGCCGATTCGGCCCAATTTCATTCCTTCGACCGCGCTTGCCACGACTTGGATCGCATTGATGCCCTTCTCGGGGTCTTTACCGGCATGGGCGGGCTTACCGATAGCTGTGATTTCTAGCTTATCGTGAGTGGCCGTTCGCGTAACAAAGCTACCAACCGGAGGGCCAGTATCGAAAACGAAGCCAAAATCGAGGTTAAGCCTAGGAAGATCGACGGCTTCCGCTCCTTTTAAGCCAATCTCCTCAGCGATGCTGATGAGGAGGCAAACGTCGCCATAGGATTCGTCCGATTCCAAGAGCGAGTGGACGGCTTCAATCATGGGGGCGAGACCGCCTTTGTCGTCCGCCCCTAAAATCGTGTCCGAAGCGCTGTAAAAGACGCCATCTTTTTCCTCAATGATCAGGCCGGCTGTGGGTTCAACCGTATCCATGTGGGCTGATAGGAAGATGCGAGCTACGCCCGCCTTGTTTCCTGGCAGCCACGCGATAAGGTTGTTCGCGTTACCACCACATTCGGCTGCCGCGTCGTCCTCGGTGACCTTGAGGCCCATGTTGGTGAGGTAGTCCTTTACGAAGGCCGCACAATCGGCCTCCTGCAAAGAGGGGGCATTGATAAGGCAGAGGTCGCGGAATAGCTTTATCAGCCGCTCGGAGTTGATCATTTTTGGTAGGTGATAGGTGAAATGTGATGGGTGATAGGTCAGATCCTAGAGAGCATACTCAAACCGGCTTGGCTTAAGTTCAAAAGCATCTTTTTACGTCGATCTGTAACGCAAAAAACGGTCAAGTTAGGCCCGGAGGGCCGGCAGAGTTTAGCGAAGGCCGTGAGGCCTGGGAACCAAGTCCAGGATTTGGAGTCCCGGAGGGACGGCATCTGCCCTCTCGTTAACCCTCATATCGAAACACTGGCCGCCGATTTCAAGGAGCCCATGGATTGGGAATCAATCGGTCTTTTCGCGGTGGAAGGGGTACCGTCCCTCCGGGACTCCGAACTCAAATGCGCCATGTTCCAGGCCTCACGGCCTTCGCTAAACTCTGCCGGCCCTCCGGGCCTAAAGACCCACTCCACCGAGTTAGTTGTCTCGTTGACTCGCGTGGCTAATCTGATTTTCTGCGACCGCCGGCTGAAGTAAGGTCTGCGCCCCCGAGATCCCTCACACGGGGTTCGGGATGACAACCCCCCATTTCAGCGTCAAATCTGAGGCGTTCTGGTATAGTTCGCTTCGGACAAATGCCAGAACTTCTAGCTACCTCACTTATTCGCGATGTACCCGATTTCCCCAAGCCAGGGATTATGTTTAAGGATATTGCCCCGGTACTGCAGAGTGCCGCTGCCATGCAGCAGGCCGTAGACCTACTCTCAGCCGACGCCAGATCCAAGGGCGCCGATGTCATCGTTGGAGTGGAAAGCAGGGGTTTTATTTTTGGCGTTCCGGTCGCGCTTGAACTGGGTGTGCCCTTCACCATGGCTCGAAAGCTGGGCAAGCTGCCGTACGACCGAATCACCGAGGAATATGCGTTGGAGTACGGCACCAACACCGTGGAAATGCACACCGATTCCATTAACCCCGGGCAAAAGGCTTACATCGTTGATGACCTGCTTGCTACCGGTGGGACCGCTGCGGCGGCAACGAGGTTAGTAGAAAGGTTGGGCGGCTCTGTTGCAGGCTTTGGCTTCCTGGTTGAACTGACGTTCTTAGATGGGCGCCAGAACCTGCTTGGTTATCCTATCTGTGCGCTTATTGAGTTCTAACTTGACGCGCCCAGTCCTGCTCGCGGTCATGGGCCCAACTTCCTCCGGAAAATCGGCGCTGGCCGAGCAAATTGCCTTAGAATACGACGCCCAACTCATTAACGCGGACGCTTTTCAGGCTTATCGCGGTTTTGATATCGGCACCGGCAAACCGGAAGACCGATCTCGTTATTTGCTGCTAGATGTGGCCGATCCTTCGGAACAGTTTGGTTTGGGTGAGTGGATTCGGCTGGCGTCGGGCGAGCTTGCGAAGCTGTATGAGGAGGGTAGATCGGCCGTCATGGTCGGTGGAACGGGACTGTACATTCGCGCCCTAATGGAGGAATACAAATCTCTAGGAGGTCTGCCAACGGTCGGGTTACGCCAAGAACTTATGGAAGAGGAGCGGCGATCAGGCTCGAACGCGCTTTTTGAGCGGCTGCAAGCTTTACGTCCTGAGGCGGCAGCCCAGGTCGATCGAGCCAACCCTCTGCGCGTGCGCCGGGCGCTGGAGATTGCTCTGTCTCCTGCCGAGTTAATTGGCTTCTCGCTGCCGCCCTTCAAAAAGGCCAAGCTTGGTATCGAGATTTCGGCATTGGAGAATAAGGCGCGGATCAAAGAGAGGGTTTCATCGATGCTGGAGAGAGGCTGGATCGACGAGGTTAGTGCTATCAAGCAGAGCGGATTACACTTCGGATCTCCGGCAATGCGGGCGCTCGGTTATAAGCAGATCTGGAGTTATTTGGACGGTTCTTGTGATCTGGAGGAAATGGAGGAAGATATTAATAGGTCTACCGCAGGCTATGCGAAGAGGCAAAGGACTTGGCTTCGATCGGAGCCGGCGATACGGATGATTCCTTTCGGGACCAGTTCAAAAATGGTTGCGTTCTGAATCAGAGAAGCTTAATGAATCGAACACACACCTCGCATCGGGAGTGCTTGCTCACACTGCTATCAACAACGCCTCAAATTGAGTAGTTTCCAGCAAGTCGGCGGAACCTCTCCCCCAACCCCCTCCCCTCCCAGAGAGCAGGGGAAGGGGCTTTTAGCCGGAACGGCCCGTCTATTTACTACTTGCCATTCATTATTGATTTCCTATAAAAAACATGCTCCCATTCACCAAACTCCACGGACTCGGAAATGACTTCGTTTTCATCGACCAGGTTAAGAACGAATACCTGCCAGCCTTGCCCAGCGAATTGGCGCCGATTCTTTGCGACCGTCGGTTTGGTGTCGGCGCGGATGGGTTGATCCTTGTGAAACGGGGAGACACAGCCCCCTTTCGGATGACGATCATCAACCGCGATGGGACCAACGGCGGAATGTGCGGCAACGGCGTCCGGTGCGCGGCAAGGCTGCTGGTTGAAAATGGCCACCAGTCGCTCGAACCTTTTGACTTAGAAGTGGAAGAACGCGTAGTTCATGTGGACCCGGTAAGGCCTGACTGGATCCGCGTAAACATGGGCATGGCGCTGCTGGACCGGCGTTCGATTGCAATGGCCGGCCCTCCCGAAGAGCAGTTTGTTGATGGCCAAATCCTTTGTGATGGGCAGACATTTTCTGCTACTGCTGTCTTTACCGGCAACCCGCATTTGGCACTTTTTACCGATGATGTGGAAGCGATAGATATAGAGCGCCTTGGTCCGCTTCTGGAGCATCACGAACTCTTCCCTGCCCAGATCAACGTTCACTTTGTTCAAGTGCTGGATCGGGGCCATCTCAAGATGCGGGTTTGGGAACGCGGAGTGGGGATTACGCTCGCGTGCGGGTCGGGTGCCTGTTCTGTCGCAGTTGCAGGGTTTATCACGGGCCGTTCGGAGAGGAAGGTTCGAATCACACTTCCGGGTGGGGATCTGCTGATCGACTACTTGGAGTCGGGCGAAGTGCTGATGGAAGGGCCCGCCGAGCGGGTTTTTGATGGCGAATGGATCGGAGAGCTTTCGAAGGTGGATTTGCGAGTCCCGGTTGGGTGAGCCTGCAAAACGCCGAGTTAAATTTCACGCAAAGGCGCAAAGCTCGCAAAGGATCGAAGGGTTTTGAGTCGCAGCCTAAAGCAGAAGGCCGTTTCCAAATGGCTTCAGCACTTGGATAAAAAAAACAGCGGTAAGGCGGACATCTATTCCCACTTTGCGTGCTTTACGCCTTTGCGTGACAAAAGGAGTTCTGCCTTTCTTCGACTCGTCGTTCGACGTTCGACTTTCGACTTTCGGCTAAAATCCTAAGCCGCTTGATTCAAGAAGTTGTGAAGGTAATAACGCGAGCCTCCAAGGAAATCGACAAACTCCAGTCCCACGCCCTCTTCCCGCTGCCAGGCAACGATCGCCAGAGCTCTCATGTTCTCACCGGCTACCAGTTCAGCCTGGAACTCGACCAGGCTGCCGGGCACTAATTCGTCAGACGCCGTCAGCCAGGTTCCGCCAAGGCTCAGGTCCACAGTTTCGCCTTGGACGTATTTTAATTGCGCAGAGCCATTGCGCTCCAAAACGGCTTTTACCACGATCGGGATTTTAATTTCGACGCGTGGATACCGCCTGCGGTCAACTTCTTCCCAACCAAACTCACCGGTCTCGATTCGCCAGCCTTCGGCGAAGTGGTCACACGAGACGATCTGAGCTTCGGCTTTTGCAAAGTTGCGTCCGTCTTGGTGGATCAACAGTGCGCGCTTGCCGGTTTCCAGCATCGAAGCACCACGGTCTGTGGTGGTTAAAGTCAGGGGCTGCTGCTTCACAACCGAAGCGGCAACGGCCACCGGTTGGGCGTTCATGTAGAAGACCAAGCTGATCTGGGAGCCTACCTTAAGTGAATTTGGAGAACCAAAAACTGCGTCCACAGTTACTAAATCGGCTTTTAGAAAACCCCTGATTAGGGCGCTTTCACATCAAATCGCGTCTTTTCATTCGTTCAATATCTCGACGGGTGTCATCCTTGGCGATTTGATCGCGTTTATCGTAACTTCGTTTACCTCTCGCGAGAGCTATTTCTAACTTGACTTTACCGTGATTGAAATAGATTTTTGTCGGGACAATGGTGAGTCCTTTTTCCATGGATCTTCTTTCGATAAGATGGATCTCGGCTCGGTGAAGCAATAGTTTACGGTCCCTCATCCGGTCAGGCTGAAAATGCTTGGCGTTTTCGTAAGGTTCGATATCCAGGTTCAGAATCCATAGCTCGTCCCCTTTGATTTGGCAATAAGCATCCACCATATTCGCCCGGCCGTTGAAGATGCTTTTGACCTCCGATCCGGCAAGGGCAATCCCTGCCTCGAAAAACTGAAGCAACTCATAATCGAACCGGGCCTTTCGGTTGGATATAACCTTCGGACTTTTAGTGGGCTCTGGCATCCCTTTCGCGATCTTTTTAGCCATTGGGCACGTGATTGTACCAACACGAGCTATAGAAGGAACCATAAAGCTCCTATACTCGTTAATCGGATTGTTTTAAAATAGCCTTTCTTGCACAATGATCACATCAAGACCTATGAAAAGCATTTGTTACACCTCTTTGCTAGCCTCTTCTCTACTCCTGCTTGCGGGTTGCCATTCCGGCGGCACCACCTCGGGCTCCGATTCCAAAGCTGGGGCAGCCGCCACTTCCGGCAGCAAGCTCGCCAAATTGGAAACCAAGGATGACAAAATCGGCGACGGAGGCGAGTTCGAAAATAAGGCTCCCGCGAAAAAGGGAGACACCGTTTTTATGCTCTACACGGGCAAGTTGGCCGACGGATCCGTGTTCGATAGCAACACAGCCGACGACGATAAAAAGGCCTTCAGCTTCCCGCTTGGCACAGGCTCCGTTATTAAGGGCTGGGATCAGGGAATTGTCGGAATGAAGATCGGCGGAGTTAGAGAGCTTTCGATTCCAGCGAATTTAGCTTACGGAAACGATACTAAAGCGGGCGGGAAAATTCCGGCTAATTCGGATCTTTACTTTACAGTTACCCTGCTCGATATTGTGCCGGCTGGCACTGCTAATCAAATAACGTATGACGACAAGAAAGTTGGAACTGGGGCGGAAGTCGCCAAAGGCAAGAAGATCTCCGTCCACTATACGATTACCGATTTAAAAGGCAAAGAGTTGGATTCGAATGACTATAGCTGGACGATCGGCGATGGAAAGGCTTTTTCGCAGATCGAAGTCGGAGTAACGGGAATGAAGGTTGGCGGTGTTCGCGTTCTCCGCTTGCCAGACCGACAAGCGCTGCCCCTCCAGGAAAAGCGGCCCAAGGGACCGATGGCAGGAATGCAGCAATCTGATATTCAACTCGTAAAGATCGAGTTGAAGAAAGTCAGTTGAAAGAGGAGGGCCCTGGGCCTTCGGCCTTCGGTTTTCGGTTTTCGTGATTGGTTACAGGTCACGGGCGGTGGCTCCTAAGCGGCTACCCGCCAAGTGTGATTACCTAAGGCCCAAAACCTAAGGCCAAGGGCCGTTGCCGGTACACTTGAATCCCCAGGAGGGATTTGTTACTGCATGATCGTTGGTGTGCCACGCGAAATTAAACAGGACGAGTACAGGGTTGCCCTGACTACAAGCGGCGTTTTAGCCTTAAAACAGGCCGGACATGAGGTTATCGTAGAGTCGGGGGCCGGCGAAGGAACCCATATCACCGATTCAGACTACGAAACGGCCGGCGCAAGAATTTCCAATGTGGAAGAAGTTTGGCGGTCGGCGGACATGATCGTGAAGGTCAAAGAACCGCAACCCGAGGAGTTTCAGCGGATTAAGAAGGAGCAGTTGCTCTTTACCTATTTCCATTTCGCGGCAAGCGAACCCCTCACCCGGGCGATGATCCAGAGCGATGCCTACTGCATCGCCTATGAAACGGTTGAGATGTCCAATGGGTCACTTCCCTTGCTCACTCCGATGAGCGAAGTTGCCGGAAGGATCAGCATCCAAGAAGGCGCAAAATATCTAGAACGCCCCATGGGCGGCAGAGGCATCCTGCTTTGCGGCGTCCCAGGTGTTCGGCCCGCTACCGTCGCCATTATTGGAGCGGGAGTGGTTGGCTTGAACGCCATTAAGGTTGCAGCCGGGTTTGGGGCCACTGTTTATGTGCTGGACATTAACCTGGACAGACTTCGATACCTGGATGACATTCTCCCCAAGAACGTGATTACACTCCACAGCAATCCGGGCACCATTCGGGACGTTTTGAAGGAGGCCGACCTGGTGGTTGGCGCGGTTTACGTGGTTGGAACAAGGGCGCCCATTTTGGTGACGCGCGATATGCTCGGCTCTATGAAACGAGGTTCTGTGATTGTTGACGTCTCCGTCGATCAGGGCGGATGTGTGGAAACAACGCGGGCGACAACCCACCGCGATCCCATTTACGAAGTCGATGGGGTGATTCACTACGGCGTAGCAAATATGCCGGGGGCGGTTGCTCACACCAGCACTTACGCGCTAACCAATGCGACATTGCCGTATGTAGTAAAGCTGGCCAACAACGGGTTGGGTGCCTTGCGAAACGATGCAGCGCTGAGAAAAGGGCTCAATGTGGCTAAAGGCAAAGTGACACTCGGGGCGATCGCTCAACAGTTCGGTATCGAGCACGAGTCGGTCGAGGATTTTCTAGTCCATTCGGCAGCGTAAAAAATCATGAAAGCTAAAGTTCTCCTGACGATCTTTATGGTTGGTTGCTTTGCGGCTCTCGGATTTTCTCAAATCACGAAAACCTCGCACGGCTATCTGTTTAGATACAAGTACGTGAAAGGGCGCAAGTACACCTACACTTTCACGGGTAGCATCGCCACTCCAGGCTCATCGGCGGGGATTAAGGTGGACGGCCCGTTCATTGAAACCGTAAACTCGGTAAAGGGCACGAGCGGGCAGCTAACGATTACACTCGGCCCTCTGTCTTCGGGCGGAAAGCAAGCCGTGGCCAAAGTGGTCCGCATTTTTACGGCAAACAGTGTAGGCGGAGTCGCTGATAAGACTGTGCAGCAGATGCTTACGCAGTATCCGGAAAAGCCGATAAAGCCGGGAGATACTTGGACGGGGCAGACCTCGGCGGCGGCCATGGGTAGCAAATCTTTGGTGAAGGCGAAGTATAAGTTCGAGAAAATGACTACGGTGAATGGCAAACCTGCTGCTCAGATTGCCATGACGATGACTTCAACCGGTGCGGCAAACGCTAGCGGCGGGGGAACGCTGCTGGTTTTGGCGGAGGACGGGTCTCTTTGGAGCACCCAGACTTCTTTGAGCATGAGCCCACCACAAGATCCGGGTAAGGTCATGCACATGAAAATGGGCATGACGCGTCATTAGTGGCGATGAAAGCTAAGGCCAAGACCGAGCCGGTTAAGCGCCTACTTTCCGCGCATCCGGATGTTGAACTGCTCGATGGCTCGTGTGAAGCTGAAATCGAGTTTGAGCAGTCTGGGATTATCCGGAAGGTTTGGGTTGATAAACCGGATGCCGAGGTCTTTGGACTGCTAGAGCTTGCCGATAACAACCCGATCGTTTGCGCCTCCTCTGTTTCCGTTCCCTCTGGTTCGGCAACCTTAGCCTTGATCGCGGTGGGACCGTTAATTAGAGCCGGCATTTTGATCGAGCCACCTTCGCTCGTTTATTCTTTTTCGCCGGACGCTGATTCCATCGAGCGGGCTTTTGTTTCGGCCGGCTGGGACGGTGGGGCGACGGTTGCGTTTGAAGTCCAGGATCTGGGCTCGGTGCTGGCGATGACCGCGATCTGCGTGATCCAAACCGTTGAAAGTGAGCTTCTGGATGCGCTTTACGATGGGATTTACGGGGGCTCCTTCTTTGTTCGGCGCATTGAAGATGGCGATTGGGATACCAAGCTTGTGGCTGGTCAGCCCTTTGCGGCTTACCGCATGCGCTTCGCTCCGGATGAGCCTTTGAGTCTGTTGAGTATTCGGGTGATGGCGGAAGCGGAGGGTAAATGCGGGCCGGCGCAGGTGGTTCACGCGATGAACATCATGTGCGGTTTTGAGGAGAGTTTGGGGATTGTTTGATTGGCTGTGATTTGGTCTAGCACACCTCCGGTGTGCTACATAGTACGTTAATGCACCCAAGATCACTCGCGACATTATGTTTTGGCCCCAGCAATAGCGTCAAGCCGCCGGGAAAAAGCTCGAACAAGTTCAAGCACTCTAAATAGACGGCAACCACTCCAAATAATCAGGGCACTCCAACTCTATCCGCCCAAAAACGCCCCAATCGCCGCGTCAAGCATTTCTTCCGTCAGCCTTCCCGTAAACGTGTTCTGTTGGCTCGGATGGTAAGAACCCACCAATAACGGCCCCGACACCGACTTATAAACCGCACCGTGACCAAACTTAGGCCGGCCCGTTTCTCCCAAAGTTCGCAGCACGTTGTTCCAGGCGATGCCGCCTAAACATAAAATGCTCGACCAAGATCGCATACCTAAAACCCGGCGCAGGTATTGCCGGCAGGTGTCCAGTTCTTGGGTAGTCGGCTTATTATCGGGCGGGGCGCAATGGCAAGAAGCCGTTATCAAAACCCCACGCAAAACCAAGCCGTCTAAAATCGACTCTGAATGGGGCTGCGATGCGGCACCAGCTTTGAACAAAGCTCGAAAAAGCCAATCGCCGCTGCGGTCGCCTGTAAACATGCGGCCGGTTCGGTTCGCGCCATGGGCGGCAGGAGCCAGGCCAACGATCAAGTGCGTGGCATCGGGATCGCCAAAGGCGGGCACAGCTTTGCCCCAATAAGTCCAATCTTCAAAGGATTTGCGCTTCTCAAAGGCAACTAATTCACGCCAAACAACCAGGCGTGGACACTGGCGGCAAACAACGATATCGCTATTTATGGAATCGAGCGTATCCACGCTATTCCCGCTTAAAGGTGGGCCGATTGGGTTGGCCGCGAACTCCCGAAGCGGGTGGTGCAGCCGGAGGTTCGGCCGGTGGAGGAGCGGGGTTGGCAGACTTGACTTGTGGAACGGCGGCGATTCCAGCCTTTTGCAACGCGAGAAGACGATCAAACTCGCCGGGATCTTTCGCACGCGTTCGAGCCTCTTCGAACGAGACGAAGCCGCGATCAACCAGATTAACGAGAGACTGATCCAGGGTCTGCATTTTCGCGCGGGCACCCGTTTGGATGATGGAGTTCACCTGATAAAGCTTTTTCTCACGGACGAGGTTGCGTACGGCGCCAGTGGCGACAAGCACCTCAAAAGCGGCCGCTCTTCCACGCCCATCGGACCGCTTGACCAAAGTTTGGGAAATAACACCGACCAGGTTCACCGATAGCTGCATGCGGACTTGCTGCTGTTGGTACATGGGGAAAACGTCGATGATTCGATCCACTGTTTGGACGGCATCCACGGTATGGAGCGTGGCAAACACCAAATGCCCCGTTTCTGCGGCAGTAATGGCCAGGTGGATGGTTTCCAGGTCGCGCATTTCGCCAACCAGGATCACGTCCGGATCTTGCCGCAACACAAATTTGAGGGCGTTGGCAAAGCTTAAAGTATCAACATCAAGTTCTCGTTGATTCAAGACAGCAAAGTGGTCATCATGAACGAATTCGACCGGGTCTTCAACGGTCATGATGTGCACTGCCTGGGTTCGATTGATTCGATCGATCATGGCCGCAAGAGTGGTGGATTTGCCGGAGCCGGCCGGTCCCGTTACCAAAACTAAACCACGCGGGCGCTCAATAAAATCGTAACAGGCGGCTGGAAGCTGCAAATCTTCCATGCTCTGGATCTCATAAGGAATGACTCTGAAGACGCCCTGGGCAATGTTTCTCTGCTGAAAAACATTGCCCCTAAAGCGAGCAATGCCAACAAGCTCATAGGCAAAGTCTAACTCCCAGTCCTTCTCGAATCGCTTAATTTGCTCGGGTCTTAGGATATGGGCAAGGTCCGCTTTAAAATCAGCCTCTGAATAGGGCGGCTCGTCCTCTAAATGTAGAAGATCTCCGTGAACTCGAACATAAACCTGGCCCGTATCCACCTTCAAATGAAGGTCCGAACCACTCATGTCTACGCACCTGCGCAGTAAGCCATCAATACGCGGCAACGGAAGAACCTCCTGTTAGCCCCTGGCTTGCCGCTCGTTTTTGGAAATCCACGGCGTTGGAAGACTTCGCTATTGCGTGATCGAAGTCGATCTTCCCTTCCCTAACAAGTTGGAGCAAGTGGCCATCAAGGGTCTGCATGCCAAGATCGGCGCCGGTTTGGATGTCCAAATAGAGTTGGTGGGTTTTGCCCTCGCGAATAAGGGTCCGAATTGCGGGAGTGGCCACCATCACCTCAAAAGCGGCGACTCTTCCTTTTCCATCGCGGCTCGGAATCAGAGTCTGAGAAAGCACGCCCTGAATCGTGACGCTGAGCTGCGTTCGTATCTGCGCCTGCTGCTCGGGAGGGAAAACGTCGATCATTCTGTCCATCGTTTGGGCGGCATCCACCGTGTGTAGGGTTGACATCACCAAGTGGCCGGTTTCAGCAGCGGTGATGGCAAGCTGAATTGTCTCCAAGTCGCGCATTTCGCCGACCAGGATCACATCAGGGTTTTGGCGCATCACATGCTTTAAGGCGTCGGCAAAAGAGTGGGTATCGGTCGAAAGCTCCCGCTGGTTCACAATCGATTGTTTATCGGCATGAACATACTCGATCGGATCTTCAACGGTCATGATGTGCGACTTCTTCGTGATGTTGATCTCGTTAATCATCCCCGCCAAGGATGTCGATTTTCCCGAGCCGGTTGGCCCGGTCACTAAAATCAGGCCACGGGGCAGCATGGATAGTTTCTTAGCGGCGGGCGGCAGGCCCAATTGATCGCAAGTTCGAACTTTAAAAGGGATCGCCCTAAAAACCGCGCCCGGCTTTCGCATTTGCCAAAACATGTTAACGCGGAAACGCGCGACATTTGGCACGGTGTAGCTTAGGTCCACTTCTTTAAACGAGTTGAAATGATCCCTGCGGGCCTTGTTCAGAATCCCAAAAAGCAACTCTTGGGTCTCATCGTCGGAAAGGGCGGGAGTCTCCGAACGAACGAGGTCGCCCCTAATCCTCATGATCGGGGGCTGGCCCGACTTAATATGCAGGTCGCTTCCGTCTTTGTCGGTCAGCTCGATGAGGAGCTTATTTAGTCTCTCAGACAATTTCTATCCTTGTCGGGAGCTGCATGTCCTTTAAGTTGGGCAGAGTTTCGCGATTAACGCCTCTTACCCCTCCCTCCCGGTTCGCAAGCTCACCGACCTCCCTCACGGAGGAGAGAGGTGCGGTGCCGTTGACTCGCCCAGCTAAGAGCTTCTGACTAGCTTTCACGATTGACCAATCTTTCCTACCGACGCAGCATTTGTTTCAATTCCGAAGCGACGCCTGCATAGTTTAGAGCCACTTCTTCAGTGATGACTCCAGCTTTGACATACCGAAGCAGACTTTGGTTCATTGTCTGCATTCCCCAGAACTCTCCCTCGTTCATTATGTGATAGAGGTCGCTAAAGTGGCCGTCTTCAATGGCCTTAACAACGGTCGGCGTGCAGATCAAAATCTCAAGTGCCGCCACGCGTCCCTTGCCGTCGGCTCTGGGCACCAGCTTTTGGGCAACAACAGCCCTCAAGCAGTTTGCCAAGCGCTGGCAAAGGTGGTTCTTCTCATGAGGCGGGAACATGTTTATAACCCGGTCCATTGTCTCGTAAGCGCTCTGGGTGTGAACAGTGGAAAACACGAAGTGGCCCGTTTCACCGGCTTGCATAGCGATACCCATGGTGGTGGCATCGCGCATTTCTCCAATGAGAATCACGTCCGGTGCTTCTCGGAGCATGGCTCTTAAAGCCGGCTGGAAGTCCAGGGTGTCAATTCCAATCTCTCGCTGGGTGACGTAAGAGTTCTTGTCTTGGTGAACGAACTCGAGCGGGTCCTCGAGGGTGATGATGTGGCACTGGCGCTCTTGATTGATAAGGTCAAGCATGCCGGCAAGAGTCGTCGTTTTGCCAGAACCGGTAGGGCCGGTAACGAGAATGAAGCCGAGGCGGTGCTTTGTGAGTTCTTTTAAAACGGGAGGAAGGCCGAGTTCATCGAGAGTGAGAATAGTCAGCGGGATAATTCGGCAGACGATGCCGTAGGTGCCTCGTTGATAGTGGATGTTGGCGCGCACGCGGCACTTATCGCCAACCGTAAAGGCAAGGTCCATTTCGAGGGTCTCCTCGAAAACACGATGCTGCTTATCGCTCATCATCAGACTGATCATCCGCTTCGCGGTGGCCTCGTCGATGACCGGGAAATCGCCCGGAATGGGCACCATCTTGCTGTGCTGACGCATGGTCGGCACTTGGTTGGCTTTTACAAAAATATCGGATGCCCTTTCGTGAAATCCGATTTCAATAAGTTCGTGAAGGCTAATGGATGCCGGATCCCGCATGTGAAAAAATTCTCCAAGCTCCGTGGTTAAGAATGGGCTCTAGCGCCAGTTCGGAGCAAGGCAAAGTATACCAAAGCTCCTCCAATAATGCCGAGGCCGACAAATGATAGGATGAGCCACAGTTTTGAACCCTCATGCGGCACTGGCGGCGGCACCTTAACGACTGGTTTTTCTTGCTCATATCGATCCGGAAATATGATTAAGTTCGGATCTTGGGTCTTGAGCGCGATTCGATATTCTATTCCTTTCAAAACACCGGAGTTCGTGTAGCGGCCTTCCCCTACCACTACGTCCGGTTTTGCGTAGTGCGCAACCGTATTCTTGGTGGGAGTGATTCCCTCAAACTCGATCGTTAGTCCCTGAATAGTATAAGGAGGAGGTGCACCTGCAAACGCCTTTAAGATGGGCTCGATGCGCAAGATCCCACCCGGAAGAATGATCCCATCGGTAGCAAACGTTGCCGTTATAAAGGAGAACTGGTTGCCCGTATCGCCGGCCACTGCTTGCTTTCCAACCGACAGGCCCCGAGGCGGCGTACCGACCAGCTTTCCAAGCGTCTCCATTTGCTGACGCAACAAGTCGACCGGATAATTTGGATCGCGCATGGTTACTTCGACCATATCAGCCCCGGTTGAATGGATTCTGACGGCCACCGTCACGTCCGTTCTAACTTTTAAGAAGATAGGCGAGGTTGCTTGGCCCAGACACACTCCCGTCAGCAAGGTCAGAAGAATTAGCGCAATCGCCCGCATCGTGTTAATGACAGTTCCTATAGAAAAAAGATTCAGTTCTTGAACAACGGTAAGACATCCAGGTTGGAGCAGCCGTCTCTCTAGAGCAACCAGAATTGTACCGACAAAGTGCAATAGGCCATTTGGCAGCCTATTCTTGCTGCTTAGTAATCTCTAAGGTAGAAGAAAGAACAAAACTGGACCTAAAAACGTAAAGCATCTAAAGGAATAAGGTTATAATGGCTGGACGGCTTTTGTGTCCACCGAGCAGCACTCATGAATGAACCAGAACTTTCCGCCGAAGCACCAGGCGGGTTATTGCTTACGCCAGAGGGCTATAAGGCTCTTCAGGCAGAACTTGAGCACTTGACAATGGTCAAGCGGCCCGAGATTGCCAGCCGCATCCGCGAGAGCTTAGAGCACGGGGAATTCAGCGAAGACAATAGCGAGTTGGACGAAGTTAAGTTCGAACAGGCCATTGTCGAAAGCCGTATGTCCGAGCTGAAAGGAATTTTTGGCAGCGCGGGCATTCTGGATCCGGACCACATACCAACCGACCATGTTGGCATCGGTTCTATCGTAAAGATCTCGGATACCGAATTTGATGACGAGTTCGAAGTTAGGGTCGTGGCGAGCATCGAAGCCGATCCGAATAACGATCTTATCAGCAACGAGTCTCCGATGGGTCTGGCAATTTATGGCCACAAAGTTGGCGACACCGCCGAGTTCGATACACCGGATGGAAAGAAGCGCTATAAGGTTTTAGCAATTCGACGCTAGGCTATTCGCCCCGTTTATGTTGCACACCTCCGGCGTGCCGGAAAAACCAAGGAATTGTCGATTTTCGATTTTCAATTTTCGATTGCGGAACGGAGATTTTTGCGGAGCCTATTCATTGGGCTAGACCGGACAAACGGCTTCGCACCCCCTGGGAGAAGCGGTCCCGAAAGCGCATCTTGAAATCGGCTCCCTACGCTCCAGGTTCTCCGCTCCCCGTTCTAAGTTCTCCATTCCAAGCTACGCACTTGCCTCTTTGGCGACTGCGGCGGATTTCCTGCCAGTCTCCTTCATCTCGGTGTACATTTTTCTCAGCCAATCCTGCCTTGCTTTTGCCAAACACAACAGATTGGCGGCCACCCACCCTTCTTGATCGGATTTCTTGGTAGCGGATTCGGCCGTTAGCTGAGTGATAAGCTTCTTGTTCTGCGCCATCCACGTTTTAATCGTCTGCGTACGGCGCTTCGGATCCAAACGAGCTAAGAAATACGTTCTCGTCCTGAGAGCATCAAGAAGGCATTCTAGCTCGTGTTGCGCGGGTGCATCCGTCAACCATTTTGAGACCAGTACTTCCCCCGCTGGCGTCAGCTCGTATTCTGTTCTTTCTCGATTTACGACGCCTACTTTTCTCACCGGAAAAACGAGACTGCTACCTTGTAGGCGACGCAATACACGATACACCGAGCCGCTTTCCGCACTCCACCTTCCCCCCTTCATATTTTGCATCTGGCGACGCATCGCGTAGCCTGAATTGACACCGTCACCCACCATTGCGAGGACCATGTATTCCAACTCGTTATATGAATCCAAGACGTGTACCTTCCTTTACCCTCCCTATAATGTAACCTGAAACACCTTTACAATAGGGACGTTTTTGGTTGAATTTAGAGCAGAATTTATAAGTTTTTTGCGATGACGGCTTTATATCGCGTCGCCATATCTTCAGCAATATACGGTTGAGGTAAGATAATGAATCCCCACAGCGCAAGCAAAGCGCGCTATTACATATGGCTAAAACCGCAATGAGAAATGATCCCCCTAAAGGCGTGGCAACTCCAAAGATGCGCCGTGGATTTAAGGGCTTTTGGGTTGACGTTTACAGAGAGTTGAAAAAGGTCGACTGGCCTAAAACAAAGGAAGTTAACCGGCTAACTGTAGTCGTCCTAGTTGTCTGTCTACTCGTCGTAGTGGTTCTTTCTGCTATGTCGGCCGTATTTGGAACAATCGTTAACTTGCTGCAAGGGAAATAAGAGGATAAATGCCTAAGTCTTGGTATGCGGTTCATACGATCGCGGGTCACGAAAACAAAGTAAAAGATGTCTTAACGCGCCGGGCTCAAGTTGAAGGGGTCTGGCAGCGCGATATTTATGAGATCCTGATTCCTACGGAACAAGAACTCACAACCCGTTCTGGAAAACGGGTCTTGGTTGATAAAAAGGTTTTTCCGGGCTACATCCTCGTTCAGATGTCCCTAACGGAGGACACCTATAAGCTGGTGAAGTCGACCAGCGGCGTAACTGGATTTGTTCAGAGCGGCAATAAGCCGGTTCCTCTTGAGGAATACGAAGTTCGGCGCATCATGCAGAACCTCGAAACGAGCAAAGAAACGCCAAAGGTGGCTTGGAGCAAAGGCGATGCGATTCGCGTAATCGAGGGGCCGTTTAGCGACTTCGCTGGAAAGATCGAAGAAGTCAACAGCGATCGCGAAAAGCTCAAGGTCCTTATCAATATCTTCGGGCGAGATACTCCCGTTGAACTTGAGTTCACACAAGTCGAAAAACTTTAAGCTGAGATTCCGGGCTTGCTATTCGGGAGCTTTTTAATCTGCTCATCGAGTTGCTCGGAAAATCTCCTTTGAGACTTGTAGGCGAGATCAAAATCCCTAAGCAACTCGGAAGGTTGTGTCTTCCGCTTTTGCGTCGTGACCCTTCGAATAGCCGCTTTTTCAGTCATCGGATCCTCGATGAAGCCGATTTCGGTAGCCATATCGGGGTCCAGTGAAGCAAGATCGTTCGAGTCATGGCGCTGTTCATCACGCTCATAAAGGGACTTGGTGTTGTTGTAAACGAACTCCATAGAGCCCTGCGAGTTTTTTAGCGAGACAAGCTCCGAACGCAGGTCGCCTCGGGCCTTTGCAGGCATTGATTGCGAATCAAGGCTGATCTCCTTCAACAGGCCGCGTTGTCTCGCGCCGAACATAGAGACAGCTCCCGAGTCCGAATACTTTAAGATTTCGCAAGTTCGGAGAGCAAGCACATGATCCTGGGTGGCCAAAACGAATTGGCCCTTGCTTCTTTCCACATCGCCCAAGTGCAGCAGCCGCTCCACAATCGAATCGCACGCCATATAGATTTGCCCCTTAATTGGCGATCGTAGGGTGTCGTCCACTGCGCTGGGCAAAAGGGGTTTTAAGGTCCCGTCAGCCGCGCCGGAAAGCCACGCTTGGGCAACCGATCTAGTTACTTCGGGCGATTTTGACTCGGCAAACTTTGTGCGAGTCAGCTTAACGGGAGCTACATAAGCTGCAATGGCGGATTCTTGCGCTGCTGTATCAAAGACAGGCTGAAAAGAGTCGTGATAAAAGCGGCTCTGCGCGCAAACCGCGCCAATGAAAATTACGGGGCTGATTGAAAACGCCTTGACAAGGACACTGCGAACTGACATCCTACGCAATTCTTCGGATGCCCGCTGCATTCTCTGTACATAAAACCCCTTATGAATTCCCGAAACCTTCATTCCCTTTTCTCCTTCTAACTCGATTTGAAGCTATGGGGTTACCCATCCGTGGGTAGATAGACCCAAATCATTCGACGAAAGATGACTAAGCGAGTTTGCCCATATAAAATAGGACCTAAGAGAACACGTGAAAGAACGTTCAAACAGAATCTTAAGTTGGGAAGCACATTTAATCGAGCGAGCCACCGAGGGTGAGTCGGTAGCTTTCGATCTACTAGCCGATTTGTATAGGCCTACGCTGCAACACTTAGCCATGCGTATGCTTCGAGACCAGGATGACGCCCGAGATGCCGTCCAGGAGACATTTCTGAAGGCATTTAAGGCGATTGGGGACTTCGACCCGGAAAGGCCGATAAAGCCTTGGTTGTGCCGAATCTGCACGAACTGCTGTATTGACGCAGTTCGGGGAAAGAAAAAACAGCCTGAGTCGCTCGATCAGCACGACTACATGCTCGCAGACGACGAACCAATGCTTGACGAGCGCGCGGCAGGTGCCTACAGGCAAAGCCTCATTATCGAGGCGATTGCAAAGCTGCCGGGTAAATACCGCGACATTATTTTGATGAGGCACTTCAAGCACATGGACGTGAATGAAATCGCGCATGCGCTAAACAAACCAGAAGGAACTATTAAAAGCTGGCTCTTTAGAGCCCGCGCATTGCTGAAAAAGGATTTGCACGCGGCGCTCGGGGCGTGATAAGTGATAGGTGTTAACGGTAAACAGTGAACGGTAAACAGCGGGATTGAATCGGTCCCAACTGTTTACTGTTTACCGTTTACTGATACCCCCCTACGTCAGCGCCTTCGGCCTTGGCGCCTGATTCAGTAGAAGCCAATACATCCCTAGCTGTAAGATCATGTCGGAATACTCTTCCGGATCGTTGGGTTTTTTGATGTAGCTGTTTGCCCCCAACCGATAGCACTGCTCAACCTGGGCGTCGTCATCGGAAGAGGTTAACACAATTACGGGAGTCGATTTGGTCTCCTCCTTCATCCTGATCTGCTTCAAGACTTCAAAACCGCTCAGCTTGGGTAGTTTCAAGTCTAAGATGACAACGGCCGGCATTACTGCCATATCTCGTCCGGAATAGCTTCCCGTTCCAAACAAGTAGTCCAAAGCTTCTTGCCCATCGTAAGCCACAACCACTTCGTTCATGACATTGTTTCTTCTCAGGGCACGTAGCGTTAGCCTCTCGTCGTCCGTATTGTCCTCGATCAGAAGTACCAACTTGTTGTTCATATTTGCTCTTGACGCGTGCCGCACTTCGTTTTTTTCTCAAACAATGACCATAATGAAAAAAACTTGCTTACGGTTTGCGCCTCCCTTGTTATTCGTTAAATAAAGCCATCCTTTTCAGGGTGTACCTAGCCAGTGACCCATCATGCGAGACGGCAACTTCGATGTCGCTTCCAGGTTTGCCCTTCAACTTAGTGGCCAGTTGGCGTAAGGTCCAATTCGGCGAAACCTCTGTGCCGGCGATCTCTAGCAAATGGTCACCCCGTGCAATTCCTGCTTTTTCGGCAGGGCTTCCGGGGGCGACGTGCTCTATGGAGACAATGCCGCGCGCTTTGTCAGGATCCGCAAAAATCCCAACCGACCCCTCAGGTTCGTTGGCGACTTCGCCGGAAAAGTTTTCGAGCCAAACTCGGCGACGATCATAGTCCACCATGATGTTGAAATTTCTCAAAAACTGAATGCCAACCGTCCCATCGCCATCTGCATCGCTTGAAGGCAGATCGATCACGTCCCAGTAACTGGTAGGCACGGGAACGCCAAAAATGGTTAGGCCTTGCAGCTTCTTTTCCCACGTTGCCACAGGACCGGAGGCAACCATGCTCTGGGATAGAAACTTTGGATCTTTGGAAGCATCCCACAGACCCACACGTTCCAGGACATCGCGATGTGTGGTCGCGTAAAAGGCATTTCCAGTGTCGAGCGCCAAAATCATTTTCTTGCCTTGATCAGTCAAGACCGATAGCTCCACCGAGTTGGCGCCAAGAGGCAGCATTTTCACCAGGAAGGTCTTTTTGTTGTCCGGAGTCTTCTGGGTGATGTCATAGGATTTCGGATGAAATATAAATTTGTTCGTCTGAAAGTTGATTTCGGTGACGTAGTTTTCGATCGCCTGAAATCCGAGGATTCCATCGGTGTGGGTGTCATAAGCTTCTGTAAGGTGGGCAGCCGGCTGCTCAACGGCTTCAGGTTCTGCGACTTGAATGGGAACCGAGCCCAGTTTAAGGCTTTTAATCTTAACGGTTTTGGCCTGGAATTGACCAACGAAGTCCCGCAAGTTGATCGTTCCGTCCGGTTCTCCCAGGTTGATATTGTCATCCGCGACAACACTTCCTGCAAACCCACTGTCGAAAAGGAGGGAAAGCGGATGGTTATTGACGGTGGCATCAACGATGATGGCGTTCTCACCCATTTTAAATGGCACTTCAAAAGTATCCTGGGCCGAGAGAGCCATTACCGCCAAGGCTGACAAAATCAACATTAATTCCTACTAACGCACAAAGTTAAGTTCAGGCGAACACAAACAGTGATTATTGCGCTTCATACGTTAATTCCCACAATTTTCAACGAGTTCGTCTTCCAAAAAGTAGATAAACCGCAAGGATGAGGGCATTTCCCCCGAAACAGCATGCAAGAGCGTTTGGGACCATCCACAGCCAGTTCTCTCTCCGGTCGGCAATATCGAAACACATGTACACGATGATCATCAAGTACACGAAATCGAAAAACAGGGAGGCCGCCAAACTGCCGGACTGAGCCTGAATCGCGAACGGGTCGCCGCCGCTTTGCATTTGCTGCATGATCTGGTTAAACCTGCTCAAAAAAGTAAATGCGCGTATTAGTCCGCCAATACCGGCTACGGCAAGCCCCCAACCGATCCAATCCCAACCCTTTCCCATATTCTCGACAAATCTCAGGCTATGGACCGGCTGCGGATAGTCGTAATACCCACCACGGTAGTAGCCGCCAATTTGCGGCGGAGCGCTTAGATCGGGCTGAGATTGTTGGGACGGAATTTCAGGCGGAGGGGCCATTTGCGGCGGCGCTGCAATGGAAGGGGCTACGCCGGTCTCCTTTTCGATCCTCTGAGCAAGTTCGATGGACGAGCCATGGTGTGGATCAAGTCGAATCGCTTCCTTCGCCATCGCCAGCGCTTCCTCTTTTTTGTCGAGCGAGTAAAGGTGAACCGCGAAGTTGTAGTAGGCCTTTTGGTTGAGGGGAGCGAGAGAAATCGCCTGGCGGAACGATTCTGTCGCTTTCTCCGGTTCTTGTAAATGAGAGTAAGCGACGGCCTGCAAAACGAAAGCTTCGCTATCTGAAGAATCCAAAGCGATGGATCTTTCCAGAGAGTTTAGGGCTTCTTGAAACTGGCCTTTACGAATTGCCTCACCGGCTTCGTTAACGAATTGTCTAGCCTGCTCGTGAGACATGAGCAAAGTTCTACCCGAGTATTCGGGCAGTCTACGTAGCAACTCCCACTATTTTTTTGTATACTCAGGCGGGTTAATATTGCATGATTAAACACGCCCATGGTGTGCTCAACAGATTCAGGTGAAAAATAAATGCGTTTAAGATCAATGTTTTCAGCGGCAGCCTCGGCTGCGCTCTTGTCAACGTTGCTGATCGGGTGCGATCCCGGAAGCAAGACTGGAAGTCCAACTGCGTCCAACACAACCTCTACCTCTACCTCTACCTCTACCTCTACCTCCTCAGACAGTTCTGCAGGCGGCTCGGCAGGTACGCGTGCAATGCCCACCGTCGATGGCAACAAGATTAGCGGCGATACGATCCCGATCGGAGTCGTTGCGAGCCTAAGTGGAAGTCTGCTACCGTGGGGACAAGATGAGCTAAAAGGGGCTCAACTCGCTGTAGCGGAAGTAAATGCTGCGGGCGGAATCAATGGTAAGAAAATTGATCTCAAGTACGAAGACAGCCAATCGAAAGCTGAGCAAGGAAAAAGCGCTGCGGAAAAGCTGATTTCCGAGGGCGTGGTCGGGCTAGTGGGTGAAGTCGCAAGCGGAATCACGGCTCAGATCGCGCAAGCAGCTTTCGAGAAGGGTATCCCGGTCGTCGCCGTTGGAGCCACAAAAACAACCCTAACAGACATTGGCGCTAACGTATTCCGCGTTTGCTACACGGACGATTTCCAAGGCCCCGTCATGGCGACGTTCGCTTATAAAGAACTCGGACTTCGAAATATCGCCGTGATCACGGACAAAAAACAGCCGTATTCGACGTTTTTGAGCGACAAGTTCAGCGAATACTTTAAGAAGCTGGGCGGCAACATCGTCGACCAAGAGTTCTATCAAACAGACGACACGCAGTTTAAGGGCATCCTTACCAATATCAAAGCGAAGACACCGGACGGCCTCTTTATGAGCGGCTACTTCCCTGAGGTTGGACCTCTGGCTCGACAAGCGGTTGAAGTCGGCATCAAGGTGCCTATGCTTGGCGGAGACGGTTGGGATAGCAAGGATATTCTAAACGGCGGCGGCCAAGCCATTGTTGGCAGCTATTTCTGCAACCACTACAACAACTTAGAGGATCGCCCCGTTGTGAAAGATTTCCTTGCAAAGTGGCAAAAGGCCTATGGCGGCTTGCCTGGAACCACCATGGGAGCGCTCGGATACGACGCTATGATGGTTACCTGCGAGGCTCTTAAGAATGACAAGTCCAACGACTCGAAGGGTCTCATCTTGGCCTTAAACGACGTGGAGAACTATCATGGCGTGTCCGGTGACATTACCCTTAAGGGCAACAATGGCAATCCTCCCAAACGAGCGCTCGTTGTTCAACTGAGTCCGGGTGTTGGGGGCAACGGCCAAAAGTTCGTAAAAGCTTACGAGCACTCGGATATCCAGTAAAGAATGCACAGCCACCTGATTATGGCCGGGTTGAGTTTTGACTTCTCAACCCTTCCCGAGCAACTGCTAAATGGCATCCTACTGGGTGCCATTTATGCGCTTATAGCCCTTGGCTACACTATGGTCTATGGGGTTTTAAAGCTAATTAACTTCGCCCATGGCGATGTTTATATGCTTGGCGCTTATTTCGCTCTTTTTGGCTCGTATTTCCTGGGCTTTTCGCCCGATGCCACGAACCCGCAATTGGTGATTCCGGCTGTATTGAACATCACCTTGTTAGTCTCGACGATCTTGCTGGTCGCCGGCATCGTCGTTGCCGTCGGCTCAAAAATCGCAAAAGGCGCGAAGTTTGCCGACATTGGATTTTCTGGAGGTTTGGCGGCTGTATTTTTAGGTGGCGCAGGGTTCTTAGTGTGCAAGCTTCAGCCTCAGGCTGTAGACATGCTCCTGATGATCCTCGGAGCGATGCTAGCATGCGCGCTCATCGGCGTCATTATTGAGCGGTTTGCATATAGACCCATTCGTAGCCACTCGCGGGTAGCCGCGTTAATCACGGCCATCGGCGTCTCTCTTCTCATCGAATATGGCGGTTCACTTTTCTTGCCGAACAGCCCTCCTCCGAGCATCAAAGAGCAGCTAAACCCATACCGAGCTGCTAGCGTTTTAACGCTGGCGTCCGCCAGTCCAATTTTAGTTACACAGGCAAACGCTGCCAAGAAGCCGTACGACGACGCTCAGGCCGAATTCAACGCCTATCTGCAAGCCCATCCAAAAGAAGACCAATTCAATACTGATGCGACCGGGACTGCGCTTAAGGAAAAAATGCAGGCTGCGCAACGCACCTATGGGGACTTGACGCGCAAAGTAAGCAGCGCGGGTGTGAGGATCCACTATCAAACCGGGCAAGTATTGATCCTGATCGCCACCCTCGTACTCATGATCATTTTTACCTATCTGGTCATGTTCACAAAGTCGGGCCGCGCTATGCGTGCAGTTTCTCACGATTTCGATTCAGCCTCGCTTATGGGCGTCAATGTAAATCGAATTATTGTCTATACGTTTGTTTTGGGGTCGGCCCTAGCTGGGGCGGGTGCAATGATGCAGGCCACGGTGCTCGGCACGCCCTTGCAGTCTTTCATGGGCTTGTTGCCGGGCGTTAAAGCCTTTGTAGCGGCGGTTTTGGGCGGCATTGGCAATATTCCCGGTGCAGTGCTTGGCGGTCTTTTAATGGGCCTTGCGGAAACGCTTGCCACCTGGATGGGTGGAAGCGAATACAAGGACGCCATCGCTTTTGTTATTCTAATTCTCGTTTTGCTGTTTAAACCCGGCGGCCTTCTCGGCTCGGCCAAGGTGGAGAAAGTTTAGTGGAAACAAAGTCGACTTTCAACATGGCCCCGTTCTTAGGCGTGCGTTTGGGTTCAGTCATCATGGCGGTTGGCGGCTGCTTACTCTTGGGGCTGGTCTCCGGGCATATACTTAGCGACTACTACCAGCGGCTTGTCTGGCTCGCCGGATTGTACGTCACCTTATCCGTTAGCCTGAACTTGATTAACGGGATCACCGGCCAGTTCTCCATTGGGCACGCGGCGTTTTACATGGTCGGTGCTTACGTGGGCGGATTTCTTACCGATACCTTCTTTAACAGGGCTCACATACCCGACCTGTTATGGCTGACTTTAATGGCGATTGCAGGTGCCATTGGCGCCGCCTTTGCCGGTTTGTTTGTGGGATTGCCTTCCTTACGTTTGAGGGGCGACTACTTGGCCATTGTTACCCTGGGATTTGGCGAGATCATCCGCATCATCGTCCAGAACACCAAAGAAGTTGGTGGTTCCTACGGCATGAACATCGACCATAAGATCCCGGCTGTTTGGATCGTATGGCTGCTTGCTGTTATTTGCATAGCTGTATCGCGAAACTTACTCAAAACTGCTCGCGGATTGTTGTTCTTGTCCGTTCGGGAGGACGAGATCGCCGCTTCCGCCATGGGTGTGAACGTGACCAGCATCAAAGTGACCGCTTTTCTCCTCGGTTCCGCTTTTGCGGGCGCGGCGGGCGCTTTGTACGCTCATTCAGAAGGCTTTATCACTCCTGCCACGTTTGGCATGGACGTCTCCTTTATCATCCTAACGATGGTCGTTTTAGGAGGAACAGGTTCGATTACGGGCTCCATTATTGCGGCCGTTTTCCTTTCAATGCTCCCTGAGTTTCTGAGGCAAAGCGACCCGCGAACAGGTGAAGCGATAACCTTGTCTGGATCTAGCGTGGTTGCGTGCCTTGTTGCTGTGGTAATCGCGGTCGCTCTTGTTAAACGAATTGTGGATGTCGGAAAGGAAAATAAGCGGGCGCTTGACCTGTTCTTTGCCATGTCTGCTGGCGGGGTAATTTTCAGCTTTTCTATTTTAAAGCTACTAAACCGAGCGAAAGAAGGCAAAGCCACCAAACTGACTCGATTTGCTTTGTATATACTCGCTATCCTAGCCGGATTTGCATACCAAGCCTTATTCTCGCGACTTCTTGGTAAATATGAACCGCTTGCGCATAAGGTGATCCCATTGGAGCAACTTCGGATGGTCATCTTCGCTGTTACCCTGATCGTCGTAATGTTGCTCAAGCCGAACGGCCTTCTGGCCCATCACGAGTTCAGTTGGTCGTGGGTCAAGCGACTTTTTGGATTCAAGGCCCCTGAAACGGCGGTGGCTTCTTGAGCCTTCTTCAACTAGAAGACGCGACGATCCGCTTCGGCGGACTCATCGCTGTCAACTCGGTTAGCTTCTCTCTTGAAAAGGGCGAGATCTTTGGGCTGATCGGCCCCAACGGGGCCGGAAAGACGACCTGCTTCAACCTGATCACGGGAGTTTATAAGCCGACAAGCGGCTCAATAAAGTTCAACGGCAAAGAGATCGCAGGAACCCCGCCAAACAAGGTGGCCAAGCTTGGCATCTGCCGGACCTTCCAAAACATCCGCCTATTTACGGCCCTTTCAGTGCTAGAAAATGTGGTTATCGCCGGCGCTTTGCGGGCAAAGACGGGTCTGTTAAGCGCCTTAGCCTACATGCCAAACGCGATACAGGAAACGGAACAACTGAAGCGGGAAGCAATGGAGTTGCTGCAGATCCTAGACCTTCAAGATGTTGCCAACGTTAGAAGCTGCGATCTGGCTTACGGAATGCAGCGACGTCTGGAAATCGCCCGGGCGATGGCGACCAAACCCGATCTGCTTCTGCTTGATGAGCCTGCGGCTGGCATGAACCCCAACGAAAAGGTCGACCTCATGAACACGGTTCGCAAGATCCGTGATCTGCACGGCAAGACGGTGCTCGTCATCGAGCATGACATGAGGTTCGTGATGAATCTGTGCGAACGAATCTTTGTGCTGGACCATGGCGAGGAGATTGCGCAGGGCCCTCCGCAGGAAATTCGCAACGACCCCAAGGTTATCGAAGCCTATCTCGGCGAAGCCGTTTAGCCAGCTTAGAACCTAGAAACTAGAAACTAGAAACTAGAAACCTAGCAGCTTACTTAGTGAACACATGATGACCTTGCAAGGAATGATAGGCCGGCTCAACCAGTATTGGGCAGATCAGGGCTGCGTAATTTTAAGCGGATACGACATGGAAGTCGGGGCGGGAACTTCGCATCCGGCAACCGCTTTGAAATGTTTGGGTCCCGATCCATGGAACGTGGCGTTTGTTCAACCTTCACGAAGGCCGACCGATGGCCGCTACACGCGCAACCCGATGCGCAATCAGCGCTATTACCAATACCAAGTTCTCATGAAGCCAAATCCGATCGATATCGTGGATCGCTATATGGGCTCGCTAGATTTCCTCGGTTTCGATACCCAAAAAAATGATGTGCGCTTGGTGGAAGACGACTGGGAAAACCCTTCTCTTGGCGCAAGCGGCGTCGGCTGGGAAGTGTGGCTAAACGGCACAGAGATTAGCCAGTTCACCTATTTCCAGCAGATGGGAGGGATTGAGTGTAATCCCGTGTGCGCGGAACTGACCTATGGTCCGGAGCGGCTCTGCCTGATGCTGAATAACCAGAACTCGATTTGGGAGGATCTGATGTGGTCCGACACGGTTAGCTACAAACAGGCGGAGGGCGATTTGGAAATGCAGAACAACGTGTTCAACTTCCAGGTTGCGTCCACCGAGGTGCTGGTTCAGCTTTTTGATACGTATGAGGCCGAATCCAAGCGGGTTTTGGAGACTCCGGTTTACTGGAACTCTGAATTGGGGATTTTGTCGGCTACGCCGCCAACTGATGGAGTCAAACCCGATCCCTCGCGTGGCTTGATTTATCCGGCTTACGATTTGGCTTTGAAATGCTCACACGCGTTTAATCTATTGGATGCACGAGGAGCGGTGAGCGTTACGGAACGGGCGGCTTATATCAATCGTGTGCGGGCTCGGGTTAGGGCATGTTGCCTGAAGTATATGGAGCAGTATAAGAAAGAAGCCGTTTTAACATAATTACGATTTACAACCCATGCCTTCCAGCCCTCTCCCGCTTTGTTCCTCACCGACCTCTCCTCAAGGAGAGATGAGTAGTCTGGTGGCCCTTAAATCTCTAAGACGAAATGGCAACCATTCGGCGATTTCAGAAAAAGGGCGCCATGAACCTTTCGGATTTTTCCGCAGCCCATTCATCTCTCCTTGAGGAGAGGTCGCTGAGGAACAAAGCGGGAGAGGGCAAATAGAGCCTCATTAGGCAGCGGGAACCCGTCCATCACTGTGCGTTATCACGCAGTGAAAAGCAATGACGCTGACAACGGAATCCCGATGATGAATAACGTCATCGTTTCGCACGTGCAGAACCCTAACGGCAGCATTCTTGATGTATGCATCGCGTTCCTGCTCGTACTTGATGCGAAACGGGTGCGAATCCCCGTATAGCTCGATCGCCAATTTATGCTCGTGGCAGTAGAAGTCAAGAATGTACGGACCAAGCGGAACCTGTCGCCTAAAATGAAGACCAAAGCAGCGCTTGGCACGCAAGCAACTCCACAGTCTGCGTTCGGCTAGCGTTGGCTTCTGACGCAGGGCCTTTGCCTGGCTCAGCTTGTAGTCAGCCATCAAAATACTATACCGGCCCCGTTTGTGACAAGCGGCCAGTGAATCGACCCCGGCTGCCCAAACTGACCGATCAAAGATCTTAACAAGAACTGATATTCCTCTCCATCCCCGTCAATTTTGCTGTACAATCCAGGTAGCTTTTCCAACCCTCTCGCGTCAATCCGATAATGCTGGCCTATCTTGTACTTGCCCACCAATTAGCAACTGCAGACCTTGACGCCATCCTGCAGAGCCCTTTGGTCAAAGGCAGCTCGTACGCGGCCTACGTAACCAAGCTGGATGGAAGCGTGATCTATGATCACAACTCCGGACTTCGACTGCTTCCGGCAAGCAATGAGAAACTTTTCACGGCTGCTTATGCCCTCCAGAAACTGGGCACCGATTACCACCCAACCACCAGATTTTGGAAGCTCCCAGACCGCGTCGTGGTTGATACCACGGGCGACCCAATGCTCACCTACGCCGATCTGACTCACGCAAAAGATGAGCTGAAGCTAACCGGCAAAGACCCCGTTTATGTTCATGAGCCATACCGGATCGGTTACCCCTCGCAATGGGAAGTGAAGGACCTGCCGAACAAGTATGCGGCGGCGGTAACCGGCTTTACGGTTGATCGCGGCGGTTTCGAGATTTGGGCGGATAAGGATCATCCTTATCTCATGCCTTCCAGCTATGGCGTAAAGATCGTTCATACAGGCTCCGGATCACGGCACGTCCACTACGAGCCTTTTACCAAAACGGTCCACGTTTACGGGAATCTGCCTTCCACGCCGGTCATGCTCGATACGCTCTCCGTACCCGACCCCGATAAAGCAGCGGCTTCTATCTTGGGCGACGAATTCCATCCGGTCGAAGCCACTCCTACGTCTCCGCCCGATTTGGTTCTTGAAGGCCCTGTGCTGCCGATGATCGTCAAAGAGTGCCTGGTTCACAGTGATAACAACCTTGCCGAGAACTTGCTAATGCTTGCGGCGATTAAGCAGGGTGACCTAGGAGACGATCCTTACGAAACAGCCACCGCCCGCGAGCGCAGTTTTTGCACAACTACACTTGGCATCGACCCCTCCGAGTTTCGGCCCGATGATGGCTGCGGACTTAGTCGCCACAACATGGTAACGGCCAGGGCAATCGCCAAGGTTCTTCAATGGGAGTCTGCCCAGCCCACGTTCGACATGTGGAAGCAAAGCTTGGCTTCGCCGGGCAACGGAACCCTCAAAGAGCGGCTGAAGAACAGCACGTTTGTTGGCAAAACCGGCACCATGGAAGGCGTCTCCGCCCTTAGTGGATACGTGAATACAAAGGACGGCCAAACAGTGATTGTGAGTATGCTTTTCAATCATCACCTCTGCCCAAACAGCCAAATTCGCGGGATTCAGGACTCTTTTATTAAAAAGATCGAGGCTTCTAGCCTCAGCGGCACGCTTCTTGAGGACACCACTAAGCGTGAAAGCCTTATTTCCAACTCGAGCGCTCGGACTGTTTCTGCTGATCGGCTTCACTGATCTTATCGTTACCGCCGTTTTACACGCTCGTGGAATGATCGTCGAGATCAATCCCATCATGAAGTTCTTCATCGACCGCAGCGAATGGCTGTTTGCCATTGTGAAAGGCTTATCACTTCTCGGCGGATGGATCGCACTGGCTTGGTATGCCAAGACCAACTTGCCCTTCGTACGAAAAATTTCCTACATGGGAAGCGCCGCCTATCTCACGATTTGGCTGACGATATTCATGATCAGCCGCTAAGCCATAGACTCATTGGTTTGTCATTGCGAGGAGCGGGGCGGTCGTCAAACTTTGCTTAAGGATGCTCAGCGACGCGGCAATCTACTAAGCATGTCGCCCACTGGAAATCAGCAGGCTAGCCGAGCGGATCGCCTCTTTAAGAGCCTAGGCGATCGACTCAAGAGGCTCTTTAATCTGGTCAGCAGGGTCTTTATCGCCTTCTTCGGCCGTTACGCAAGCTCTCAGCGCGGTCAGCGCTACTTCGATCTGATCAGGATCGGGCTCAGCCGTTGTAATCAACTGCAGGGCTAAACCGGGTGCAAACAGCGCAGTTACAAACGAGCTGTTGCGGAACTTCCCTGCCAAGCGAATCAACTCGTAAGCGATGCCGGCAAATGGGAAGAGAAGAAAAAGATTAATGACCATGCGCAGGCCAAGATTTGCCGCGACCGGCCAGGTGTGAACATATTCTCTCGGCAGGAAAATGACTCCAAAGAGAAGATCGATGATCAGCACGACGATGGCGAAGCTGGTCCCGCAGCGTGGATGCAGCCTGGTTTGAGCCTTGCAGTTCTCCAAGTTCAATTCATCGTCCAATTCAAGCGTGTTGATGGCCTTATGCTCTGCGCCGTGATACTTGAAGATCCGGTGGATATCCGGAAACTTGGAGATGCCGTACAGGTAGCCGATAAAGAAGGCGATACCCAGAAAACCTTGCACACCGTTGAGCGCAATCTGGTTAGTGACGCCAAATCGCTTAAACTGCTCGCTAAGAATCAACGGCAGCAGCTTAAAAATGAGCAAACCGAGGGCAACGCCAACCACAAGCGCTCCACCAACAGCGATGCTGTTAAGTGAGCCACCGCCTGCTGCTGACGGCTGGACAATTTTGGAGCCTTCAACGCTACGCTCGCCCGTGCTTTCAAGCTTAGGGTCTGCCTCGGCATCCGGTTGCATCGCGGGATCCAACTGGACATTGGAGGCAAATCTCATAGCCCTGCTGCCAAGCGTCATGGCGTCGAGAATGGCGAGAGAGCCTCTTAAAAAAGGAAGTTTAAGCCACTTCTGGCGGCCGATCCAAGTTTTGGCAAGATGCTCCTTTTGAAGAACGATCTCGCCGTTGGGGGCGCGAACGGCTACGGCGAAATAATGCGGCGAGCGCATCATTACCCCTTCAACGATGGCTTGGCCACCATACTGCAAATACTCGCCCTTCGGCACTGGCACAGTATACCGGTCGGTATTTTTACTTGGTTCGGTTAGGGGGCTCATAGGAGTTTTGAGTAAACGGTAAGCGGTAAACAGTTAACACAACTATAGAGATTTCTACTCCGATCTTGCGTTAACAGTTAATATGGGCCAGTCTGTTTTCCTCGGGATCTCGCTGTTTACTGCTTACTCCTTTCTGTTCACTCCGTTTCCGTCCTTCGTGCAATTGTTAAGAAAACCACTGTTTCTTAAAAATGCTTTGTCTGGAATGAAAAATGTACGTCTATAATAAATATAGCTAACTCACGAGGAGGGGCAATGGCCACTGGTAACACAGCGGGTTTTAAGCTCACCGAGGAAGAGGCGTTTGCACTGTTGGCGATGTGTCTCACATCACCCCACCAGTTGGATGCAACTTCTGAACAGGCGCTGAGGAAGCTTGCCGAATACTGTATATCTACGAGCAATCATACAAGTAGCAATAATCAATTAATAGAACTCTCTGAGTACACGGCAAGCACAGCGTGAGCCTAAAGCTAGAAGGCAGAACCGAAAGGATCTGCCTTCCCGCAATTTAGGGGGTTGTTATCCCGTCTTTGCTCCATCTTTTATTTACTGGCAAATAGCCTCAAAGAGCTTCGTCCAACTCGGCAATGTCAACTCATGCGGCCTTATGGTTGAGCTCAAACCAAGTTCTGTTAAGGCTTCTTCAACCCTTAACCTGTTGTGGGCGCTCAAATTGTTAACCAGCGTCTTTCGCGGCTGAGTAAAACCCTCCCTCACAAAGCGGAAGAACGGCTCTTCATAGTTTGCCTCTGGCAGGGGCTTGAACTCTAAAATCAGACTATCAACCTTCGGCGGTGGCAAAAACGCCCCTTTGGGCACGTTAGCGACCTTCTTGATGCCAAACAGCGCCTGGAGATAAACAGAAATGCTTCCCCGCTCTCGCTCGCCTGGCCTGGCCAAATATCTTTCGCCCACTTCCTTCTGCATCATGAGCACGCTCTTAGCGTAATGCTGGCGGGCGTTTGCTATTGCCGAAACTAGCGGCGCGGTGATGTAATAAGGCAAGTTGGAAACAACTGCGCAGGGCTGCGGTAGGCGTTGCAAGATCTCCGCGAGGTCAGCTTTTAGGGCATCAATTCTTAAAACAGAGGCGCAAGGCGCGGATTCTGGCAAGAGAGCGGCCATTTCCGCATCGATCTCCAATGCAATAACCTTTTTGCCGGCATCACATAGTGCGCCCGTAAGCACCCCTGGGCCTGGGCCGATCTCCAGAACGCCCTCAATCCCATCCAAGCGGCCAACAACGGCCGAAACAGCGGACGGGGAGCATAAAAAATGCTGCCCCAAGCCCTTTCTGGCGGCGACGCCATGATGACTGAGAAAATCGGAAAGGGTCTTGGGGTCAGTAAGGTTCAACTGCCGTGTAATACGTGCACACGGACTTGGCGACGGCCAAACCGAAGCGCCGTCGAACGGGCGTTGTAGCACAGGTCGATCCGGTTGCCCTTAATCGCGCCTCCGGTATCGGCTGCCACGGCAAGCCCATAACCTTCGACGTAAAGCGTCGTCCCAAGTGGGATAACCCGGGGATCAACCGCAACCACCCCGAAACCGGCCTTCATTCCGTTGGCGCAGCGCCCTCGCGTGCCAGGAATGGTTTGCGGACTAGGATCGTAAGCAGAGGCACTCATAATCATCACACGACTTCGGGTGAATTGATGCCTGCTGGTTACAAAGCCCTCTTTGCCCATTAAGATAATTTCATCCACAGGGTCTACTTGTCTTGTAGAAACGAGAGTCTTTGAAACCGGTTTACCGTCTTTAAAGTTGACAGTATAGGTTTTGATGATCTCCCCTGGTTTTCCTGGTTGAGAAGTAAACATACGCCCCGCGGAGACTGTACGACTGGTTTCGTAAGCCACCTTAAACGGGATGGACGTTGTCTCCACCCGGGTATCAGATTCAGTTTTATTGGTTGTGCTGGATTGTGCCGCTACTGAAATTGTAGCAAGCGTCGCCATCATGGCTGCAAGCAAGCACCTAATCCTTTTCTCGCGCATTTGGAACCTCCTTATGCGTGGTTGGGATAGCGAATACCGTACCCGCTACCATTCAGCGGGCGCAAGGATTGATTATTGGCAGTTAGCCTGAGATATCCAGGTTTAGCCGGAGATATTGTGCATTTACTACCTTTTCTTTTCTTTGAAAATCTCTGAATTTTGCTGATTTTCTTTGATTTTCATGTTTGCAGCCCGATCCTGGATTCTGGTTTGTTAAGTGCACGTGCGAAGGGCGCGAAGTTGCACATATCCTGTTCAAGGGTGACGAGTGACGGGTGAAAGGGGATGGTCGATAGGGGATAGTCGAAAGTCGAAAGTTGATAGGGCGATAGGCCAATTGTCGATAGTGCGGAAACGACTTAAATGGCTACAAGCGCTTCTACATGCGGCAGCGGAAAGAGGACCTAATCAGGTCTGGCAGAGAACTGGCCACACAACTCCTCCGGTCCCCAATCGAAAATCAAAACTCAAAAAAGACGAAAATCTCCCGGATGGCTGTGACCCGGAAGGGCCACAGCCACCACGTGAAGCTAGGACACGGCTACCGCGTAGAAGTTGTTCCCATTCACGAAACCACTTGCAAGCGTTTGTGAGCCTGTTTTCGTGTTGCCCATCGAATCCGTGTAAGTCACGTTGATGGTTACTCCAACGCCAGATTGCTGGCTCGTGAATATCACGTTGCCGCTGCTGTCCGTGGTTTGAACAGCCGATGTTGCGCCACCGCTATAGGTGAGCGTAACGGATGCCCCGGTGAGAGGATTACCGGACTGGTCGGTCACAGCGATACTCACATGGGCGCTCTGGGCGTTATGCGCCGGCGAAAGCTGGATCGCAGCCGAGTTGGTGCCGGGATTAAATGTCTGGCTCGGGCTTGTGCCAAACCAGACGGTTCCGGTTCCATCCACATAGTAGGCCGAGACCGTCGCTGAGTCGGCCAAGATGAGCGTGTTGAAGGTCGCTGTACCTGTGCCGTCCGTAAGATTCGGCCCAACAAACTGGCCCGTTTGATAGGCGATGGTCACCTGTGCCCCGCTCACCGCGACGCCGTTTAGAGTGACAGCGGTTGCCAACGAGGCAGGCACATTGACCACGATCGGCGAAACAACCTGCTCGGGCGGGTCGGAGGCCACAGAGATCTGCTCCGTTCCAGTCCACTGCCCTACACCTGGGTCATTGTAGACAGCGGTGAGGGTCATATTCCCAGTGTTGCTTTCGCGATTCGCAACGTAGTTGCCGTTCTGATCGGTTGTAACGGTGTACGAAGCAAACCCGCCGCCAGTGAGGGTCACCTGCACTCCACCAAGAGTTGTTCCGTTCTGATCGACGACCTTACCAGCGATCGAACTTGTATCTAGAACCAAGTTCACGGTCGTCGACTGATTGGAGACAATTGTGATATTGATGGCTTGCGAAAAGATTCCGCCAACCAGAGTTCCCGTGTAGGTTCCAGGGGGAGCCGCGCCGATGTTGAAGTTCCCATTGGAGTCCGTTGTGGCCGATATCGAGGCCGGACCGGACAACGTTATTTGAGCGCCGGGGACAGGTGACTGGCTAATGCTGCCAACAACCGTACCCTGGACGCTGCCGGGCTGAGGCACGAGCGCCGCATTCGCTCCCATGGTGGCAGCCGCCGTAACGGCCACTGTCAACGATAAGGTTTGGTAACCGGTATCGCTGAAAGTGAACGTGTAGGTACCGGGGATCAGGTTCTGCACTAGATACTGTCCAGCCAGGTTGGTGGTGGTGGTTGCGACAACGTTATTGTTGAAGTCAATCACGGTGACAGTAGCGTTGATCAACGAGCTGTTCGTTGAAGAGTCAATTACTTCGCCGTCGATAGCGCCGTAATCGCTGTTGACCGTTAGGTAAACCGAGTTGCTGCCGGAAGCAAAGACTTGCCCCGTGGACGCCGTCCTGCCATCGGTGGTAAGTACACTCACGGCCGCAGAAACTGCGGCAGGCTGGCTGGCGATCGAAACGCTACCGCTTGCATTAGTCGTTCCAGTTGAAATGAGGTTGTACCCGGGATAGGTTAGGGTCACGGTGGCACCGCTTATGCCGTTACCGAAATTATCACTTACCTGGACATTTGCAGTAGCGCTCAACGGTGCAAGACTCACATTATAGGTGCTGTTGGCCGACACCTGGTTCGCATAGGTTAGATAGTTGTTATTGGTAAAGGTTAGGGTATAGGTTTGAAGACCAAGACCCCCAACGGAGTAACCCGAAGGCGTGCTCGTGGTTGTACCAACCACATTTCCGTGACTATCGGTCACCGTCACTACAACGCCACTGACCGCGTTGCCAAGATTGGCGTCGGTGATCGTTCCGGAGATCATGGCGTTGTTTATCGGCGGAATAGCCAAGCTGATATTTGTCGTCGTCTGAGCCGGGAAAGCTTGGGGCGTGCTGCTGACGGAGCGCCCCGTGCCATCTCCGGCTTCTGCAGTAACGGTGCCAACAACACCGGCGGGCTGCCCTGAGAAGGTGGCAACACCCATGGAGTTTGTGGTTACCGTTGTCGAGGTAGTGCCGTTAGAATAAGCGATCGAGACAGACGCGCCAACGGCCGGAACACCGGCATCGGTGACGGTCACCATCACCGCAGCTTGAGTTGAACTTACAGTGACAAGGCTTACCGACTCAGCGGTCGTTCCTCCAGGCGTGACCGCTACGCCGCCAACGGCGCTCGTTACATAGCTTGCGAGCGAGAACGTCATGGAATAGGTTCCCGCCGTTAGCCCTGTGATGTTATAAGTGCCGCCTGCGCCGGTAAGAGCCGAAGTGACGACCGCGTTAGAGGCATTTAGAACTACGACATCAACGCCCGCCAAAGAAGCGTTGCTTGCGTTAGTGACCGTTCCTGAAATAGAGCCGGTTTGAATGGTGGGAAGGGTCACCGTAATGGTGTTGTTGCCCACCACAAAACCAGAACTGTTCGCCGTTGCCGTGCGGCCAGAGCCGTCCGTTGTTGTGGCTACAATCGTTGCGGCAACGCCCGTGGGCTGGTTCGTAAACTGCGCGGCGCCGTTGCCATTGGTCGTTTGCTGATAAGTTGCGCCGCCTGAATAGGAGATCGTGACATTCACATTAGCGGTGGGATTGTGACTCGAATCAACCACTTTCACAGTTACATTTGCAGTTGGAGGCGGCGGAACGGGCCTCAGAAACTCCGTTAGCACTTGAACGCTGCCGAACGGAAGAAAAACATCCTGGCTGGCAGTGTAGTAGCCCGTGCGCGTGTAAGTGAGCTTGTAAATGCCGGCCGGCTCGTTGTGGAAAACGTAGCTGCCATCAGAGAGCGTGTAGGTTGTGGCTGGCAGGCCGCAACCTAAGATATTTGTTAGCGTTACCTCTACGCCGGTAAGTGGCGCGTTGCTGGAGCTATCCACATACCCTGTTAAATCGCCAATGAATACGGGTGGGGGGACATCGCTGGGACGTGCCGGCTGAACCAGAACCGAATCAACAGAAAGTTCGATTGATTCAGTGTGGGGCGGAGTAACCGTATCCAAAACGGAATTGCCGGGAGGTGCGACAGCGGAGCCCTGCAAACCTCGGGTGGGAAACATCCAGTGATAGCTGACGGAGAAGGAATTGGGGTTGGTAACCGTGAAGGTGACTTCTTTCTTCTCGTCTCGCTGCGGGATCTCGGTAGCAGTCAGGAGTGGCACCATCTGGGCATTTAGCTGTTCGGTCGCTTTGTCCAGAAAGATATACGACTGCATAACCGCATTGTCGAACCCGGTTTTGGTGAACTGAACCTGATAAATGCCGGCAGGGAGCCCGGTGACGGAGTAATTGCCGCTTGCATCGGTCTTGACGCTAGCCAGAATTTGGCTGGGAAAAAGAGCCCGGCTAACCATCACGAAAGCACCCGAAACAGGTCCGGAGGGCGCATTCGGCCCGGCGACAGTGACGTTACCCTGTATGGTAGTCGATGCTAATGCTAGTTGACAACAAAGGCTAATAATTAGCCCTAGAAAGACGCGAAAACCCCTAAACCCGCTCATCCTCAAACCTCCCAAAACCTTAAGGACGCAGCATGCCGCGCCCACGCTTCCCCTACAATCAGTGTAACACAGGAATCCGCATGCAGCCTATCAATGTTTGCGTTAGTAACAGGTTTTTTATGACCCAACAGATAGTGTCGGATACGGTATAGCTAGGGGGAAGAACGTAGAACGTAGAACGTGGACCCTAGAAAATAGAGAGCTGATTTCAAACACCCGCTCTCGGTCCCCTTATGTGCTGATCGCGCAAATTGTTAATCGGCCAAAGACCCCTGGACCGCGCACCATGCGAAGGAGTGGTGCCCCCTTTTAGCGAGGAACGAGCGAAACTGGAAGCGGGTTACTGGTGGCAGTCCCACGGTTCCCTAAGTGAGAGACCTCCGTTCCCCGTTCTCCGTTCTAAGTTCTCCACTTCCCCAGGCCGGCCACCCAATAAATCGGAGCCCCTATTGCGATTGCCCAAAGCGGGGACAGCAACTTGAGGCCCGAAACCCCAAGTAATAAAGCCAACAAAATCCCGCTAAGTAGGGCCATGACCTGGGCGCTTTGGACTCGCAATGGCTGCAATCGGGCGATGGACTTGTCGTCGAGGCACTCGACCTTGCTTCCTTCGATGAATATCGGAGTAAAACAGGCCGTGAAAGCCAAGGCGATGAGGCATGCATTTGCGTTTTGCGCCCCGTAGGAACCTGCCCAGCGTAGCAACACAGCGCCAACGGCTGCGATTACGGCAAGACCGGCCACCAAGAATTGGCGCTGGCTCTTCGGTCCGATCCATGCGTCAAGGAAGAAACTGCCTGCCGTTAAATACAAAATTGCGACCCCGAACGCCTTACTCAACCAAACGGCCAAGGCAAGAGTTATACACGAATCCAAAACGCTGGCGGGCGCACCGGTGGTGCGATTCACGGTCCGGGATATAAGGAGGAGCCAAAACAACAGCCCTACACTGGGTAACCCGAAGAGACCCAAGGCAACAACTGAAAATATCACAGCGACAAAGGCAGAAAGGTCGTGATCGGGATCAAGTTCTCTGCCCAGAGCCCAAGTAAGAAAAACAGCGAGCTCAGCTTTGAGCCCCCAAAACAGGTCGTCCAGAATCGCACCGCCGCTCGCGATACGGATGGCAGCGGCCACAAGAATCACCGCTAGCGTAATCAAGGCAATCGCTTTGTTCGTCTTGTAGCGAAAGTCAACTGGGCGACCGATCGTAGAAAGTTGCTGCATGGGCGAGCGTGCCGATACCACGGATACTACGAAAAACGCTTGCCCGTATTTCTACCCGACGTAAAGTTGAAGTCGCTCGTCACTCGTCTCTCGAGTGGACTCGCCGATCACATGGTATTCAAACCCTGCTTGTTCGACGGTTGCCCGGTCGTAGATCCGGCGCCCATCATAGAGAAGGCCTTGATTCATGGTAGAACGCATGCGCCCCAAATCCATATTTCTAAATTCGTTCCATTCGGTGACCAAGATCAACGCATCGGCATCGATCGCCACATCGTAAAGTCCGTCGGCATATTCCAGTTGATTGTTTGGAGGGCAGGCTGCCTTCATGTTGGCGGTGGCAACCGGATCGAAAGCCCGTACGAACCCTCCCCCGGCAACGATTCTTTCTATCACCTCGATCGACTTGGCATCTCGGATGTCATCGGTGTTTGGCTTAAAAGCTAAACCAAGCATAGCGATTTTCTTGCCATTAAATCCGCCGAGACGAAATTCCATCCGTTCCAGAAACAACCTTGTTTGATCCTTATTGATGTCAATGACCGCTTTAAGGAGAGGCAAATCATATCCGTATGAGTTGGCTGTTGCGAGGAGACCGGTTACGTCCTTTGGGAAGCATGAGCCTCCCCACCCGAGACCGGCATGGAGAAACTGGGTGCCTATTCTCGAATCTGCACCAATTCCCTTGGCAACGTCCCCTACATTCGCCCCGGCAAGCTCGCAGAGTTGACTCATGGCGTTAATGAATGAGATCTTCATGGCCAAGAAGGAGTTGCTGGCGTATTTTATTAGCTCTGCCGAATGCAAGTCCGTAAGGAGCATCGGGCGCTCAAGAGGGGCGTAAAGCTCGACGAGCTTTAGAGCAGCGCTTCTTTTAGAAGCGCCAATGATTACCCGATCGGGTTCAAAAGTGTCGCGAATTGCCGATCCCTCGCGCAGGAACTCGGGGCTGCTAACAACATCAATGCAATCTGCAGGGGCGCCATTTTCGAGAAGGATCTTCTCTACAAGATCACCGGTTCCAACAGGCACCGTCGATTTATTGACGATAACCTTCTTTTCGTTGATACCCTTGCCAATCTCGGCGGCCGCTTCCCTAACCTGGGTCAGATCGGGCGCGCCATCTTCGCCGGGAGGAGTGCCGACGGCAATAAAAATAACCTCGCTAGCTCTGGTTGCTTCTAGAATCGAGGCCGTAACTTTAAATCGGCCCTCCGAAACGCCACGTTTTAATAGTTCTTCGAGGCCAGGTTCATAAATCGTAGGAATGCCCTGTTTGAGCTTTTCAACCTTTTCAGGATCTTTATCGACGCAGATAACATCGTGCCCGAATTCCGCCAGGACAACCCCTGTGACGAGCCCGACATAACCGGTCCCAATGACTGCGATTCTCATCCCTTTTCAACTAAACGAGCAATATGTTTACCAAACGAAGTATGGCGACGAACCCCAATCTTCGACTGCATTTGGAACGACACTGTTCCAAAAATCTAGTTTCCCTCGCTAAAAACCGACACTTGCATATCCGGTGTTCTGCGCTGTGTCTCGCAAATGGCCATCGCTCCGATCCCATTCCAGAACCATCATGCTAACAGGCTCGTACGCAACCTTAAAATTGTCTTTTACGAACTTAGTTAGCATTCCGTTAGTGTCCGCACCCGGCTCTGTCAGGTTCTGAGTCTGAAGCACGATCCACACCCGGTCGCTATTGGCGAGGACCTCGCGCAGCTTGTCGGTATTGTCGATCACAATTGCGCCGGAGTTTCTCTCCCGCATGACGCCATCCGAGCCCATGTATTTGAAAATCGAGCCTTTCTTGGGCTTGATTACATAGTCGCAGCGCCCAAGATCATAAAGTGCGGCCTCCGGAGAAAAGAACACGAGCTTATCGCTGGGCTTTACCTGTCCTTTCAAAAACTCCGTGCAAGAGGTTAAATCGCGAATCGCATTCTGTTCGCCGGCCTCCCAGGTGCGAGCCGGGCGGTAGCCGACCACCAAAAGGACGATGCAGGAAACGCCAACGAATCCGCGTGTTGCGAAAGCCGCGAAGCGGCCCGAGGTTGCTTCTATCAGTTTCGGCAGAGCATTTATAAACTCATCGATGCAGCACGCGACCGTGATAAGGACCATCGGCCCAAGAAAAACAACGTATCTTGGCGTCGGCCTGGAAACGATCATGTCCACGACGGTAAGCGACACAAACGATGAGATGTAGAGGAAAGACCACCAGGTCCAGCCCTTCCTAAACGCCTGAGCACGGGTAACCACCGATCCAGTCCACGAGAAGAATGCCCATAACGCGCCCGCAAGATAGGCTACGCCGCAAACCAGAAGGCTTCGTTCGTAGCCGTCTAAGAGCATCGAGGGCAATACATCGAGCACATCGGCATGGAATGCAATCGGCGAAACCGATTCTGAATCGACATACGGCAGTGCCGTTTGGCAGTAGCGGTAATAGGCAAGAGCATCTAAGCCGATCACGCCGATTGCGAAGATTCCGGCCACCAAGGACCAACCCCGGAACCAACGCCGCAAATCTCCCGAAAGGAAGATGATTACGAAAAGAGCGGGCAACAGCCCGACGGCAAACTCTTGACTAAGATAGGCGGCCGCAAAAGACAGCAAAGTCGCAACCTTGTACCACTGCTTTTCCGGCACTTGAAGAGAGCGCCAAAGATAATAGAAACATAAAGTTGCAAAGAAAGTGAGCTGCGAATAGAATCTAATCTCCCTCGCAAAGTACAGCAGCAATGGGCACAAAGCGATCAAAGCGGCAGCAAGCAGGGCTGCTTTTAGGCCCTTCATTTGTCTTAGCCAAACAAAGGCCAACACCACCGTTGCAAGATGCCAAATGACCGAGAGGAAGACAAGAACATCTTTGTTCCCCGCTCCTCCAAAGAGCATGAAGAAGGCCAAGAGGTAGTGATAAAGCGCGCTGCGGGTGTAAATGATGCCCGTGTTTTCGAACACAGGAACGCCATGATGGACGATCCCTCTAGCGGCAACCATCGAGACGTACTCGTCGGCGAGCAAGCCTTGGCTTGCCAGGCCATGGAAACAGTACATGGCGCTTGCGACCAGAAGCCCTACTAAGACCACGTAGGAAAAGATGAGCTTGATCGTGTAGGAAGGAACCCTTGAAGGTGACTTCCTTTCGAAAGCGTGCGGCAACCAGGAAAACAGCGGAATGAGCGTCGCCAAAATCGCGATGAAGAGCGTGATCCACATGACCCGAGCCGCGAATGCAGACGAGGCATAGAAAGGGTCTTCGTTTGATGGCGTAAGAATCAGTTGGATCAGCAACCCGGCGCTAAGTGCCATGGCAGGCAATGCAGAGGGAATTCTCGCCAGGAACGAAGCCCGGGGGCTGTCTTTGGGTCTTGGAATAAACGCGGAAATAATCCCTAACAGGAGCAATGCTAAGAATGAGAGCACCGAGTATTCCGCAAAGCGATAGAAACCCGGGATGCCGTCTTTTACTTTAAGGCCGAAACCATCGACGCTGTCAACCTGAGACGCATAGGAAATGGTGGAATCGATAAGGCTGGGTGTGAACTGGCCGGATATGCCAACCCTGGAAACCCAATCTGAGTTGGTCGCGATAGGAATCGAGTCGTTGTCCGAGATAACGTTTCCATCCATCCAGAGGCTTTCTTTATTTCTTAGCTCAAGAATGGGTGACTGATGAAGGGTCACGGAAATCTCGTTGTCTCCTTCGTGGAAAACGTTCCTCATCAGAACTGAGCGCACAAAGGTTTTGAACTTCGCGGTTGGATAAGTGCCCCGCTCGTCCTCAACCGCTTCCACCCGGGAAATGGCGTCGGTGTCGCCTCTTTGGGCGGCCATTCCCGTGCGGTACCTCATCAGCATAGAGGTGCCGTATACAAGTCGCCCATTTATCGCGATATCAAAGTCGTTCGGCGTACCTACTCGCAGCCATGCGATCTGATCGTCGCTCGGGACATGTATCGTTTTCTTGAAAACGATTGGCCCCATGGCCGGATTTGAAGGCGTAATATAAAACCCATTTACAGGAGCGATCAAGGGAGCGACCGGGCCATCGGCGGGAATATTCCCAGCCAGGCCGGTATCCTGCGCCTTTGGCCAAGAAGCATCCGTGAAATAGGCATTGTCCCAATTGGCGTTGCCAATCTTGTCTTCGTGCGGGTAACAGGTCCAGCTGGTATCGCTGAGAATTGGGGTTGCAGATGCGGTTTGGATTTCGCCCTGAACCAGCAGTCGCGGGGTTCCCACATCGGACTGAACCTTCACCGTGATCACATTGCGACCGGGGCGCAGATAAGACTTGATATCGTAAATGCGAGCGTAGGCATCGTGCCTGGAATAGCCAAGCTCGGTGTAAATGCTCTGTTCTTGGTCCCAGGTGGCGAACTTGCTGGCAAGGAAGAAGGGTTTATGCAGGCGCAAGCCGTTGATTTTCAGCTCGTAAAAATTGTCCGCCGCTAAGGCGATATAGGCGCTTCTCGCGCCATCTGTAAGCAGAATTTCCTTTCGGAAACAGGCTGTGCTTCCGGTGAACGGAGCCTTGATCCAGTTCGTTCGCCAAGGAAAAGCGAAATAGTCCAGTTGGGAGTTATCATTCGCGTTCCACAGGAAATAACCGCCAAGCAAGGACGCCAGCACGAGTGAAAATAAAGCCAACAGAGTCAGCCTCTTCGAGCGAGGTGGTCTAATGCCTTCCCTTGCCATGTTAGTCCTCCGCCACCGGGAGGTAAGAACTTCCCACTTGGGTCGAGTTGGCTTTGCAAGCTTCAGCACTGTGCGTGTTTCCGGTCGCAAAGTAACACCAAGCTAAGCCGCTCCAAGCGCGGGCAGTAAGGGTCTTTCGATAAGTTAGGCTGACGAAGAACTTGCTTCTTAAAAGACCGGCCGCCTCATTTTCACCAATGATCTCATTCCACTGGCGTTCTGCTTCGCCGAAGATGCCTTGGGTTGTAAGAGCGGTGGCATAGGCCCAGCGAACTTCAATGTTTGTCGGGTCAATGGCTAGCCCCTGCCGGAGCAGTTCAATCGCTTGAAGATCGTTGCCGGTATCGAAGCGGACGTTAGCCTCCCGAAGATAAGTGTTGGCCATTCTTGGCGCCATCGCTGGGTTGCAGTTGGGGTTTTCGATGTGCGAGCGATAGATGTTGTAACCGGTATCCACCTGAACATCGTCTTTCCCACCCGTCGCCTCATAGGTGTCGGCGATGGCAGCCCAGTAGTCCGGCTCGCCGGTCATCCCTGCCCGGCCATACATACGGCCCAAATCATAGTGGAAGGCGTAATCGTAGTCAAGCCTCTTGTCCCATCCAATGGCTTTACCAAACATCGTCACAGCTTTGGAATAGTCGCCTTCTGACTCGGCCTGGTGCCCATAATGCCAATAAAGGTGCCCCATGGCCAACGGAACGCCAAATATGATTGCGCAGGCTGCTAACGTGCCGGCGAGCATCCAAAGTCGAGGGCCCTTGGCATAGGCCAAATCCGAGCGGCGTGCGATGGCGACGATGGCTAAGATAACGGCAAAAAAGACAGTCAAGAAGAAGCCGGCCTGAGCAAAAGAGGCTTCGTTTTCGAGCTCGTCGATCAAGGTGAAATCGTTGCGCACCACCGGCCTGGAGCGAAGGTTCCGATTATTGATCCAGGGCACGTTCGGCTCTAAGTCAACGAGGGTGATCATGGCAACCACCCGATCGACCTCTTCCGATTGCTTGACGGTATGCATAGCCGCCGCCGGCTCGTAGATCGCCAAGGTGAAGAGCATCAAAATAGGCAACAGGAAAGCGATAGGGATCGCGTATTTGATCGCAAAAGCCGGTCTTCGAACCAAAGAGAAAAGGATGACGACAACGCCAATAACAAAGCACACAAGCCTTGCAAAAAATACGGAAGGCGGTTGCGCCATATCAAGGAATCGCCACCAACCTATAAAGGCAGATAAGCAAAGGCATAGCCCGCAAATGAGGCATAGGATGGAGGTGCTCCAGCTTGAATGGCGCACTTCCCTTTCTTCTGTCGAAGGTTCGGACGTCATTTCTGAGCCAGCGGTTCTCCGGTAAGCCTTTCTAAATTGAGAATGATTGAATCAAGGCGAAGCTTCGTTCCGGCCACCGTATCTCGGGCCGTCGTTAAGGTTAGAAGCGCGTTGAGAACGTCCATCTGTGTTCCGAGGCCCAGCGAGTAGCGTTCTCGGGACAGCCTATAGGCCTCTGTGGCAGCGGACTCGGCAGATTGAGCACTCTTCAGCGCTTGCTTGGTTGTGTTCAGATCCGATACGGCGAGTTCGATTTGAGTTTCCAGTTGCTCGGTGGCATCTTGATAGGCAAGCTGCTTGAGAGCAATTATGTCCTTCCCTTCTCGGACCGTCTCATGATAGGCGCTCTTATCAAAGAGCGGAATTACCAATTGGAGGCCAACATTTGCAAAACCCCCGCTTGTGGAGTGTCCGCTGGAAAAAGGATCCTGATAGCCCACGAATCCAGCTCCGCCCCTTGCCGAAACCACTGGACGATAGGTTGACTTGTCGGCCTGAAGAGAAAACTGGGCCGAGGATTTTTGATCTTTTAGAGAAGCTAGTACAGGACTGTTCGCTTCCGCCTTCACAATCAACGCCTTGGCATCGGCCTGAGCAATGTTGGGTTCGTCGGCTATGGTTGGCTCTGGGCGATCGACCTTCGAATCCAGCCCCATAAGAAGAGCCAGCTTAATCTCGCTGCTCTCCAAGTCAGCTTTATGAAGAGAGATGGCAGAATCGGCCGAATCGACCGCGCTCTGCGCGGTGAGAAGTTCTCCTTTTGTCGTGTTGCCTAGCTTAAGGCGCTCAGCCACATCGACAAGGTGAGCGGCTGCATCTGCTTTTTGACTCTGGGCGACGTCCAGTAATGCTTTAGCGGAAAGCCCCTCAAAAAACACGGTGGTTACGTTTCCGATAAGAGTCAGCTTATCGCTGTCGTTTGTCTCGGTTTGCGCCTTGGCCAGTGACTTTGCGGCCTGAACCCGGTTAGAACGCATTCCGGCATCGTACAGGTAGTAGTTGGCTGAAAATGCCAGCTTTTCACGCTCAAGTGACACATCCGACAGACCGAGTCCGGGGTTGTAGCCTGTATTGTAAAGTCCCTGAATCTCGAAAGTTGGAGATTGAGCTGTTTTTAAAAGCTCAGTATGGGCGATCGATTGGTCGAGCACGGCTTGCTGCGTCCTGCTGAAAACTGGCCGCTGAAGCGACGCGCGGATCGCCTGGTCTAAGGTGACCGGGGAATCACCGGCCATGATCGGCTTATCCGTGGCGGCGCGAAGCAAATAGAGAATGGCAAATGTAAATGTCATGTTAGTCTTCTTTGCTTACAAGCCGGCCGCGCGAGGAGATAAGGCCGCCACGTTGGAAGGTCTTGGGTGCACGCTCAGCCCATCGTGTAGATTGGCCAGGTTCGAAACGACGACCTGATCGCCTTCTTTCAGACCGTCCAAAATCTTGACGTACCCGCCGGATGTCGCTTCGTAACGAACCTGTTTCATGTGGGCGACTCCGTTCTGAACAACATAGACCCCGCCTTGTCCAAGGTTATAAGCGCTTACGGCAGCCTGAGGAACGACTAATCCCGCCACCCTCTTTTTTGCGCTGATGATGCCCGTCTGGCCCGGCACCAATTTGTGGGCGCTATTGGAAATGTCTGCCCAGACCATAAACGTCAGCGGCGTCGATGGGTTGGATTCGCCCGGCTTGTTGTGTTCTAACGAAGATACAAGCGGTTGGATCCTGGTGATTTTCGCGCCAAATGTCTCGCCAGGGAGCGCTTCCACAGTGAGCGTTGCCTGCTGCCCGGTGTAAACGTTCTGGAAGAATAGCTGGTCGACATTTGCCATGAACTCAACTGAGTCATCGTCGGCGATTTCAAAGAGAGCTTCTGTATTCTGGCGTAACGGATCTGAGCTGTCCGATCGAGCTCCAAGATTGGGACCCGCCGCCTCTCCCGGGTTTATATTTCGCTCGACGATAATCCCGGCCTGAGGAGCGCGAATATATTGATGAGTAAGGACTTGCCTCTGCAAGTTCTCAGCCGCCTTCGCCTGATCGATGGCCTGCTTGGCCTCGGCAATGGCTTCCGGCCGAGCGCCTAAGAGCATGACCTTCAGGGTCTCTTCGTCTTTATCGCGAACGGATCTGAACTTCTGAACATCGTCGCGGGCGGCGGCAATATCCTCTGATCTCGCTCCTAGTTGGTAAATCTTTAACTGGTTTGCAGCTTGGGCAACCACGTCTTTCTGAGCGGCAACCATCTCATCGTTCTTTTCGAGATCGGACCGGGATATCAAGTCCTTATCAAAAAGCGCGTGGCTGCGAGTGTTGTCCTTTACAAGTTGATCAAGCAAAGTCTGTTGCTGATCAAGTGCGGCCTTGGCCTGGTCGATCTGCTCCGGTCGGTTGCCATCCAAGAGGAGTTGCAGGTGGGCCCGGGAGGAGTCGATATTTTTGCCGTCTTCCACAATCTGAAGCCGCTGAACTTCGATCTGTTCGGGTCGATACATGTGCCTTACGAGATCGTAATGCTTTTCAGCCTCCAAAGTTTTCGCGGCTCTCTCGTTAACAACCGCGGCTTGTTCTGAGCCATCCAGTTCGGCCAAGAGCTGTCCCTTCTTGACCCGATCCCCAACCTTCACATAAACGCCGCGAACCGTTCCCGAAAATCCCTCCATCGGTGGGCTTGGAGGGACGGTGACGTTAACTGTGTTGGCCGGCACGATCGTGCCCGGCGACATCACGCTTTCGTCTGCAGAGCCCATTTTGGCGGGAACCGTGTCCACGCTTACCGGATTAGCAGAACTATCTCCGGACTTGCCGCATCCGGCAAGCACAAAAAGGGCGAGGGGGGCTAACCCCATGGCTTTAATCAACTTAGTAGTCATTCTCATGTATTCAATGCACCGGTTTGCGGACGGGGACTTGTCCTCGCTGAGGACCGTCGGAAGGCTGCAGCAGCCTTTGGTATAAATGGTCGAGCTTTGCCGTAACTGCCGGCCACGAAAAGGAGTCGTCGATGTGCTTCTTCGCGCCGGCATTCAGCCGATTTCTGAGTTCTTCGTCCCTGAGAACTCTGAGTAAAGCGTTTTTTATGGCTTGTGGATCTTTCTCGGGCACCAGGAGCCCAGTCTCCTCATTGAGGACGACATCCGGGATTCCACCTACATTCGAAGCTACAACCGGCAAACCGAACGTCATCGCTTCAATCAAGACCACGCCGAGACCTTCAGTGTCGCCCTTGGAATCAACTATTGCTGGAAGCATGAAGACCGTAGAGGAAAGATAGTGCTTTGCGAGCTCATCGTTATTGATATCCGATAGAATTTTCGCGGAATTCTCCAATCTTGCTTCTTTGATTTGCGCTTCCAGCTTTTCCTTTAAGAAGCCGTTCCCAACAATGATCAACTCCGCATCAATTTCTCTGCGAAGGAGTTCAAAGGCCGTGATTAAATGCTCAACACCCTTCCTCTCTATCAGGCGGCCAACATACAATACAGTGGCCTTCTCCGGGGTGACTTTCTGAGTTTGTGCGCTAGCGACTGGGCAGCCATAAGCCTTGATCTCTACATTATCATAACCAGTCAAGCGCTTCACTTCGTTCGCGGTGTGGCTTGAGTTGGCAACTACCGCATCCGCCATTTGAGCGCTCTTAGCCAGATTCTTTCGAACGAATCCAAACTTGCGGGCCAACGCCAGCTCCGCGCCGTGGAAATTCAAAACCACTTTGGGCCGATTCTTCCCTTTCAGCAAGCGGAGAAAATTCGCATGAGGAAAAGGCCAGTGAACGTGGACTATATCAAACTTCTGTGACCGATGAAGTTTCGTAAATGCCAGGGTCCCGCGTAGGACATAAAAGCCGGCGATTGCGAAATAACCTAGCTTTTGAACCTTTGAGGGCGCGCCGCTATCATGGGTTAAATCCTCTTTGCCCGCCAAGAAATAACGAAATCGCCGAACGGTGATGCCGTCCAGCGTATGGTCTCCTAATCCCTTATAGGAAGGCGCAAATACGGAAACATCGTAACCTTGCTCGGCCAGTAGACGAACTTCTTCTCGGAGCCAAGGAACGGCCACATCAGCTTCCGATCTAGGATAGGTGGATGCAATTACGCAGACATTCCCTAAATCCCGCTTACTCCCCCTTGCCGCGTTCACTTACCGAAAAGCCCCAACGTTAGAATCTACGTCCGTTTTGAAAGCGCTCGGTTCGTGAGACCGCCATGTAAGTTGCCCGTTGGCGGCGTCGTCTGTAGACTTACCTGTCTGCGAAAGCCGTACGATGAGTTCGCCGACCAGTCCCGTGAACATCACCTGAAGACCGCCAAGAAATAGGATTGCGCACACGATGTAAAGCGGACGGATATGGTCGCCATGTCCCATAAAGTTGAGAACCGTTAAGTAGCACCCTATTAAGATGCCAAGCAGAACCATGCCCCCGCCAAGTGGACCGAAAAACTGGAAGGGCTTCTTCAGAAACCTTGTGATTAGAATGGTGGAGGCGAAATCAAAGAAGCCCGTGACCAAACGCTTCATGCCGTACTTGGATTGGCCGTGGATGCGCGGAGCGTGCTCGACAGGACATTCTGCGACTTTAAACCCTAGTTCCGAAGCGAACACCGGAATAAAGCGGTGGAAATCTCCGTAAAGCCTCAGTTCCCTTGCAACCTCACCGCGCATTGCTTTGAAGCCGCAGTTGAAATCGTGGATGTTTAGGTCGAAATATCGACCGACCACCCTATTAAAGAGTTTGGAAGGAAGGGTTTTACCGAGCGGGTCATGTCTTTTCTTTTTCCAGCCGGTGACGAGGTCGAAGCCTTCGTCAAGCTTTGCAATGAGGTTCGGCAACTCTTCAGGCTGGTCCTGAAGGTCGGCATCCATCATGACAACGACATCACCCACCGTGCGCTTGAATCCAGCCGAGAGGCCGGCTGCCTTGCCAAGATTGCGCCGGAAAAGAATCAGCTTTACTTTCTTGTCGAAATCAAAAAGTGAGGTAAGGCGGCGGCGAGAACCATCTGTGCTTCCGTCATCCACAAAAATAAGCTCGTGGTTAGGGGCGATGGCGGCAAGCACCGTTTTCAAACGGTTGTAAAGTTCGTCAATGCTGTCTTCCTCATTCATGAGGGGAATGACGACGCTAAGCTTTTTCGATCCAGATTTCAGTTCACTCGCGAGATTCGTCTTCTCGTACAGCATGCAGCCCGCTTCAACGGTTAGCGCTGCGCTTGATGGAACCGCCGATACTATTTTCTCGTCAAGTTGCATTACAGTCCTCCACGCATCAAATATCTGCGCATTCACAAGATGACTTCTTCGTCGAGGACACTCGGCTGGGAGTGCCCAAGGGTACGGCCTTTTACCCCATTGCCACGTTAGACTCAATGCAACGTCGCTTGTTCCGAATTGTGTCATCAATTTTCCGTACAAATGAAGGAAAATTGATTCTTGCTTCTAATTCCGCTCCGTTTAAACACCTGGTTCCGGCATTTTCCAGCTTAATTACCATGATTCTCAGCCGCCTCTTGCGGCAGTAACCCCATGTGGCGCTGGATGCGCCTCTGGTCGGCAAGACCAACTGGAGAAAGGAATGAGGTTGCGAATTTTAAGTGTCTGGACAATTATGTTGGCCTTCGGCGTTGCTGCGCAAGGTCAGGTAAAAGCAGCTACAACTAGCTCTACTACCACGACGAGTCAGAAGGCGACGGCTTCAACGGTGCCTCAGCAACCGTTCAGTCAGCCGCAGTACCCCTCGACTGGCCAGCAGCCGCAGACGGCCGCTTTTTATTACGCTTGGTATGTTCAAAACCAATGGGCTTGTCTTCTGGATATGGCTCCTGGACTAGGTGAATACGACAGCCGTATCAACACAACAGTCGCCAATCACATGCTCTGGGCAAATCAGGCGGGGCTTGACGATCTGATCCTGTCTTGGTGGGGAACTTCCACTATGCAAGGACAGCGTGTGGATTCGCTGGTTCCAACTCTATTGGGCGCCGCATCGCAGCAGAACATCAGCATGCCGATCATGATCGACGAATATTCGGGTCGAACACCGGCCAGCGTTGCCAAGGATGTCGCCTACCTGATGGCTAACTACAGTTCCTTACCAGGTTGGTACACCAACACGCGATCTACGCCTTTCCTTCAGAACAACAACCCCAAGCCGGTTTTCTTCCTCTATTTTTCCCAGTCGGATTCAGTATCGCCAGCGAGTTGGAAGTCCACCATCGATGCAATCCACGCCAAATATGGCGCCGTAATGCTGGTTCACAATAACTACGATCCGTCTTGGGTAACGGCCGGCGACTTCGATGGAATGTTTGGGTACGGACAGTATTCGGCGTTCAACGAGCGAGAGCTTGCGCAAACCCTACCTGCCGGCGCCTGGTACATCCCAACCTGCTCGCCTGGCTATAATGCCTTGCGAAGCAAGGGCAACACCGGGATCGTAAGCAGGAACAACGGCCAGACGTATAACCAGACTTGGGCCGAGGCTCTAGACTTGGGTAACAACATGCCCATGGTCGCAGTTACCAGCTTTAACGAGTGGACGGAATCTTCGCAGATCGAGCCTTGCGGCTCGGGTACAGATTCGACCGGTTTCAACTTCGAGACATACGGAAACCTCGGATCCTTCGGCTACATCAACCTCACGTCACAGTGGACCTCCATCGCCCACAACTACACTCCCGTGAGCTATGTAGGAGCTCAAACGGTTTGGCAGCAACCTGGCGGCCAGTTTAGCAACGAAAACGGCCTTTACCAGAATAGCTGGGGTTCGATTGGCCAGTGCCAGACCGTGACAGCGGGCGGCGAACCAGCCGTCTCGGTTCAACAGGGCAGCAACTTCATCTACTATCAAGTTGCTCGGACTTTTGCACCGACTAGTCAGGGTGTTTGCACTATCCGAGTTGACTACTTTGACTCGGGCACAGACCAGTTCAGGATCGATTACCGAACGACGAACAATGTTGGCTGCTCCACTCCCTACGTCACGATGACCAACACCGGCCAATGGCGCACGGCGATATTCACCCTTCCCAATGCGCTGTTCCAGGCCATGCTGGGCGGAAACGATGATTTCCGAATCTCGGTGCCGAGCAATAGCCCCGATGCATTCGGTCTCGTATCCCTGTCGCTGCCGGTTCCCGTAACCAAGGTTTAACCTTACTCTCTTCGTCGCAAAGAGCCCTAGATTTCACATCTAGGGCTCTTTGCTGTTCTATAGTTAGTTGTGGCCGCCGGTATCGATGTGAGGCTTGTTGTGCGGAGGACGGCTGTCGCGCTCGCCCTTGTCGGTTTTGCCTGGGCCCTTCACTCCGTTTCCAAGCAGATCGATATCACGGCTATCCCGCATCCCTGGTTTCTTCTGTTGACCTTGGGGCTCTTTCTAATCCATTACGAGATCCAGGCTATTGGCTGGCACTTGATCTTGCGCTCGCTATCGCTTCCGATTACGTTGAGTGAAAGCCATCGAATGTGGGTTTCGAGCCTTATGGCGCGCTGGATCCCCGGGCCTTTTATTTATTCAGCCGCGCGGCTGATGATTGCAAAGGATTTTGGGCTGCCGTCTGGAACCGTCGCATTTGCCATCGTTCTCGAGATGTGCTATATCGTGGTTGGGGCGGTTGTAACAACCCTGGTTTTTCTTGGCGGTGTAACCCATCTAAAAGGCCTCGAATACCTCGGCTGGACGGCGGCGGTTTTGGTCGCCTTGTGCCTGGTGATTTGCTTTCGGCCGCACGTTTTTGCGAAGCTTCTAGATGTGAAGCCTCTCGGCTTCCTAAAGCGGAGAATCACAAAGGATGCGCCGGGACCGGTCCAGGTGCCACAAATGAAGTTAGGAGCATCGCTCGGCCTGCTCTTTTTCTACACAGGATTTTGGATGTATTCTGGGTTCATTCTTCTCTCTTTAGCTGCCTCAAAAACTACGACTGGGTTTTATGATTACCCCGCTTGCGCGAGTTCGTTTGCGGGCTCTTGGTTTGTAGGTTTTCTGGCCGTTCTTACTCCTGCTGGGTTGGGTGTCCGAGAAGGGGCAATTTATTTATTGTTGGACAGAACTTACGCCAAACCATTGGTGGTTGTATTAGCTATTTTGCTTCGGTTGGGAATGCTCGTTTCTGAATTTACGATCGTCGGTTTAGGCGCGGGGGTCTGGCATCTCAATAAGAAAAAGGTTCAACCGCTGGGTCCAGTAGCCTCGACGGAAGGCGAAGTTTGATTCTCCGAGAACAAACAGTTATCCGAACGTCATATTTAACATGAAGGGTTTGCTGGTCGCTGGCGCGTTAGCAATGCTAGCAATTCTCTTTGCCTCGAAATCGGAGGGCAAAGGCCCTTACCTCTCCCCCCACCCCCTCCCCTCCCAGGGAGCAGGGGAGGGGGATCTCATTCCTAACCTCTCACCCATTACACGACAGCAACCTCACGTAAAGCTGGATTTCAAGAAGGAGGCCAACATAGATTCCTCTAATTGGAGGCTGACCGTTGGTGGCCATCACTTTGACTGCGTGACTAAGGGTCAGCCGGCCGTGGTACCCACGATCGTTGATGACGAAGAAGTGGGCAAGGCAATCCGAATTGAACTGCAGCCAACGTCCGGAGCGGGGTCGGATAATGGCCGGGATAAGATCAACTACACGGTTATTAAAGGCAATAACCCCAACGCGCCCACCTTTGACGGCAAACTCTCGGAACTCAGCTTTGCCGTCAAGCTAGACAAAGACTTTCAGACTCCGACAACCGGCCGCGATTATGTGGTCGCCCAATGGTGGCAGGGCTCTCCGTTTGGGCCGCCGCTATCGCTCCAGATTCTTAGGGGCGAGAAGCCAACCGACACGCCAAAGTTTGCCTTCGTCGTCCGCAACATGGAAACTGGAGGCAACCCAAGCGCCCATGTGATTGAAATAAAACCAACTGGCTCAGACGCCCTCGAACGCGGCAAATGGTACCGATTCAAAGTTCGGGCCGTATTCGGATTCAAAGAAGATGGCCGCATTTCGGTCTCCGTTAACGACACTGAAACGGTTAACTGGGTTGGGAGCATCGGCTACGATCCCTCTGCCCCGGCAACCAACATCGGCTTCAAGACCGGCAAAACAGATCGGCATCCAAACCAAGGCATCGAAATCTATTTCGGCCCCTACCGGGACCGCATGGCGTCAAGCCAAGTCTTCTACTTCGCCGACATCAGTTATAGCCGCCATAACTAGTTGGTTACCGTGATTAAGAACTGCGTTTGCCTGTAATTTGGGCCACTGTTGACTAAAACCGTTACCGTACTAGCTCCCAGAACCGCCTTTGGTGAGGCTCTTAGGGTTACCGTTAACGGTTGGTTCACTTCGACCGCCCCAATTTCACCCGCCAATGTCACTCCCGACGGCAAGTTCGAAATGTGGAACTTGCCAACCCCTGTGGCATTCGGGGCGTTGGTAAGAGAAATGATTACGGATTGGGGAATTCCCGCACCTCTTGAAAGAGTTATCGAAGATGGGGACGCCATCACTCCAAATGCGTAGGCAGGAACGGAAACTTCCGGGCCAGGCGCACTTTCACCGTAGGGCCCAGTAGCCGTCGCGTAATAGTAGTAGGTCATTCCTGGGCTAACGTTGTAATCGAAGTAGGCTTCTTCGGAGGTCGTTAAACCAGGAAGATAGAGGGTCTCTGCTCCTTTCGCAGTGCCTCGGTAAATGTTGTAGCCGGTCGTCCTTCCAGCCACTGTGCTCCATGTAATCAGCGGCCCATTGAGCGCGGCAGTTGCCGTCATCGTGGGGCTTAGTGGTCGGAGCCACGCACCCGAGTAGACTTCGACAGCGGAAACGGTAGCAGATTGAACTGGGCTTGAAGCGTCTGGCGAGAAAGAGACTGTGAGGGTCCCGTTTGGCGCAACTTGCCCGGTTACAGTTGCGTCGTACGCCGTTAACGGGCCAACAAAAGAGACCAAGTCTAGCTTCGAAATCACCTGCTGCCCGTTTACGGAAACATTCATAATCCGCTGCCCGGCCCGCGTTTGTTGGAGGTCGGCAAAGGCGAGAAAAACGGAGTCGGTGGCGCCAGGCACCAGGCCCGAAAAAGTATACGAAAAAGTGCCGACGCGGGCCGTCTGGTAAACGGCGACATATGAGCCGCCATTCTTTATTGGCGAGGTCGTCGAGGCAGTTGTGCCACCTGTAAAGTAGTTGTCGCCAGCAAAACCGTCTCCAGCCGGCCCTCCACAGTTCGTCTTATAAAGGACCAATGAGGTTTTGGGATTGGCGATTACAGGAGGCGAAGCAGCGCTCAGGCCGAACGAGTTCGCTGCGACCAGTTCGTAAGCGTAGGCTGTTCCGTTTACAACAGAAGTGTCCTTATAGGACAGCGTGGTTAACCCGGCCACGATCGGTAAGAAAGGACCAGCCCCCCCGGCTTGGCGGTAGATTTTGAAACTGGTCGCCTGCTGAACGCCGGCCCAGGAAAGCTGCACTTCACCATTCCCGGAGACCACGGTTGGCTCTGCCGGCGCCTTTGGCACGCTGGGAGTTCCTAATAACCCGTAGCAGATAAGCTGGCCCGGTGTGGTCACCTGGTCTTCTGAAGGAAAGGATGGCACATAGACTTTGCCGTTGGCGACTGTTGGGCTAACGAACTTGGCCCAGTAGGGGATGTTATCGGAAGCGACCGTGCGGCTGGACCAAAGAAGTGTTCCATTCAACGGATTATAAGCTTGCATAGCACCAGGCGCGGCAGTTTGCTGGCTCTGTCCACTGAAGTTGCATGTTCCCCAAAGAACCGCTGTCGAAGGATTTTGAGCGTTGGTCGACAGCGTCATGAAGTATCCGGCCCCATCCGCGCTGCTGTCGCTTTGCCAAGCTGGAGTCGTACTTACCGGTACAGCGGCCGACGCGTTGTACGGGTAGGCGCGAATAAAATCGTTGGACGTGCAGGAGATAAGCAAACCCTTACCGTTGTGAGAAAACAGAACCGGGGTGCTCTTTAAATAGCTGTTACCCGCCAGCAAAGACTCTAATGCCGTCGAATCATCAACGTACTTGCCGTAGTTCGAACCTCTAAGGAGATATGATTTGGGGATTTTGCCTCCTCCAAAGACAAGGTTTGAATCGGGCAGGAATAGCGCACCCGAAGACCCTAAATCCAGATCCCACGCATCCATAAACTCTTGATGGAAGGGTGTAAAATAGTCGGCCACGGTTAGCGATGGCGTCAGCTTGAGAATGCTGTCGCCAAAGTTCTGCAATCCGTCAAAGCTTCCGTTGGCGG
>DASXZH010000077.1:0-6727 GCA_036502005.1 Fimbriimonadaceae bacterium
GATATCTACCTCCACATATACAATCAGGAAAGACTTCACTCTTCATTAGGATACAAATCCCCTGACCAGTTCTACCGAGAGGCTCTAAATGTCTCTTAACAACTTATCAATAGGTGTTTACAAAAAAGGGCTCACTCCAGACCCCTCCGCCCGAGAGGGGTGAGGGACTTTGCGATACTCCAAAATTCCTTAACGTAATAGCAATGAGAGTTAGGATGACGGTTTCCGAATCTTCACTCGTCACCCGTCACTTGTCACCCGTCACCCCTTGAGGTAAAATTCCTTTTCCCTCGCAGGGGTGTAGCTCAGTTGGTAGAGCGGCGGTCTCCAAAACCGTAGGTCGCGGGTTCGAATCCTGTCGCCCCTGCCATCCCTTTCTATAGACGGATTTGTGGAAATTAGATGCACTAGCGTTTCCTGCTTGAAACGTTCCGTCACCCAATCGAAAATCGAAAATCGAAAATCGAAAATTACTTCCCCCATCCCGGAAATGCGTTGAGCGCATCAACAATGTTATGCACTTTATCCGTATGGGCATCCTCCTGCCAGCCCCCATCTTCTGGGTTGTGAAGGCTGTCCCGGGGGCAGCCGTTATCGGCAACGGCATATAGGCAAAAAGTCAGCGCCTCGTGCGCTAGGTTTCTGTATTCCGGCGAGCCTGTTGCCCGAGAATAGAGCGCCAAAACCGCTCCCCAAGTTGAGTTGATCCCACCCCAGGGATCGTGGTCTTCGTCCTGCTCGCCGCAGATCGTGACTCCATAGCGAACGTGGGTAAAGGTTCGGTTTGCAAAATCGATGAGGGTCTTCGCGTCCGCCTCCCAACTAACATCAACCGCCGTCTTAGCCTCGATCAGATAGCGTGCCAGGTTCAGAGGACCCCAAGCCGTGCGGTTGTTATCGTTGTGGTGGTCTTCAAAGAACTGCACAAACAGCATTCCGTCGCCTTTGGCGCTGGGGATTTGAAAGTCCCGAATCCAGTTCCACATAATTTCGCGCGCGTTAGCGAACTCGCGAAAACCGTGCGCGGCAAGGCCATCGAATAACCTCAAGAAGAACCCGCTATCGCCACTGACCTCGTTTCGGGTTTTGCCGGTCTGGAAGTCGGACCGGAACGGCCACGGCGAATGGGTGGCATCGCCTACGCGCTCGGTCTTAACCAACACCCGCGCAATATGCAGTGCGGCTTCCAGATATTTCTTATCGCCGGTGGCATCAGATAGAAGAAGCAGGGCGTAGCCCGCAATTGCACCCTTGTCGGGCTGGATCTCGTAGGGTTTGTCGTCTTGCGAGCCGCAATCTGGTGGCTGAGGCCATTGTCCTTCATGTCCCGTAGATCTTGGAAAACGCGGATACGCCCCGGAATCCGGCGTTAGCGCTTGCTCCAAAATGTAGTCGCCCATTTTCCGGGCTGTCTGTAGGTAGTTGGAACTTTTGTGATGGGTGTAGGCGTCGTATTCGAGATAAGAAATGATGCCAACCCCGTTCTGCATAGCGGGGATGCAGTCATTCCGACTAGCGATAACTCCATAGTGCGAATCCATGAAAGTTAAAGTCGTGAATAGCGGGTAGCCGTGATCCGTAGGGCATGCCTCGTACCATTTCATCTCACGGGCTAGGGCATCGTTCCAAGATGTCCAAGGCTGGAGGATCCCATCTTTATAAACCGCCTTGTGATGCCCAAGCATGAGGGGGGCTTGGAGAGCAAAGGCCAGCAGTAGGGAAACAGCCATACCAAGAAGATTACCAAGGAAGATGTCGGGGCGACCCTTAAAAGGGAAAGCGCCTCGCTTAGATGAGCAGGCGAGGCGCCAGCAACGAGTGATCTCTAGAAAGTCGTCTGATAACCGAATGTTGGCGTTCCCGATTGCCTCGCTAACGGAGCCCAACTAGCAACCCCTGTTGAGTATCCGAGCCTAAAGCCCATATATGATATGCCGAAACTAGCGTACGATTCTATGGTCCGATTGCGCTGAAGAATTAAAGCTTTTGATGTTGGGTTATACACCTGGTATCCAACTTGTTTATCGTTTAGCCAACCATCTAGCTGGAAGAATACCGACACTTGAGTTTTCTTCGTATCTTCAATCATTCCTTTCATATCACTCGATGTTCGCCCAAAAATGGGTATTCCCTTTGTCCCAAGGCTGAAGTGAAACCTGCTAATAGTATTTTCGAGTAAGCGTGGCGATTGGTGATATTGCGCGATGGGTCCGGTAGCTTCAAGGAACACACTGAACTTTGGAAGGCCATCAACGTCGGCTTGTGCCAACGTTTGGTCGCGTTGCGCTCTAGCTAAGACTCTGGTAAGGCCGATGCCAATCAATGGGTATTTGTTTTCGAACTCCTGATTTACCGTGAAGCCGAGTTCCATTGGTACGCCCACTGAACTGTTTGATCGACCTGTGTTCCAATCGAGGGTGTATAGCCAGGGAATCGTTGAGACTGTGTCTTGGCCTTTCATCGTCACGCCAAAACTCTTAATCTGGTCGGTCAAGTTGTAGCTCCACGACTCGTCTAAGAGGCCTGGCGAATCTTCGCCGATCAAGTTGGTTACGGATTGAATGTCAAGGGTACCGGTCAGTTCATAATCTGTTCCAGGACTGCCATTAATGCTCCAAAAGCTGGGCTTATTAATAATTTTTAGGGTTGGGGATTTGATGATATCGGAGACCGACACGGCCGGCACTATTAGTGACTGGGTGTTGGGCGCTATTTCCTTTGGCGAAAGATGGTCTTCGACGGCGGTATGTACGGATCCCTTAAGCCTAGATGCCACAGCTTGAAGTGGCTGGCTTCCGGGCTTTGTGGGATCGAGCTTAAGGGGCTTATCTTCCACATCAATAAAATAGCTGTGGGTAAGTTCTGGTAACGGTTTCCCCGTGCTGTCCAAAATGGTCGCGCTATCAGAGTCTGTGAGCGTGCCAGCCGGAAACATTAGCCGCAAGATGTATCGCCGATCGGGCACCAAACATTTTCCTTTCGGGTCTTTCGCGATTGGATTAAGAACGATGATAAAGCTGGAGGTTGAGGTTCCGTCGCTTTGAATGGGGTAAATGGCCGGGCCGGGAGATGCGATGGAGTTAGAGGTCCATTGCGGTACTCTCCCTACGCCCGGCCATACGGCTACCTGCCAGTTCTTAGCAGTGGCTAAAATTGAAGCTAATGCCTTTATCTCATTTCTCGATGTAATGGTTGTCAAGAGTTGTTTAAGGTCTGAATTGGCTGTCGAAGTTTGAATAGCGCTTAACAACTCCCCTGTGGCATTGACGTTCACATTAAATGCAGCGCACGGTCTGCTCGAATAACCATGAACCATTAGGGTTGCCGGTGTAACAGGGCCAGCGCCGGTTCCAGCTGGACTTTGACCAAAAGATGCGATTGGCATCATTGACAGGGCGAAAAGGGCCCACGTTAAAGGCTTATAGTTTTGTAACATGTAGTACATACTCCGAGAGAAGAATACTATATAAACCCATAAATAGCAAAACTATTAAATTTGTTTGCCATTATTAAAAGCCGATTTTGATGATCTTTCTGCAGCCCTCTGTTCAAGTGACCGGTGAAAATATGAGATGCGGTAAGTCTGGTTTAGTAACTGGATTGTAATACTATAAAAAATGATAACAAGTAGCATAATATTGAACAGATGGTCTTGGGACTTGATTGTGCGAGTGCTTTATTTTGAAGCGCTGGGCGTTAGCCGAAGACTCAGCTGCAAGATTTAATGAAGCTTGAAAACCATTTTGGCTGTGGTTTGCGTCTTTACTGCCGCCGCAACGCGTGCTTCAACCCTATTGCGCTACCACAACTGGCAGCAACGCTAACCTGGGCACGGAATATTCAATACGTCGGCAACAAGGTCCACTAAGGAGCCCCCCTTACTCGCTAACTATATTGCTCACAGTTGTTGTGTCCACCTGGCAAAATCGCTGTAGTTAGCCATAATAAAGCCTGCATGAAGCACCCGAAATACTCGCATTCTTTCGAGGTCGTGGCAGAACTTCCAGAGCAATTGAAACCGCTCCGCGAACTCGCATACAACTTCAGATGGACATGGCACCACGAAACTCGAGACCTGTTTCGGGAGATGGATAGGCAGCTTTGGGAAGCGGTTGCGCACAACCCCGTCCAGTTTTTAAGCAAACTTTCCGCCGAGCGGATAGGCCGACTTTGTAAGGACGATGCCTTTCTTGGCCATCTTGCCGACTGCTCGGCTAATCTAAAGAATTATCTAAGCACCTCAACTTGGTTCGACGAGGCTTACGCAGGCAAACGCGCCGACACGCTCATCGCCTATTTCTGTGCAGAGTTTGGAATTTCGGAATCGCTTCCCATTTATTCCGGTGGTCTTGGCATCCTCGCTGGCGATCATCTTAAGGCAGCAAGCGACCTTGGCTTGCCTTTCGTGGCCATTGGCCTGCTCTATTCCCGAGGCTATTTCAAGCAGTTTCTAAGCCCGGATGGCTGGCAGCAAGAAAACTATCCGCTTTACGATTTCTATCAGCTTCCTCTGACATTGGTGCGAGGCGAAGACCTGCAGCCGATCCGCATCGAAGTCCAGCTTCCGGATCGCGTTGTGACTTGCCAGATCTGGCGCGCCGACGTCGGCCGTATTCCGCTCTACCTGTTGGACAGCAACATTTTAGAGAATGAGCCGACCGATCAAGGCATTACGGATACCCTCTACGGCGGCGACGAGGAGATGCGCATCCGCCAGGAGATGATTCTGGGTGTAGGCGGAATGCGCGCGCTGGAGGCCCTTGGCCTTAACCCCACCGTTTGCCACATGAACGAGGGACATGCCGCGTTCTTGGCTCTGGAGCGGATCCGCCAGTACATGAAGGCGAAGAATGTGGATTACCGAACCGCTCGCCAGGTGACCGTTAGTGGCAACGTATTCACAACGCACACCATCGTGCCGGCCGGCTTCGACGTTTTCGCGCCGGACATGCTGGAGAGATATTTATCGCCATTGGCAAATCAGATCCAAGTTCCTTTTACGGATCTGCTAAGGATCGGTCGCTTCGACCCCGAAAACCAAGGCGAGGCGTTCAATATGGCACTGCTGGCTATCAGCAACTCCAACCATGTGAACGGAGTCTCAAAGCTGCACGCTTCGGTCTCTCGGGGCATGTTCCAGAGTCGCTGGAAGGATTACCCGGAGGATGAGGTGCCAGTTGAGGCCATCACCAACGGCATCCACACCATGACCTGGGTTTGCCGCCGAATGACGGCCCTCTTCGACGAATACCTATCGCCAGAGTGGCGACGCCGCGGCGATAACCCGGAAACCTGGAAGGATGTTTGGAAGATCCCTGATCGCGATCTCTGGGCTGCAAGAGAGAACCAGCGTGGCGATTTCGTTAGGTTTGTGCGGAAATATCTGCAGAAAAAGGCGGAGGGCCGTGGCCTTGGCCGCGCTTCGTTCAGCCAAGTCGAAACTGTTCTCGATCCGCGCATTCTTACGATCGGCTTTGCACGGCGGTTCGCTACTTATAAGCGGGCAACGCTGGTTCTCACCGACCGGCAAAGGTTGAAGAACCTACTTCTTCATAAAGAAAGGCCGATTCAGTTTGTGATTTCGGGCAAAAGCCATCCTCGTGATGACGGCGGAAAGTTGCTCATTCAAGAGTTGGTGAAGTTCGCCAAGGAAGAAGGCGTTCAGCATCGAATGGTTTTCTTAGAAGACTACGATATGGAAGTTGCACGAGCTATGGTCCAGGGCGTCGATCTGTGGTTAAACAACCCTCGTCGGCCGATGGAGGCAAGCGGCACCAGCGGTATGAAGGTTGTGCCGAATGGCGTCCTCAACTGCTCTATCCTCGATGGATGGTGGGATGAGGCTTACGAGCCAGGCATGGGCTGGGCGATCGGAGATCGATTCGATGTTCCCGACCACCAGCAGCAGGATTGGCTAGATAGCCGCACTCTGTACCACCTTATTGAGAACGAGATCGCGCCGAACTTCTATCACCGAACCGATGGCCTTGTGCCCTCGGCCTGGGTAGAGATGGTCAAGAGATCCATTGCGACGCTTGCTCCGGAGTTTTCAACCTCTCGAATGGTTAAAGATTACGCCGAAAAGTTCTACATGCCAAGCGCAGAGGCCTACCACAAACTTGAGGAGAACGACAACGCGGCCAAGGCTTTGGCCTGGCGTGGAAGGATCAATACTTCGTGGGCAAAGGTTCGGATTGTTTCCGTGAGGGACACGATGGGCTCTGTGAACCACCTCGGCTCTGAGTGCGGACTAGAGGTTAAGGTCGATTTGGATGGTTTGACACCTGACGATGTGCGCGTTCAGGCGATTGTGGGGAAGGTGGATTCCAATCGCGATCTTCGCGATGTGGAGATCCATGATCTTGCGCTTACTGGGCAGGAAGACAACCTTCAGGTTTACTCGGGCAACTTTGCTTGCCATGTGGCGGGCCATCGTGGCTATACGGCCCGGGTTTTGCCCAAGAGCGACTTAGTCAACGTCCCCGGCGAAATGAAGCTCGTAAAGTGGGAATAAGCATCGGATTTTTGATTTTTGATTTTTGATTTTGGAATGAGGGTTGCGGATGGGCCTTCTGATCCCACTCTTCTTTGCGAGCTTTGGTGCGCCAGGAAAAGTCTGGCTTGTCTTGTTGATTGAAAGTATCGACCATGAATATTGCTCGTTCGTCATGTAGCGACCTCAGCGGTGGGCCGGGTAACCGTGTCCATCGAAGCCTGAGCAAGCGAA